>NZ_JAXBLV010000203.1:0-51026 GCF_034097035.1 Gemmata algarum
AGAGAGGGAAGCGAGCAGGGCCGCACCGGTCGCAGGGTCAGTCCCGGCGGGAGACGGGGCGGATCACGTCGTCCTGCCGGGGCACCTCCTGGCGGTCCAGTTTCGCGACCGGAACGCCCCGCTTCGGGGTGAACTTCGCGACCGCACTCTTGGGATAGGCCCGGGTGATCTCGACCGTGCCGAGGAGCGTGACGCTCCCGGCGCCGTCCGTGCGAACGACCTCGAAAACGGTGCCCGGCGCGATCCCGGCCTCGATACCGAAGTTGACCTCGACCGCGTCACCCGTCGCGTAAATCACCTTGCCCCGGGCAACGTGTTTCTCGTCCGCGGCCGTGGCCGCGGGCACGAACGACATCCCGATTCCGGCCAGGGCCAGCACCCGGCAGACGACCAGCGTTGAGCGCATGAGCACACCCCGTGCGGGCTGGTCCGTGTTCATGCGAGCGGCCGGCCCGCGCGGCGCTCGCCCCCCGAAGCTATCCGAACGACAACCGTCGGGGTAGGTTCCCGGGCCACTTTTGGGAAGCCGCGCCGCGATTCGCGCCCGTGCCATCGGCCGGGGTATGCGAACCCGGGCCGTACCGCCGCCGTTCTTCGTCGTCCGTATCAAGGACGCCACCGCCGCCCCGAGCTACCAGTGGGTGGAGGTGTGGGACCAGGGCGGCGGCGTGCTGGTGGACCTGAGCGGCGGGCGGTACGGCGGTGCGCTGAACCCCGGGGTCGCGGTGCTGGGCAACGCCTTCGCCGCGGGCGACTGCGCGCTGTGCCGCCAGGCCGACGGGAACGCCGGGCTGACGTGGGAACTGTACCCGCTGCCGAACGGGGCCGGTCGGTGCGGCACCACGACCACCACGACCACTACGACCACCACGACCACCACCGCCGGCCCGTGTGCGGGCTCGTGTCACTGGACCTACTCCGCGGACGGCAAAGCCTGGACCCTCGAATCGTCCGCCTGCGCGACCGACTGCCACTGCTTCGCCCCCACGTGGTGCCCCGCCGTTGACGCCTGCGCGGACACCGCGTGCGGCCACCTCACCGAAGACGTCCGGCCGCCGAACTGCACCGGCACCACCACCACCCGCGGCCCGGACTCCCCCTGCCTGACGACCACCACGACCACCGTCGGCCCGAGCTGCGTGGACGGGTGCCGGTGGTACTGTCACCCGGTTCTCGGCTGGCAGAACAAGCAGAACGGGTGCTCGTCCGCGTGCCCGTGCCCGCGGCCCACCGTTGCGTGCGAGCCGTGCGGGTACACGAACACCCCCTGTGTGCTGCCGCCCCCGCCGCCCCCGCCGTACTGCACCGGCAGTTGCACCTGGGTGTGGGTGGCGGAAGAAGAAGGGGAGAGCCACTGGTACAAGGTCAGCGACACCTGCTCCGGGTACCGGGTGCCCAACTGCTACTGCGACGAGCCCGGCCCCCCGGGCGAGTGCGCCCAGCGGGCGATGACCTCGTGCTACGTTCACCGCGCGCCGGACCCGATCGCGGACCCGTGCCGGGAGGTGACCACGTCCGGCCCGGTCTTCGGGTGCGGCGGCGCGTGCGTGTGGGGCACCCGGGACGGGGGACAGTGGGACACGGTGGTGCGGCCCTGCGCGGGGCCGGGGTGCGCGTGCGGGCTGCCGCTCGGCACCCCGTCCGGCCCCTGCTCGCAGGCGCCCGGCGTGTGCGTGCCGGGGCCGGTGGGCACCACGCCCGGCCCGGTCACCACGAGCACCACCACCACCACCACCACGACCACCACGACCGCGGGGCCGCCGTGCGGGGCGAACTGCGAGAAGTGCGGGTGCCAGTACATCTGCGTCGATTGGCTCGACGGCGGCGCGTGGCTGAACGTGTTCGACCAGTGCTACCCCAACAACGCCGGCGCGTGCGGGGCGTGCCCGACGCTGAGCGGCCCGTGCGACCCGGAAACGGACGCTCCGCAGTCGTTCGGCTGCACCGGCGCCCAGACCACGGCCGGCCCCACCACGACCACCGCCGCACCGACAACCACGACCACGACCACGGCCGGCCCGACCACGACCACCGCGGGCTCGTTTACGTCCACGACCACCACGACCCCGTGTAACCCGGCGGTCGGCCCGTTCTCGTTCACGGACGGCTCGGCCTACGGCGTCCTCACGGGCGGGGGCGGCACGTGGAGCGGCACCGGCCAGGGCACCAACGACCACCTGTACCAACTGACCCGGTCCGGCGGGAGCTGGCTGTTCCAGGACACGCACGAGGGGTGCCAGTGGTTCCTGGCGTCGTGGGACGGGACCGGGTGCGCCACGTTCCACTACTCCGGCGGCCCGCCCGGTAACGACTGCGGCGACACCACCCAGGTGTGCTGCGGCACGGGCGGGGGAACCACGAGCGCCGGCCCGCCGCCCGGCACCACCAGCGCCGGCCCGGGCGGTCCAACGAGCCCCGGCGGCCCGACCAGCCCCGGGCCGGGCACCAGCACGACGAGCGGCGGGCCGGGCGGCCCGACCAGCCCCGGGCCGGGCACCAGCACCGGCTCGCTGGGCGGCTACTACTGCTGCTCGTGCCCCGGGTCCGCGTGGTGCCAGATCGACCCGTACAGCGGGTGCCTCGGGTGCTCGATCAGCGGCCCCATGACCCAGGCCGAGTGCCAGGCCACGTGCTCGCCCGGCCCCGCGCCGACCACCACCAGCCCGGGGCCGCCGCCGCTCACGTCCAAGGGCATCAGTACGATCTCGCCGGGCGGCGAGTAACTCACAGGAGCGACCATTGACGACCCCGCTAACGATCGGCATGGCGACCCGGGGCGAGCCGGACCACGTGTGGTTCGTGCTCTCGGCCCTGGCCGCGAACCACCCCCGGGTCGAGTACCTGGTGGTGGACAACACCCCGGAGCGGGACCCGCGGGTGGAGGCGATCACCCGGGCCGTGGGCGGCCGGTACCTGCACCGCCCGGACCTCACCGGAACCTCCAAGCCCCGGGATGCCGTGTTCCGGTTCGCCCGCACCCCGTGGGCCATGTGCCTCGACAGTCACGTGATCCTGGAAACCGGGGCGGTGCAGGCGGCCCTCGACTTCGCCGCGCGGAACCCGGATTCGCGGGACATCGTGTCCGGGCCGCTGGTCGGGGACGACGGCCGCTGGTACGCGACCCACTGGAAGCCGTCCGCCCCGCCGGGGCTGTGGGGCACCTGGGACACGGACCCGCGCGGCGCGGACCCGGCGGGCGAGCCGTTCGAGGTGCCCATGATGGGCCTGGGGCTGTGGATGATGCGCACCGCGGCGTGGCCCGGGTTCCACCCGCTGTTCAACGGATTCGGGGGGGAGGAGGGGTACACCCACGAGGTGGTGCGGCGCCGCGGGGGCCGGGCGCTGTGCGTGCCCGGGCTCCGGTGGCGGCACAAGTTCCGCGACGTGTCGGGCTGGCACAACAACCCGCCGCCCCCGTACCCGCTCCGCACCGAGGACCACGTGTGGAACCTGCTGGTGGGTCACCGGGAACTCGGGATCGAAGCGGTCCCGCAGATCCGGGAGCACTTCGGCAAGGGGCTGTCCGCGGACACCTGGGGGCGGCTGGTGGAGCGGTCCGAGGCGGTGCAGCCGGTCGGCGGCCCGCGCCCGGAGCCGCGGCGGCAGCGCATCCTGGCGGTGTGGTACACGGACAACAGCGCCCCGCCAGCACTGTTAAATCGCAGCGCCGAGACCGTGCAACACGCGCGCGAGCAGACCCTACGGCACGACGTGACCGTGAGCGCGTGCGGCTGGGAGCCGGTCGCCGCGGGCCGGGTCGGCGACCACTGGACCACGTTCGCCGGTGAGAGGCGCCGCGCGCACGCCACCATCGCCGCGCAGATCCGGGCCGCGGTGGCGGCGGCGACCGCGAACGGCGAGGTGTACGACGCGATCGCGTTCTGCGAGCACGACGTGCTGTACCCGCCCGGGTACTTCGACCGGTTGGGCGACGCCCTGGCCGCGCACCCGTCGGCCCCGGTGGTGAGCCACCGGGATTACATCGGCCTCAACGGCACCGGCTGGCAGCAGGTGCGCGAGCGGCACGAGCCGCTGCACCAGCTCGCCCTGCGGTGGGACACCTTCCGCGCGAACCTGGCCCGCGCCGAGGCCGAGGCCGCGAGCGGCGCGGCGGTGATCCTCGAACCGGACCACGAGGCCGACCGGTCCGCCTGGGCGCGCCTGGACCCCGCCGACCCTTCTGGGTTAAGCGGCACGCCGGCCGTTCACGTGAACCACCACGCCGGCCGGTTCACCGCGCACGGGGACGTGTGCTACGAGCCGCGCGGGGCGACCCTGTGGCACCCGCACTGGGGCGAGGCCCGGCACTGGTGGCCCGGCCCGATGACGACGGTGTCGAGCGTGGACGTGACGCAGTTCAAACCGGAGAAGCCGGCCGGGTGTTCGGCGTGCGAGGCGAACGCGCACCCGACCCCGGAGGCGTGGGCGCGGGCCGCGACGGCGAAGCCGTCCGACTTCCACGAGCACGTCGGCACGCTGCGCGCGCTGGCCGCGGACTGCGCGAGCGCCGCCGAGCTGTCGCTGTGGATGAAGCCGGCGGACGCGGCGATCGTCGCCGGCCTCCCGGCCGACGGCACGTTCCTCAGCGTGTGCCCCCGGCCGAAGCCGCAGTGGGAGCGGTTGAGCGGCTGGCTGGGGGCGCGGTTCGAGGGCCGGGCGGCCGACCCGGCGACCGCGGACCTGCCCCCGGTGGACCTGCTGTTCATCGACACCGAGCACACCGCCACGGCCCTGATGCCCTTGTTGGAACGGCACCACGAGCGGGTCGGCAAGTACATCGCGGTTCACTGCACGGAGACGTTCGGGGAGTCCGGCGACCGGCCCGACGCCCCGGGCGTGCTGCACGCGCTGCGGGCGTTCTGCCACCGCCACCCGGGCTGGGTGGTGAAGCGCCGCGACCGGAACAACCACGGGCTGATGGTTCTGTCGAAGTGTGCCGAGGACGTAAAAGAAAAGCCGTCGCTGTGGCGCCAGGCGATGAACTACACGGCGGCGATGGCGCGGCACGTGTCGGGCGGGCGCAAAACCGTTCCGCTCGAAGTGCTCGAAGCCCGACAGTCCGAGTGCGCCTTGTGCGAGGAGCGGGCGCTGGACGCCTGCGCCGCGTGCGGGTGCCCGCTGGAGGCGAAGCTCCCGCTGGCAAGCGAGCAGTGCGGGCTGGTGAAGAAGGGGCTGGCGCCGAAGTGGGGGCCGTGGGCGGACGCGCCGGCCGGGTGATACCCGACCCGGTTAACGCGCTCCGGCGCCGTGCCTTGACTGGAGCGCGGGCCTCTGGCTCGCTTGAGCGAGGCGGCCGGGTGCGGCTCTGCGGGAGTCGGGGCTCACCCCGGCGCATACCGGCGGGCCAGAGGCCCGCGCTCCAGTCAAGGCACCGCCGCTGCTCAGTCGGGTGCGGTGCGAATACGGCCCGTGCCATCGGCCGGGAACCTGTGGAGGATGTCGAGATGCCGGCGAGCATGTCCGACCCGAGCGACTACTATTTCGCGGTCACCCCCAGCGACACGGTGAACGCCCCGCGCGCGTTCCGCTCGCTGCGGATCGGCACCGCGGGCGACGTGGCCGTGGTCCGCAAGGACGGCGCGGCGGTGTCGTTCCCGAACTGTCAGGCCGGCGAGTGCCTGCCCGTCGAGGGCGTGCGCGTGAACGCCACGGGCACCACCGCGACCGGCATCGTCGCTTACGCATGAGGAGAGCGCGATGAAGCTGGGCACCGGGCTTGCGACCAACCAGACGCGACAACACGGGAACTGGTCACCGGCGAAACTGCCGGGGTTGTTCGGTACCATTTACCCGGCCTTGGCTCGTTTGCATGGATTGCTTTGGCAAGACATAGCAAAGACCGTGCCGGCCGTGACGCATCTAGACCCCGTGCGTGTGGCCGAATGCCCATACACCGGACATGAGTTTACGGCGCCAAGCGATAACGCCAGCCCTATACTTCGGGACGAGGGTGGCGGCAAATGGTCGCTGCTGTTCGATGGAGTTGACGACAATTTTGTTGTGTCGTCTCCAACAGCCTTCCCGTCTGGTGGGGCTCCTGTCACAATTGCCGCTGCGGTTACTCCTGCATCCGTCATCGGAACACAAATGCTGACGTGGATTACCTACGCAGGTGGCAATGCAGCCATTGCGCTGTCTATCCGCTTGGGGAAATACCAGGCTGAAAAATATGGGGCAAGTGTTCTTATTCAATCGTCTGTAATGCCGATGGTCGATACTCCTTTCCGCTGTGTGTACAGTTTGTTGTCCGGGAAAAGTAACTTCTTGTCGAATGGCGTCCCAGAAAATGTTACAACAGTAGACACTAACACCGGAAGCCCGGAAACCCTTTACGTCGGGCAAAACTCATTCTCCGAAATTTACTCCGGCCGCGTATCCCTCATTGTGTACGCAGCCAGTGCAACAACTGGCGCTAATCTGGCATCACTTGATGCCCTTCTTGCATCCGTGCAACCATAACTCCTTCCGCTAGCCAGTAAGACGTTTGTTGTAACTTGCTGGAAGTGAAGGGTGATTCGTGCAAATTGTCAATAAATTCTAAGGCAGTAAAGTATGCCTTTTCTGCAAGTAGAAACGTCACTATCAGTAATAGGAATCCCTCGTCCGGTGCTATTGTTCATTTGCCGCCGACGATCGGTTGTTGTGAACAAGTGTTTAGTTGCGATCGGTGATCGGTTCGGTATCATGCTTTAGTGCAATTGTCTGATTGAAAGAGGTTGTAAGGAGCATCGCGATGGGCGAATCGCCTCGAATAGGTAACTCGGTAGGGGCAGATGTGATGCGTGGCGTGGCGATCTTAATGGTCGTTGTCTATCACGCATTCGGATCGTTTTACGGTTGGCACTTGCCCTGGGACGGCTGGCTTCGGAATTTCAGTGAGCCTCGCAGCGAGACGCTGGTTTGGTTTTATCCAGTATCTTTCGGTTGGGCTGGGGTCTCTCTCTTCTTTACCATTAGTGGGTTTTGTATTCACTATTCCTATTTACGAGCTGGTAAATTCGATCCTGGGCAATTTTATTGGCGCCGCTTCTGGCGGATATATCCAGCATATTTGATCTCTCTTGTGTTGTTTGCTATTTTATTTGGGTATAGCCATTTAACATATAAGGGTATGTCACAGATTTTATCACATGCGTTCTTTATTCATAATTTTGGTAGTGAGGGTTTTTTTGCGATAAATCCTTCTTTCTGGAGTATTGCTACCGAGGTTCAGCTCTATTTGTTATTTCCAGTGTTGTTATTCATTCGCGGCCGTCTTGGTATTAGTGCGACATTGGTGATTTTGTTTATTGTGGCTTGTGGCTGGCGTATAATTGCAATAAGTAATTGGGGCCTGCCTGAACATCCTATCGATTGGGTGTGGACATTTCCTTTGATGACATGGTTTGATTGGAGCTTGGGGGCTTTGGTTGCAGAGAGGAGTTTCCAAGGTCGTCGGGCGTTTAAGAATCCCGGCTTGTGGCTACCTGCTTCGCTCCTGCTATTTGTATTGAGTACATTTTACAAGCCTCTCACAGTATTTAGCTTTACGCTCGCCGCGCTCGCGTCCGCAGTTGCTCTTGATGCTTCGCTTTATGTTCGTTGGAAGTCGTGGTGGGCATGGGGGCTGGTTTTCATAGGGACTATTAGTTATTCACTTTATCTGTGGCATCAGCCTCTTATTCCTTATCTGATAAATCGTCTGAAGACGATCTCGGGTTCTTCATTCGTGGCATGGATCGGGCTTGTTCCCCTCTTGCTTGTCGGTGGCTGGGTTTCGTTTCAGATATTTGAGAAGCCTGCTGTGGCGATCGGGCATCGCCTACGACGGAGCAGGCGACGGGCTGATTCTTAAAAGAGACAGTCGCTAAATAATATAATATGTATTATTTTGTTAAATTGGCGGTTGCTCCGCTAGCGATCGATAATCTTCCACCATCCTAAGTGGTCGCCTAAGAAGCCGATGGCTCCACATACTGGCGAAAGGATGTAAAAAGCAACCAAGTAGTCATGCCACCACTTGGGAGGGATGGGGCCGTAGTCGTTCGGGTCCGGTGCTGGGCTTGGCATATGAAGAATCGGGTAGAGTGTGAGGCTGTGTTTCAGTTGCATTGGTTGATACGTTGTCGATTAATTTGGCAATGGCTTGATCGCGAGTAGCGATTCTGTCCACAGGTCGGCGCAACGGTCGAGGCCGCTGGCTGAAAAGTGAGTTTGTTCTGCGTCGCGATCGGCTCCAAGGATTGAGTCGATGTCTGGCCCAAGCAGCACACCTCTCGACGCAAGCGATCATTCTTGTCAAGTGGTAGGCCGCCGCCTCATGCCCGCGGGTTTTTACTGCGTCTCCGTAATCTGTGCACCACCGGGTACTTATCTAGTGGGGCGAGCCCTTGAAAGTCAAGTTGCAAGTGCTCGCAAATAATGCACTGATGGTCAACGGTTGGCGGAAAATCCTTTGGCCACGGACACCTCTTGAGTTTTCGCAGGTGGCCGGTGAACCGCCTCCGGCGGTCCCGTAATGATGGTCGTGATGCCACGGCGGAAACAACAGAGCCAGCGGTAACGGTACTCGGCTACGTGTGGCCTGCTAGCGGGGCTCTCGCATCGGATGGGTGGCCGGGTGCGAGTCGTCTCTGGCCAACAGATATAACTGTGTAACTTCTGTCGCTATTGTCCTACCAAAATTCCCAAGCGTACCCGCCGGAGAACTTCGCCGGTTCCGAGCCCACCAATTACGGAGATCACGGCCAGTTCTGTTCGTGCCAGAGCACTGGACGTGTCGAGTAGGGCATCGCCGAGTTTCAAGAACAGCAGGTGCGCCAGGAAGATTGAAAAACTGTTGCGCCCCACGTACTGGATCATTTGCCGCCATCGTAACTGCCGTGGCGAGGGATCGCGAGTTGTCGGCCCCATTGCCAGTAGTATCGCAATCGACCCCACGGTGACGCTGAGGATCATGTAAGGGGATGCGCGCGGGACGGTGAGCAGAAGTTGCGCGAGCTCAGTTGGCGCCAAGAGAAGCGCAGCAGCCATTGGTATCAGCAAGGGCATCGGCTGGATCGTACCGCGTGCGAGGGCAATTCCGATGAATACGTAGGGCAACCAGTAGACAAACAGCCGATCGCCGATCCCTGATACCGCGTAAGAGCGGAACAAGAAATAGTCTGCCAGAGGGTTGCAGATCACGCCTACGGCCAGAACAACCCACAGCGAAATCGGTGAGGTGTAACGGTGTAATAGCGGAAATAGAAACGTCAATTGAAAGAGGATGATGAAAAAATACTGCCCGGACCAACCATAGCCACCCAGCCAGCCATTCACAATTATGCTGAGCGGAGTCGATTGCCACTCGCTGAGGGGGTGAAAAAGCGGCAGGTACACCGCGGTCCAAAACGCATACGGGATCAGTAATCGAATGAACCGCTGCCATGCGTATGCCCAAACGCGGTCCTGGCGACGTGATAACCCTTGGTCATAGTGGTAGGCCCAGATGGACAGGAAAACCGGTACGCAGAACCTGAGAGCATCGGCGTAAGGAAGGCCGGCGTGGATGCACACTACGCCCACAATGGCAAGTGCCTTGAGTTCATCCGAGCGTCCGTCACGAGTCTTATGCATGGGCCGTTGATCTAGGTGAGAGTTACCCGGCGGATTCCGACACGCGATCCGGTTCTGAGACACGTCTCATATTCCACGCCGGGCCAGTGCTCCCCGTCAGCTTTGTAAAGCAGAACCTTGAAGGGAAAATGAGCCGTTAAAGTATGTTCAGGGTAGGGGGTAAGCACACCCGAGGCGAGCAAACTCTTCCCTCGTCGCCGCACTTTAGGCAATTTTTGCCGACCGCACGTCCGGGAATGCGACCCGCTTCCCACCGCGCAACCCTGGGCAAATTCCACCACTGCGATTGTTGTGCGGGAGCCGAACTCCGATCGGTGCGCGCGGCTACACCTTCACCCGGCGGGACAGGCGAATGGCTGCTTTCTCGCACGTGAGGTAGAGCAGAGAGGCGAACCCGATCGCGACAGCGGTTGCGGCCGCGATCGCCAACCAAACGCTCGCCTCCGATCGCGCCGCGTCCCGGCGGAGCCACGCCGCCAGCGCCAGGCCCACCAGCCCGTGCCCCAGGTACAAGCTGTACGAGATCTTCCCCAGCGCCAGCAGGACCGCGGACCGCCCGGCCCGGGCGACGGGCCGCGCTTCGCAGAACACCAGCACGACCGCGACCAGCGCGACCGTGACGTCGGCCGCACTGGCGCGGTACAGGCCCAGCGCGAGCAGCGCCGGCAGGAGCAACGTCAGCACCCCCCGGGCCGCGCGGCTGTGGCCCGCTTCGTAGGCCAACACGCCGACCCCGAACTGGTACCACAGCCGCGGGAACCACGGGTGCGGGACCGCGCCCGTTACGTCGACGGCGACCGACGCGGCGGTCAGGGCCGCGAACCAGGCGACACGTGCCCCCGCCCCCCGCGCGCGCAGCGCGACCGCGGACGCGGTGAACACCAGGTAGAACTGCACCTCCAGGCAGAGCGTCCAGTACGCCACGTCCAGCGCGGCGTAACCCAGGACCTCCTGCGCGTACACCATGTGCGCGAGCAACTGGTCGAACGAGACCGTGGTGTTCTTGAACAGCCCCGCCGCGTGCCCGGCCAGGATGCTCAGCGTGATGAGCGTCAGCATGGCCCAGTACGGGGGCGCGATCCGGACCAGCCTCCGCAGCACGAAGCGGCACCCGGTGCCGGGCGTGAACCGGTACCGGTGCGCGGTGAGCGCGATCACGTACCCGCTGAGCGCGAAGAACACCGGCACGCCCAGGTGGCCGTACCGGGTCACCGCGAGGGCGGCCCGGCCGGCGGCGCTCACGGGCACCTCCAGCAGGGCGAAGAACCCGGTGTAGTGGTACAGCACCACGGCCAGCGCGGCCGCTCCGCGGAGCGCGTCGACGGCGGGCAAGCGGTTCACGGGCGGCGTGCTCCTTGTCGCGGTGTGGTGAATGTAGTGACCCGGCGGTTGGGGGGCGAACGTGCGCGCGTGATTGGCCGCCGCGGGGCCGATCGGCGCTCACCCCGCCCGGGCTGCCGCCGGCCGGAACGCCATCGACCCCGCCGCGCGACGTTCCCACGCCGCCGGGTTCGGGCGGGGACAGAAGGCGGTTACTCCACAGCCGGATTCCGAACGGGAAGCGACCGGATTCGGTACGAGCGGCCCCGCTCCGCGGCTCTCGCGCGGGGGGCGAAATCGGGCCGCCGCGCCGCCCGCGGGCGCTCGCGGTGCGCCCCGCTGGGGCGTCGGGCCGCCGACGGGTGGCGGGCGCGCGCGGCGCTCGGTACATCCGCGCGTTAACACAGTTTCCAAGCGGAAACGCCCCATGTTACCCAAATTAAGCAGTTGAATCGACGAGTGTAAGATAGTGATTTGCGCGATGGTTGACATTTCTTTTGCTAGCCCATTTCGCGCGTCAGGCAGGCCCCCATTTCCGGCCGCCGCACGTTGTCCGCCGGCCGGCGGGGGGGAACGCACGCTACGGTCCTGAGTGTCCCCCCTGAGCCGTTCACCGGAGACCGAGATGGGCCGCGCACGCCGCGCTTTTACCCTCATTGAGCTGCTCGTCGTGATCGCCGTCGTCGCGATCCTGATCGGGCTGTTGCTGCCGGCCGTGCAGAAGGTGCGCGAGGCCGCGGCGCGGATGAGCTGCTCCAACAACCTCAAGCAGATCGGCCTCGCGCTGCACGCGCACCACGACGCCGCCGGCCACTTCCCGAGCGGGGGGATGCACCACCACCTGCCGCCCACGTACCTCGGCGGCACCCCGGCCGGGCTCCCGCAGCAGAACGCCGGGTGGGCGTTCCAACTGCTCCCGTACCTGGACCTCCAGTCCGTGTACCAGAGCGGGGCGGACGCGGCGGCGGCCGTCGCCGTACCGGGCTACTTCTGCCCCGCCCGCCGCGGGCCGACCGTGATCGGCGGGCGCGGCCTGATCGACTACGCCAGCGCGTCCGGCAGCCGGAGCACGTCCTTCGAGCAGGGGCCGTACTACGGGGTGATCGTGCGGAACCCGCAGCGGACCACCACCGCGTCGGTCACCGACGGGCTGTCGAACACGCTGGTGATCGGCGAGAAGCGGCTCCACTCGGAGCGGTACCAGACGGGCGACTGGTGCGACGACCAGGGGTACTCGGACGGGTGGGACAACGACATCGTGTGCCTCGCCCGGTCCCCGTTCGGCCGGGACGAGCCGCGGTCCCCGTACGCCGAGTTCGGCTCGGCGCACCGGAGCGGGATGAACGCGGTGTTCGGCGACGGCTCGGTCCGGCACCTGCGGTACGGGCTGACGGCCGACGTGCTCGTCGCGCTGGCGGACCGCCGGGACGGCGTCACCCCCGCGACCGAGTGACCGCCCGCGGGCCGCACCGGGGGCGGTCGGGGCGGACGCTTCTGAAAGCCGCTTTTGACAGGATCGACGGGATGAACAGGATGAAGACAGGCCGATTTGAGATCCTGTTCATCCTGTTAATCCTGTCAAAATTGCCTTGGAATCCCCATCGCGCGTTCGTGCCCCGCTCCCGGGCGGTCGCGGCTCGTCAAGAAAAGCGACACTGCTATCGAGCACGTGGACGAGCGCGGCCGTGCCCGAGCCACGGCCCCGGTACGGCATCAACTGATGCGGTCGATGGTGAGCGTCGCTCCCGCACCAGGCGCCAGCGTCATCGTCAGGGGGGTGGCGCTGTTGTTCCGGAGCGTAACCACGTCGCCGGCAGCGAAGGTCACTGTCGTATCGAGTACGACCTGCCCGGTGGCCGTGAGCAGCGGGGTCCACCCGAGGAGCGGGAGGCCGTTGACCGCAAATGCGATCACCGCACCCACGCCGGCGGTGTAGTTCAAGGTCGCGGTCAGCCGGTACGTTCCGCTCGCAGTGACCGTGAAGGTGGTGGTCCCGGTTGTGTGCGTAACATCACCGCTGACGGCGGCGCGGTTGGTCGAGAAGGGAACGTCCGCCCCGCCAACAACGGTCGAGTCGGCAATGGTGGCGAGCTGGTAAGCCGAAAAAATCGACGACACGCCCGCGCCGTTCGTGCCGGCCGGCCCTTGCAGCCCTTGCGGCCCTTGCGGCCCTTGTATCCCTTGTATCCCCGGTGTCCCCGGTGTCCCCGGCGTCCCTTGCAGCCCTTGTGCCCCTTGTACGCCTTGCAGTCCTTGTGCCCCTTGTACGCCTTGCGGTCCTTGTGCCCCTTGCGGCCCCGTGGCCCCGGTTGCTCCCGCCGGTCCCGCCGGCCCTTGCGGTCCCGCGGGGCCGGTATTTGTGGGCAGTAGGCCGCGGATCGCGAGGTCGAAGTACTCGGCCGAAGCGACGAACCGCGACGCGATCACCTCGACGCGCACCCCGGACTGCAACTGGCCGACCCAGTTGTTTACGCCCGCGCTTTCGCCCGTGCGGCCGAGCAAATCGACGTACAGCTCGTTCACCACCCGGGTGGCGCGCTCCGGGCTCGCGTACACCTCGCGGGCCACCTGCTCGCGCGACACGCCGGACTGGAATTGGGCCATCCGGGTCGCCAGCTCGCCGCTCCCGATGTCGCGCCCCAGGGCGACCTTGTACAGCGCGCTCAGGTAGCCCGCGTTGGTGCCGCCGCCCTTGAGCTGGAAGAACTCGTCCGAGCCGGCGATCGCGGCCCGGATCTGGTCCTGGGTCATCCCCTGGCGCAGGCCGGCGATGAAGCCCGCGGCCCGGTCGCCCGGGGCGCGGCCGAGCAGCTCCGCGAACGCGTCCGTCACCTTGAACGCCTGGCCCTCGTCGGAGTTCTGAATCTCGAGCGCCACCTGTGCGGAGGTCGCGCCGGCGTCGAGCCGCTGGGCGTAGTACACCTTCCCGGTTTGGTCGATGTCGCGGCCCAGGAACTCGCGGTACGCAGGGTCGATCGTCACCACGTCCGCGGCGCTCGGGACCGACCGATCTTCGAGGGCCTCGAACCGCAGGGGGGAAGCGACGCGGGGGGCGTGGGCCGACCGGCGGGTGCTCCAGAAATTCATCACAAGCCCTTTCGATTTCAGAGACTCAGGGGTATTAGCCACTCGGGTGCTTGCTTGCGTCCGCGAGTCACTCAGGCGGTACAGGAAACTAGATCGCGAAGTTGCTGTAGGCAAAAATTAGCGCTGTAAATTGTTGCTAGCGCTGGTTTTGTGATGATGAGTGATAATTCGCGCCGCGGCGTAATCGCGAGCGGCGCGGCTTGTCAGGGATGCGGTCCGAGCGCTTTGGCTCCCCCCAACGTTCACCCGGTCAACCCGTTTCGCAATGCCGGAGAGGCACACACACAGGAGCCACACGAAATCGACACCGCCAGCCGGATCGTGAACGAACCTCGGGACGGTGAAAAAGTGAAGATGATATGGCGGTCATTCGGGCATATCGCCCGGTGCGAATGGGATCTGGTGTTCTTGAAAAGACGGCATCCGCGCCGCCCGCGGTCGCCTTCGGAACCGGGGGCGAGACGCAACGGGATCGGGCCGGACGGGGCGTGGACCGGCCGCGCGGACTGTGAGGCGTTGCCGCGTGGGCGCGAGTGGAAGTCGGAGTCGGTTCGGGTCTGCGAGTCGGCGAGCCGCCGGGAGAGGATGTGCCGCCGGCGTTTAACGCGCCGGTGCGGCTTGCGTCGCGCCTTGCGTGGCCCACCACGGCGCCACACGCCACACGCGGGTGTGACAGGCGCGGCACCGCAGCGCGTGGACGCAGACGATGCGCAGCGCGCGGAGCTTCGGGTTGCGGCGCACCCAGAACTCACGACCCTGGCACTTCGGGCACGATCGGTTGAGCCCAAGCATGTTTATTGTCCCAGGTGAAAGCACGGCGGTTTTCGTCCTTGTACTCACATTTGCGAAATATGTCGAGCTTTATGAATCATTTTTAATTTGCCGCACTGTGGTCGCAATTTTGCTAGGCCGCGGAGTTCGCATCTCACTTCGAGGATCGCCAGCCTTCGCGCCCGTTTCGCGCGCCGCTCCGCGCGCCCGGTGCCATCGGAAGGGTTGGGGGGCGTGACGGCCCCGCCCGCACCGGTGTACTCCGGGCGCGTTCCGTTCTCCGTTACCGTTCTGGGCGCAGTTGCGAGCCGCACGAGTCGTTCGGACCTTGTACCGCGCCGGCTCACAAGATGGAACGGGAAACCGGCACCGAATGAGATCGGCCGGGCGGTTCTCGCTCATTCAGGGCAAACGGGGAACCCAACCGGTACGGGGGCTGTTGGGGCCGCGGCGGGACACCCGCTACCGGTTCGCGGGCGGTTCGCTGGGCGGTCGCTACCACCGGATCGCGGCGTTAAAACCCCGAACGGTGTCCCAACGCGAACCGCACCGGCACCAAGGATAACGCGGCCGTCGCGCCGCAAGGTGTTTTCCGCGTGAGGATTTGCGGAAACATTGGCCGCGCTCCGGGTCGGCCCCGGGCCTGCGCGCGGCGCCCGGTTCGCGGCCCCGTCGGGGGCGAACCGCCGTCCACTTCCCGTAACCCGGGGGCTCGTGGTTCAGGTTTGGGGCCTCGTGCCATCGGCCGGGGGTAACCCGGAGCACCGACCCCATGCGCCACCTTTTCGTTCCCGTACTCGGGCTGCTCGCGCCCGCCTGGGCGAGCGCCCAACCGCCCGCGCCCCAGACCATCGACCAGCTCGCCGAGCAGGTGGCGGGCATCCGGCGGCAGCGCGCCGAACTCGATAAGGCCGAGGGCGCCGCGCTGGCCGGAATCGCCGCCGAGCTGAAGCGCCAGCGCGAGCTGCTCGAGCGGCTCGGCATCGACGGCCCCGCGCCGAAGCCGCCCGCGCCCCCCGCTCCGCCCGCGGACCCGCTCCGCGCCAAGCTGAAGGCGGCGCTCGACGCCAGCGCCGGCACCGCCGCCGAAAAGGGCGAGTGGGCACGCGACCTGGCCGCGCTGTACCGGGCCGCCGCCAAGCTCACCGCCGAGCCCGGCCTCGCCACCGCCGGCACGCTCCGGCTGAAGCTCAAGGAGGCCGCCGCGGCGCTGATCGGCGAGGCCGCGCTGCGCGAGGTGCGGCAGGCGGTCGCGGCCGAGCTGGCCGCCGTGCTCCCCACCACCGACGCGGAGCTGACCCCCGACCAGCGCGAGGCCGCGGCCCGGCTGTTCAAGGTTCTGGCCGCGCACCTGGAGGAGCTGGCCAAGTGAGCACCGGGCTGACCGTGGCCGAGATCCACGCCCTGTCGCAGCGGCTCCGGGATTTGGCGGCGCGGGCCGCGTACCACCGGTGCCGGGCGGCGTCCCACACGGCCGCGGCGCAGGCGGCCGAGGCCGAGGCGGACGGGGTGCAGGAGCGGCTCGCGCGGGCCGTCCGCGACAGCCAGCACGAGGTCGAAGTTCACCTGGTCGGCGAGACCAGTTCGGTGCCGCACCTGGACGGCACCGCCACCCCACCACTCCCCACAAGGAAGAGCGAATGAGCAGTGACGCGCAGAACCCGGAGCGCCGCGAGCGGCTCCGGCGGCTGGCAATCCTGGCCCTGAAGATCATCCTGCCGCTGGTGCTCGGCACCGGCGTCGGGGTGCAGGTCGCGCCGGAGACGGTGCGCGAGGTCGAGAAGCGTATCGAGGTGCCGGCGGCGAACCCGCGGGCCGACGAGTTCGAGTACGTGCCCACGCAGGGGTGGGTGCGCGACGACGACGCGATCCGCGCGAACCTCGACCCCGCCCGGACCCTGCACTTCGACGCGACCCCCGCGGGACGGGCCGCGCTGGGCGACGACGACGTGTACCTGTGGCGCGCGGTGCGCAAGGCCGCGCGGCTGTCCGACTCGGCGTACCCGAACGTGAACCAGCAGAGCGTCGGGTGCTGCGTCGGGTGCGGGTGGAAGCACGCCTGCGACGTGGTGCAGGCCACCGCCATCGCCCAGGGGGCCGCGTTCGAGTGGAAGCCGGTCAGCGCGGAGGTGATCTACGCCGGCTCGCGGGTGCAGGTCGGGAAGGGCCAGATCAGCGGGGACGGCTCGGTGGGGGCGTGGGCCGCGCAGTGGTGCCGCGACTTCGGGGTCGTCCCGATGGAGAAGCACGGTGGGGTGGACCTGAGTATCTTCAGCCCGGCGCGTGCCCGCCAGTGGGGACAGCGGGGCGCGGGCGTGCCCGACCAGTTGGAGGCCCTCGCGAAGGCCCACCCGGTGAAGCAGACGGCGCTGGTGCGGTCCGCGACCGACGTGAAGCGGGCGCTGGCCCAGGGGTACCCGATCGCGGTCTGTAGCGACCAGGGCTTCACGATGGGGCGCGACGACCAGGGCTTCGCGCGGCCGCAAGGCTCCTGGTCGCATTGCATGAGTTTCATCGCGTGGCGCGGCGGGAGCCGCCCCGGCGCCCTCTGCCTGAACTCGTGGGGCGACGCGGCGCACACCGGCCCCGTGTGGCCGCCGGACGCCCCGGCCGCCGCGTTCTGGGTCGATGAGTCCGTGGTCGATCGGATGGTCCGCCAGGGTGACAGCTTTGCCCTGAGTGACGTGCAGGGGTTCCCCGCGCGGCGCATCCCGATCGACTGGTTCGTGAACCGCACGCACCGGGGCCGCGACGGGGCCGGGCGGTCGGCGCTCGACGCGCTGGCGTGGTGAACCGGGTAACCGCGGGCGCGCGGGTTCGCCCCGCGCGCCTGTTCCGACCGGCTGAACCTTCTTGGGGAGAGATCATGCGAACGGTGTACCGCGCGGCGCTGGCCGCCGCGCTCCTGATGGCCCTGGCCGGCGCCGCCCGCGCGGCCGAACCCGACGCCGAGCGGGACCGCCGGGCGCGGGTCGCGCTGGCGCTGAGCGGGCGGCCCGCGGGCGCCCCGGCGCCGGCCCCGCGGGCGGTCCCGAAGGACTACGCCGCGGGCTACAAGGCGGCGGCCGAGCTGTCGAAACCGCTGGTGGTGTTCGTGGGGTGCAAGGAGCCGCACCCGGCCCCGGGGGCGGTGGTCGCGCGGACCGACGCGCTGGCCGACGTGACCGGCCCCGCGGCGGTGGTCGGCTACCCGGTGGGGGACACGCTGTTCGTCCACACGGTGATGGCGTGCCCGGTCGAGGACGGGGCGCTGAGGTGCGCCATCGACGGGGCGGCGAAGAAGATCGACCGCCCGGCGCCGCCGCCGGCCGGGGACAAGCCCGCGCCGAAGCCGCTGAGCTGGGAGATCCGCGCGCCGGCCCCGCCGTCGTGCCCGGATTGCGCGACCTGCCCCCACTGCGGGAAGAGCCTGAAGGAGGCGCCCGCAACGGTGGCGGCCCCGAAGGCGCCCCAGACCGTGTGCTGGGACATGGCCGGCTACCCGCTACGGCTCGCGGCGGACGGCCGCCATTACGAGCGCGTCCCCGGCGCCGCACCGGTCGCGGTGTCGGGGCCGGCGGCGGTTCCCGGCCCCGCGCTCGCCCCGAGCTGCGCGAACGGGCGCTGCCCGCTGCCCCGGTGACCCGCACCCCACAGAGGAGAACGCCCGTGCCCGAACGCCCCCTTTACCCCCGCGACTTGGTGGCCGGCGCGTACCTCGCCGGCGCCGCGGGCCTCGTGCTGGCCGGCGCCGCGCTGTACTTCCGGTGGCCGTGGGCGCTGCGCCTGTTCGACCTGCTGCTGCCGCGCTGACGCCGGCCCCACGCGAACGGTCGCGGTGCCACACCGCGGCCCGTTTTGGTTTGTGTGCCCGCGGTCGCCGCGGCTTAGGGTTTCCCCCGGTGCCTCCTGGGGGAAGGCCGGGTAGGCAGGCGCACGGAATATGCGATCATTCACACCCACTTGTTCCTGTACTGCTGCCGCTCGCCCCGGCGTACTCGGTTCGTTTACTCATAATTCACAAGGGCGCAATGAGTGACCGGGCATTCGGGCGCGAGGTCGGCGGAGCGTTTCAGCACGCGGCGCGGTTCTGCGTCAACCCGACGTGGGCGGTGGCCGGTGCATCGCCCGAGCGGGCCGAGGGGCTGGTTCGTCCGGTCCCGGCCGAGCGCGAGCGGCCGTGGCAGGAATTCGACGACGGCGGCCCCCCGGCACCGGACACGCCGGACCTGACCGTGCTGGTGGTGGACGACGACCCGGACGTGCTGAACCTGATCGCCGTGGTGCTCCGCCGCGACGGGCTCGGGGTGGTCACCGCGTCGTCGGGGGCGCAGGCGGTGGCGGCGTACCGGGCCGGCATCGGCTTCGCGCTGATCGACATTTTCATGCCCGTTCAGGACGGCCCCCAGACGCTGACCGCGCTCCGGCGGCTGTGCCCGCAGTTGCGGGCCGCGTTCGTGTCCGGGTCGCCGGAGGCGCTGGCCCCGTCCGAGGTGCGCGCGCTCGGCGCGTCCGCGGTCATCCGCAAGCCGTTCCCGAGCCTCGATGCCTTCGTGGCGGAGGTGCGGGCGCTCGCCACCCGCTGACGCCGACGCCGGCCCCCGCGGGCGCGGCGCGCTCGTGGTACCGGGCGGGCGGTTGCACCGGGCGCCGGGTTCGGTCATGCTGGGAGCGGAGGTGGCAGGCAATGACCGAAGCGGAATGGTTGGCGGTAACCGACGCCGCGCCGATGTTGGGCGTCGCACGGCGTGACGCAAGCGAGCGAAAGTTGCGGCTGTTTGCAGCGGCGTGCTGCCGAAGTGTGTGGCACCGGCTGAGCGATTGGAGGAGCCGGCGTGTCGTGGAAGTGGCCGAACGGTACGCGGACGGCGAGGCGCCCCGGGAGGACGTGACGGCCGCCCGCGAGGCCATCCCGGACGGGCGCAGGTTCGGTAGCGCGGCGGTGGCAAAATGTGTGGCCCAGTTCCCTGCGGGCCACGCGGCGGCGAGCACGCTCCACATGTTGCGGTGCCTCGTGGCCTTTACAGATTACGGCCCTCACTCCCCGCGCGTCTCGGACGTGAGCTTGCCGGTGGCGGCTGCGGCCATGCGCGACATCTTCGGGAACCCGTTCCGCCCGGTGACGTTTTGCCCCTCCTGGCGCACCTCCACCGCCGCGGCGCTGGCCGCCGGCATGTACGAGGCCCGGGACTTCGGCGCGATGCCGATCCTCGCGGACGCGCTTCAGGACGCCGGGTGCGACACCGACGACATCCTCGACCACTGCCGCGGCGGCGGCCCGCACGTGCGCGGGTGCTGGGTCGTGGATCTGGTGCTCGGGAAGGGGTAGCATAGGTGAGGGGCGTTCGGCGCGGGGCGCGGGTCCCTCATGCACGTACCCGGTAATACGGCCGCTTTAGTTGACGAACCGCGACCCGTGCGGGCCGCACGCCTTTGAAGGCCGCTTTTGACAGGATTAACAGGATGAACAGGACGAAGACAGACTGGTTTTAAATCCTGTTTATCCTGTCGATCCTGTCAAGAGCGGCCTTCGTGTCCCGATCGAGCGTTCGTGCCCCGCTCGCGCTCGGGAGCGGCTCGTCAAGAAAGCGACACCGCCGATGGGTTCATGCATCGGACCGACCGCGGCGCGAATCGAGGGGCGTGTGATCTCGTTCCGGTGCTGGTTCTGTAACCGCGCGTTCGTGAAGCCCGACGGGCAGGCCGGCGCGCGGTTCGAGTGCGGGTGCGGGCGGCGGGTGAAGGTGCCGAAGCGGTCCGGCGGGGCCAGCCGGGCGTTCTCGCTCCTCGACTGGCTGCTTGAAGCGCTGATCTACGGCGGGGCCGGCGCACTGATCGGGTTCGGGCTGAGCGTGGCGGTGCTGTCGCGTCTGCCGGTGTTCCGGCGGCCCGGCGAGGTGATCGCGGCGGCGACGGTGCTGGGGCTCGCGGCGGGCACGGCGTTCGGGGAGCGGGGCATCAACTGGCTCGGGCAGAAGCTCCGCGACCGCGAGAACGCGTAGCGCGGTCACCACCGCGCGCGGGTCAGAAGTCGGTCGAAGAGTCAGTGCGTCCAGTCGCCGGCCCCTGTGAAACCGGTGCGGCACCGCCCGTCGACCACCGGCCGCACAGCGGCCGGCTACAGAATACGGCCCGGGTACCGATCAACCGGATGCGGCATCAGCAACATCGGCGGGCGCGAAGTGGGGGCTATTGAGGGGACTTGTCGAGGCGCCCTTTGAAAACGGTGCGTGCTCGACGAACCGAACCTGCGTTACCGGTCGAATGAGCCAACATCCGGCCGTCAGTCGCTTCAGAGTTGCCCTTCGCCGAGTTCGTTGAAGAGCCCTTGCAGAGTTTCATCGAACGGGACGTGGTATTGCGAGGCGAGGTCGTGGGCCTCCGCCATCGTCGCCCGGGCGGCCCCCGGAACCCCCATCGCGAGGTACCGCTTCGCCTGGAAGTAGTACGAATCGAGCAGGTCTTCGACATCTTCTCTGAGGGCGGACGCATCGCTCACCCTCGCCGCCCGGTCCGCGAGCTCTGCGACGCACCCATCGATGTTGTCCCGCCCGATTTCCACCGCCTTATCGAGGCGGCCGCGTGCCTCCCAGATGTCGCACCAGACCACACTTGATAAGTGCCCTTTTTCCGTCAGCAGCTCGGCCAGTTCCTCGGCGAGGGGCAGGGCCGCCGCGGGGCCGACGTCATGAAAGCAGCGGGCGAACTGCTTTCTCAGTTCCGCTTCGCGGCGCCACTCCGCGGCCCCCGAACCATCTCCCTTCATTCCGCTCATTATCCGCCCTCATACCGAATCCGCTTGATCTGTATCCACGCGGTATTTTGTAGCCGGCCTCGGTGAGGCCGGTGGTAGACGGGTGGCGTCGCACCGGCCCCACCGAGGCCGGCTACAGAAGAAGGTTACTCTTCAACCGGATTCGGTATCAGACCCCGTGAACGGTTACGGCCGGTCCTTGATTCGAAGTCGTCGCTCCGGTAGGTCGGCCCGCACCACAGCCGGCACGTCCGCACCCTCACAAACACAATGTGGTTGGCAGAAAAGTCATACCGGACAGTACTCCGAGGCGCAGAGGCACTTCGCAAGAGAGTGCCCGAGGCGTTTTTCGCAGCATTGAGCATGCGGGCGGACATGGGTAGGCACCAAGGATGCAGTTTTGGCTCCCGGCCATGCCTAAAACTCTCGTCGGCGCCGGCACAGTCGGTAAGATTTCGGCACGCGTTTCTCAAAAAGGTTGCCCGATGCCGCCCGGACCGCCGCTGGAACTCAATTCCGTCGAAACGAACCACCCGCAGGCGTCGATTTTGTACGGCTTCGCGATCCCAACGATCGTCCGATTGAGCCTTGACCCGACCCGGCTCCCGTCTGGTACCATGACGAGGTGCGTCACCGTCGAGTGGGTGTGTCGGCCCGGTGGCGGAGCGCCCGAGGTGTTCACGCGGGACATCGAATGGGCTCAGGTTCCTCAGCACCTGAAGGACCAATGCGTAAAATGGCCGAACACCCGCAACGAGGAAGACATCAGCGAAGACGCGGCCATCGGCGTGATGGCGCTGCTGCTTCATGAACTGGCCGGGGCAGTCATTCTCAGCGTACTCCAGATCGGCAGCGGGGGCGATTACCTGGTCGAGATCCAGGGGCAGCCTCCGCTGCAGGCGGAGAGTAGCGGTGTCCGTGACGACCCGCACGGGTACGAATCGACGGCCCGGCTGAAGCAAAAATGTTCCCAGGTGTTGACCAAAAGTGAAGTCGGCTTTGCGTCCGTCGTGGCTTTTCGCCACCCGCCCGATCAAGGGGTCCGTTGCCAGCTCCACTACGTGTCCCGGACGGGTCCTGGCAGTAACCACCCGAAGGTGAAGAAGCGCGGCCGAAAGAAGAAGCGACCATGAACGCGTTGCTGATCGATCGAGACGGCACGGCGTCGCGGCTAGCGGCGGAAGGGAAGCTCGCGCTCGGGAGCGGGGAAACGGCTCTCGCGGCGGAGAAGTACGCGCAAGCGGGGGCGGCGATCGAACGCTCCTGGGCGAGCGCTCGCAGATCTGATGCCCGCAACTTGGCGCGTTTCCTGGCGGCTACGCAATACTATCTGGGCGGACATTACGGCCGCGCTCTCAAACTCGCGAACCGCATCGAGGCGCGATTACTTCCGCCCGAAACGCGCCCCCTATTGACGCCGTTTATGGCAAACGTCCGCGCGCGAGCGGCGCAGGGGTATGCGTCGGAGATGCGTCAGGCGTTCTCGCGCCTGTGGCTCGCTCAGGATTACAAGCGGCTGCTTAACGAACTGAAAGACCACCCCTACGTGTACGACCGAGTCGGGCTTGCATTCCTCCGGGGGAGCCTCTGTCAAGAACTGGAGCGATGGGACGCAGGGGCAGCTTTTTACGCGATGGCGATCTCGGAGTTCCCGGACGGTAGCGACATCGTGCTCCTGTCGGTCGCGCGGGTTTTGGGACTCCCGGCCGAGGGACGGATCGACGAAGCGTGGGCATACATCGGCCGGCTGCGAGAGTTGGTGCCGAACACAGTCACCAACTTGGTTGCGTCGTTCGTTTGTTTTTTTCGCGCGTCTCGGGCGTCAGGGGCCGACCGAGCAGAACTGCATAAGGAACAGCTACGGTATTTCGACGAGGGGCTGGCGGGATACGAAAAGCTCCCGTCTGAACGGCAGCAAGACCCCGAGATGCAGACCATAACGGCGGTATGTTTTTCCGCCGCATCGCACGCCGCTTTGCGGCTGGGTGACGACGTCGTGACGCGGTCGGTGGTCGATCGGTCGATCCGGTTCGCCCCTCACGCTCCTGGCCCATTAACGGCACGAGGTGTGATGAGCTACCCCAGTCAAGAGGCCGTGGACGACTTCCGCAAAGCGGCTGCGCTCCCGAATCCCGGATACGCGCCGTTCCTCTACCTTGCACACCAGGCGTTCATCAACGGCCGTCTCGGCGAGGCGGAGCAGTTATGTCAGGAAGCACTGGCCCGTAATCCCGGCCGCCCTGTGAGGGCGCAGCTCCTCGGGTGGCTGGCCGTGATTCGAGACTGCCAAGGTGCCCCTCGGGAGCAGGTCGAAGGGCTTTTCTCGCAAGCGTTTGAGGTTTTCCCCGGGCACGGGGAGGTGGAGGCTAACTATCGGATCTTCAAAGCGGATGTGCCGGTTACGCCGAAGGCAGAGCCTCGGTGGAGCATTCGTTTGAAACGAGACGACGTCGAGGAGTACGGCTTCGCAGGACGCCCGAGGTGGGCGGAAGCGGGCCGAAAATCGCACATATACGAAGTGCTGCTTGCCGGGGCCACGTGAGTCGGTTGTAACGCGGCGACCGCCGTGATAAGCTCGGATGAGCGGGCCGGAGAAATGGCATCTCGTGGGGCTCATAATCCCAAGTTCTGCGTTCAACTCTCACGCACGCCGCCACTCCTTCGGCGGCCGGGTCGCCCGGCAGTTGCCTGCCCGCGCTCCCGCAGATCCGGCGTGCGGATTTCCCGCATCCGGCTCGTCGCTTCGTGGGCTCGCGTGCGTGCCTACGGCCCGGATCGGTACGGGAAGCGGGAGTGGGAACCGCCTCAGCAGACCGCTGAGCCAATCCCACGTGTCCGAGAGGTGCTGAGTGTCAACTTTGCCTCAACCGGGCGCCCGCTCCGGGCAGATCGCGCACCCCGCTTGCCGGGTTTCCTGCACTTCGAGTGGCACCATTTTAAGCCGCCGGCCGTGCCGCCCACAACATCATTAGTTTTACATAAACTTGATATGTCGATATCACACGCACTTGATATCCCAAGCGACCGCTCACGGCGTGAGCGGATCACACTCCAACCCAGACCGCCCTTCCCCACCACCGGCCCTCCCTCCCGAACTATTGCCGATTGGCAAAGCTCATCGCACCAGCTAGCATTGTTGCTCGACGGACCGACTGATACGCTGCGAACGCAGCGATGCCGAGCCCGAGTGAGTTCGCCCGACGTGAACCTCAAACTGCCCGATCCGGCCCCCTACTCCTTCGTCGCCGTTTCGGAGGCACGACGATGCACGGTGCCGTTGTCATTTGTGCCCGCCGATGATTCCGTTTGGGACTGGCTCTCGGGCGTTTGGAAGGATCTCTGCAACGCGGTCCGCCGGGCGTGCGAACTCACCAAGCAGCCCGTGCCGAAGTGGGGCAACTGGCAGCCGTGGCAGTGGTGCTACGAGAAGGCCCTCCTCCAAGCCGGGCGCACCCCGGTGCTGGTCTTGGCGGAAAGCTGTCCGGTCGGGTTCATGACGCTGTGGCCCGGCGCGGGCGGTTCTGCGGCCCTGTACCTCGAACACATCGGCAACGCCCCGGGAGATATCACGACACCGCTCTGGAACAGACGCTATCATAAAGTGGGCTGGAGCCTGATGGCCTACGCCATCCACGTCAGCAGGGAAAACGGTTTCGGCGGGCGGGTCGGTCTTCACGCGGCCGACGACACGATCCTCAACAAGGTCTACCGCGAGTACGCCAGGGCCGTGCCGGGCTTGTTCAAAGCCGAGGCCAAAGGTATCCCCGGGCCGACGCCCTACGGGCCACAGAAGAACTTGAACCTGACGTACCTCGAAACCGTCGAAGCACAAGCCGAGCAGTTCCTGAAGGGGTTCCGAAATGCCTGAACCCGCCATCACCGGCTTCGTCCCCAAGTGGCTCCGCGATCAGCCGCCGGACGACGACGAATCGTTCTTGATGGCCGGGCCGGTTCCCGATTCCGACCCGCGGGTCATCACGCGCCTCGTGCCGAAGGACCACGGGTGCGGCCTCCCCGCGCGCACGGTCAGCCGCGTCATCGACCTGAAGCAGAACCTCGTCTACTATGCCGCGCTCGACGTGTCCGAGGGGCCGAAGCCGGGGTTCGCCGACCTGGCCGCGGTGCCCAAAGCGCTGCGCGACGCCGCGGCCCTCGTGATCGAGCCCGCCGAGCCGGGCGGCTTCGTCATTCCGGCCCGGCTCCCCGAGCGGAAGGACACCGACGCCGACGCCGTGGTCGCCCGGTACGCCGAACTGCTCGCCGCCATCGACGGCCACAAATCCGCCGAGGTCAGCATCGGGGCGCTACAGGCGTGTCGCGAACTCGGCGGCCTGCTCCAGAGGGATGTCGAGAGCATTGATGTCACCACCTACGACCGCGAGAACGCGCCGCGGCCGACCTACCGGTTCACCCCCGCGTCCGTCCGGCGGCTCGACAAGTTGCTCGACGGGCGGCGGGTCACGTCCCGGCAGACGTTCGAGACGTTGACCGGCAGGCTGGAGGCGCTCGACCTCGGCAAGAACGAGTTCCAGTTCAAGCTCGAAGGGCACAAGAAGCGGGTGAAGGGCACCGCGGCGTTCTTCGCGCTCAGCGCCCTCCGCGGGCGGCTGGGCGATACCGTCACGCTTGAAGGCGATGTCGTCCGCGACGCCAGGAGCGTGACCATGACGGCTTACCGCGTCGTCGAGGGCGACGGCGAGTAAGCGCACGCGCGTGGCCGAATACCTCGGCCACGCGCGACGGGAGGGAAACGTGTTGGGGCGCAACGCGATCATGCACCGACGCGGTCGGGTTGGTTATCTTTTGTCGGAACACGCGACGCTTTTTCGCCAGCGCGGGCCGGTGGCTGATGGTGGTCCTGGGTGCTACCCCGGGACAGTGCGGGCGTCTGCGATGAGCAGGGATTCGATTCCGACACGGGGCCAATCTCGCTGAGAAAGGCACGCCAAAGGCGCTGCGCCTCCCAGTGTTGCGGAACGGTTTGCCCGGATGAAAGTTGGCTCTTGGCGCAGCGGGCTTCTTAGACTGTAATCTTCACTATCGGCAAGAAAGAGCCCGAGCGACCCAGGCACCGAGAACCACTAGAGGGTTGTTTTGGACAAGCGTGAGCAACTAACTGCACGGGAACTAAATGCACTGCCGGCTTGGTGGCAGATTGCGTTTGCATCACGTTGTTTGAAAATTTCAATTTTACAAACAGGCAACATATACAACGACGGCACAGAATCGGCTTTGGCTTCAGCCCTCACTGCGATCAACATCGCAGAGCGCTTTGCCCTTGAGCCGCCAGTTTTCTCGCTCGACGCCTTGCAGGCGTCGCCAGAATGGTTGCGCGCGCCAAACAAGCTTAAAAAAACGCTGAGCCATCTTGAGGGGTTACACCGCGAAGTGATCAATCTAAGTTATCGAGCACGCAACGCCCGCCATGAAGCCGAAGTGTGCGAAGCGCGTGCGGCAGCCGAACCCGGAGATCAAGCATACATTGAAAGAGCGACCAATGTGAGGCAGTCTGCAGACGCATTTGAAAGGGCCACTAACGAAGCAAAATCAGCAAGGGCGATCGCGCTGCCTGCGAGCGAAGAAATGGTGCGCACGTGGCGACGAAAGCAGATAAACGACATATTGTTTCGGCTAGCGATGCTCTCCAATCATCACAACAATCCCACCTACGAAGATCACCTTGCAGAAGACTCCGATTCCAGAGATTTCCCCAAAGAAACCAGAACAGCCAATGCATCACCATGTTTACCAGGGGACGCCATCGAACCCGAAGATAGTGACGATTTTGAATTATTGTCTTGGGCAGTGCTGTCCAGCAATTTCGACTACAAAGAAAGTGTAAACAGGCATACGCGGTGGTTAGTAGCTAGCACACTACATGACTCTCGCCTTCCCAATAATTGGAGTGAGCTACGCAACAGTCTTGATTGGCTCACTGATAAAAAGATAACAGCCATTGCGGTCGCGGCTGCCGCCGCAGAAATGTTGCGAGCGGTCTGTCACTTGCTAAACAGATTGACAATCAGTTTCGTCACCGACAACCGCCCTAGAGCTTTTGACTTGTGTGTTCTTAGTGCATGTCGCCTAGCTGTACTTTCGCAAGGGCATGACATCATGGCCTATGATTCTTTCATGGCCTTGATGCGAAAGGAGCTGCGTTATCTTGTTGCATCAGCGGGTGACGCAACAGAGTGTTCACCAATACCTGCCGTATGGTTGCTTGGCATTTCTGATGAAGTCGCTCGCATAATGGCACGCGCAGCGACAAATACTGTACAAACCCCGGCCGTAATCGACTCGTCGGCATGGTCGCTGGCGAACGAACAGCGAGTATCACTTGTTAAGAAAAAATACCGTGGCGGCGGACTGCTACCAGACGAAGAATCAGAATTAGCTCGCTTGCAGGAGCTTGCAGACCGTTACTTAGGACAATCGGAACCGCCCTCAGTGCTTACCGACGCGGATCGTAAGTTCCTTACCTCTATTCTGCGCAAATGACGCCATTGCGCCCTATCTTCGCTTATCCAGATACGAAACACGTGCGTATCCACGCGCCTATGGGATACCTCGACTATAAGAAGTGCAAACCTTTCCTGCGTGACGAATTTGAGTTTCGGTGCGTCTACTGCCTCACGCGCGAGCGGTGGAGCGAGAGCGGCGATAGCACGTTTAGCGTGGATCACATTGCCGCAAAATCGGAATGTCCTGAACTCGAAACGGAATACACCAATTTGACATACGCCTGCAATTGGTGCAACAGTGCGAAGGGTATATACGAATGCCCGATATGCCCAGACACTCACGCAATGGCTGAACACCTCGTGGTAAACGATGACGGCAACGTAATTGGTCGAACGTTGCTGGGCGAAGAGTTGATAGAGATGCTGCGGCTTAATTTGCAGTGGCGAAATGAGCGTCGACTAGATCACTTGTTAATTGAAGCAGCGGCGGCCGCTGATCCAGATAATCCTCGTGTACAGGCGATACGTAAGCGCCAGCGAAGCTATCCCTCGAATATGCCCGATCTAAAAATCTACGAGCCGCCCGGAGGTAACGCCAAACCTGAGGGATTAAACGCTTCTCACACAGCACGCCAGCGCAACGGCGAGCTGTCTGACATCTATTGAATCATTGGCGAACGGCATGCGCTCCGATGCGGGCGCGCACCGGAGCCCCCCCCCCCGCTGTCACACCAACTCACTCACGCACCGCGGTATTGGGTCCGATTGGCGGGATCGCGCCAATAGGCACCTGAGAACAGACTTACCGCCCTGCCAACTTTCATCCGGGCAACCCATCATCCCGGCACCATAACCCCATAGCCAACCGGGATTCGCGCCGTGATTGTCCGCTACGGGAACACCAGCACAACGACGAGTGCGCGGTTTGAGGTCCACCAGCGCGATTTGCTCGACGGCGAGCGCATCCGTGGCGGTCTGAAGGGCCGCTTTCACGGCGTGGCGGAGCGGCACGTAGCAGTCGCGGTGATGCCTGAGCAAGTCTTCCTGAATCTGGCGCGTGTCGAACCGCCGGTGTCCGCCCGCAGGTTGCGTTCCCCTATCACCGACACTCTTCCGTCGGGCGTGACATCAACCGGATCGCGTGCGGTGTCATCAGGTCAGTAGGGAGACGGTCCGCGCGCACCGCGACGGAACTCCCCTCCGGCGATCCGGCGCGCCTCGCGAGGAGAACTGCAACGGGGGTTACAAAGCACCAGAAACTGGCGATGGGGCCACGACTGGACATCCGCGGGGCTTCGGACTGCCGATTCGCTACCCGCTCGCTGGTCGCCGCTACCACCGAATCCGGCCCGCAAAACCCGGAGAACGCTCCCGGTGAACGCAGACGGGTTGTCGGCCTCGGTGAGTGAAGGCGCCGCAACGTGTGAACGGGTCGCTAGTTGTGGCGGGGACGTGTCAGGGCGTGGGTTTCTGCTGGGGGGACGCGAACCGGGGCCGACGGCCCCACGCGGGCCGGGAAAACTTCCGGAAGCGCGTTTTGAGGGGAATGCGATCGGAATGTGCGGGGTGTGCCGAGCGGACCCGGCCCCCTGCGATCGAACTCGAACCAGGGGAGGCGGCGCGATGTCAGCGAAAGCGGATGCGAACCGAGACCGCCTCAGCACGTGGTCGGGAACGCCCCCGGCACCGAACCGGCAAATACTTTCGTTCCCGCAACGTCCGCACGCCCGCACACCACAGGGACAAAACTCGGTCCGGCCGGCGCCGCGGAATGGCATCAACGGGACAGGGCGGTATACTTCGATGTATACCTATGTTCACTGGAGTGCGCCATGCCTGCCGTCCTCGCCCGGTCGCAACAGCCGGCCCTTTTCGGTCCGCCCCCAGGGCTCCGCGAACTGCGGCTCGACGCCGCGGACCACCTC
Organism: Gemmata algarum; assembly: GCF_034097035.1. Classification (NCBI taxonomy): domain Bacteria; kingdom Pseudomonadati; phylum Planctomycetota; class Planctomycetia; order Gemmatales; family Gemmataceae; genus Gemmata; species Gemmata algarum. Next base: position 29,895 of record NZ_JAXBLV010000203.1, read on the forward strand.
GTCTGGGCGCGGGCCATCGCCCGGGGCGTGCGCGCCGACTGCGGGTTCCATGCGGGCAGCGAAGAGGAGCGGGAGATCGAGGGGTGCGCGCTGGTCACCCTCACCCAGCTCATCGCCCGGTTCGACGAGAGCCGGCTGCCGCCCGGCGGGGACCTGGGCGGCGCGTTCCGCGGGTTCGCCAGCCGGTGGCTGCGGTCCGAGTGCCGGCGCGAGGCCGAGCGGCTGCGCAACGGCGGGCTGTACCGCACCAGCAGCCGCGCAGCCGTGCGGGTGGAACCGCTGCCGGTCTCGGCCGACGGCTTCGACGAGGTGACCGACCCGGCGTCGCTCGAAGAATACGACGACGCGCCGCCCCCGCGGGTGAAGCGGCGCTGGAGCACCCGCACCGGCGAGGAGGTTCCCGATCCGAAACCGCCGGCCCTCAGCTACGCCCCCGGCCGGCCGCTCGTGGCGCCCAGCCGCGGGCTGCTCAAGCTGCTCGCGGAACTGGAAATGCGAGCCGCAGCCGGCTGATGTCGGTTGGATCATGGTCCGGGAAATCTGCCGGCGTGCCGAGCGGTGCGGGTGTCCCGCTCGCCTTATACCGCCGGTCGAAGAGTCGGCCGCCGGGGGTGCGTGGTGCGTCAAGAACGCGGCACCCACGGCGCGACCGGGGACTGCATCAGAAGTCGCTGAACCCGCCGTCTGCGGAGTCCAACTCATGCCCGCCCCCATGACCGTTGCCGTTGCCGTTGCTGCTCCGCTTGAGGGCCTTGGCCACCGCCGGCCGCGGCTTCGGCCCCAACCGCTTCGCCGGACGCGCCGCCGCCGGGGCCGCGTTCCCGTGCCCCAGCTTGAACCGGGCCACCAGATCGCGGAGCTGACCCGCCTGGTCCGTCAGCGCCTGGGCGGTGGCGCTCATCTCCTCGGTCTGCGAGGCGTTCCGCTGGGTGACCGTGTCCATCTGCGAGACGGCCTTATTGACCTGCTCGATGCCGGTGGACTGCTCCCGGCTGGCGGCGGCCATTTCGGTGACGATGTCGGTGACCCGCTTCACGCTGGTGACGATCTCGGCCAGCGTGTCGCCGGAGCGGTTCACCAGCTCAGTGCCGGCGTCCACCTTCTTCACGCTGTCCTGGATCAGCCCCTTGATCTCCTTGGCGGCGGTGGCGGACCGCTGGGCCAGGTTGCGGACCTCCGACGCCACCACGGCGAACCCGCGGCCCTGCTCGCCGGCCCGGGCCGCCTCCACTGCCGCGTTCAGGGCCAGCAGGTTCGTCTGGAACGCGATCTCGTCGATCGTCGTGATGATCTCGGCGATCTTCTTCGACGACCCGTTGATCTCGCTCATGGCCTCGACCGCGCCGCTCACCACCTGACCGCCGCGCTCGGCCACCTCCTTGGACCCGCTGGCCAACTGCCGGGCCTGCTGGGCGTTGTCGGCGCTCTGCTTCACCGTGGCGGTGATCTCCTGCAACGCGCTGGCCGTCTCTTCCAAGCTGGACGCCTGCTCCTGGGCGCCCGACGAGATTTCCTCGCTGGCGCTGGACAGTTGGCCGGACGCGTCGGCCAACTGCTCGGACACGTCCCGCACCCCCTCCAGGGCGGTCCGCACGTTCACCACCGCGGCGTTGAGCGACTGCGCCATCCGTCCCACGTTGTCGTTGCCCAGGTCCGGGATGGTCACCGTGAAGTCGCCCGCCGCCAGTGCGTCCACCCCCGCCTGAATGGCGTCCATCTTGCGCTGCAACTCGGCGACCACGGCGGCCGCCTTCTCGGCCCGGTCGGCGACCGCGGCGGCCTCCTTCTCGGCCCGCTCGGTGACGGCCCGCGCCTCCTGGGCGATCCGCTCCTTCTCCCGCTCGGCCTGGACCCGCTCGGCCTCCCGGGAGACGACCAGCCCGTCGATGGCCACGTTCAGCGCGGTCCCCAGTTGCGCCATCTCGTCGGTCGACTGGATCTCCATCTTGCGGCTCAGGTCCCCCTTCGACACGCCCTCGAGTATGGACACGGTCTGGGTGAGCGGGCGGACCACCGACGCGGTCAGCAGCAACCCCAGCCCGGCCGCGGCGATCACCGCCCCGATGCTCACCGTCCACATCGTCCGCCGCCCCTGCTCGAACACCTTGGTGGCCCGGGCGTCTTCGTCCTTGCTGATCGCGAGCTGGGTGTCCATCACCCCGGTCAGGGCGGTGTTCAGCTCGAGCATCGGGGCGGTCTCGCGGGACATCGCGTCCTCGGCCTTCTCGAACTCGCGCCGCTCGATCTGCGCCCAGATCTCCTCGTTGTGCCGCTTCCACTCCGAGAGCTTGGCCTCGAACGCCTTCCACATGGCCGCCTCTTTCTCCGTCATCGACAGGGCCGTGTACGTCTTCGTACCCTCGTCGATTTCCCGCCGCGCCTGTTCGTGCGTCCCGCGGATCTGGCTCGTGATGCGGTCGTCGCCGCGGCGGCCGAAGATGACCGCGCTGCGCTCGAGCCGCTGAACGGTGAGCAGCCCGCTCCGCACCTTGTCCAGCGCGAGGGCGGACGGCACCAAGTTGGAGTTGGCGTTGGTCTGGCACTCGCGGAGCGCGCCGAGCGCGTCCATCGACTGGTAGGCCAGGAACGCGCACGCCCCGGCCACCAGCAGGAACCCGCACACCAGGCGCGGCCCCAGCCGCACCTTCCACAACACCGGGAGCATCGAGTCGATCATGGGTCACGCCTTTCTCAATTGCGCAAGCACGCGTGGGGACCGGCGCGTCCGTTCGCACGCCGGGCGGAAAGAGTTAAGCAGCCGTCAAAACGAATGAGCCATTTGCGGGGCGCGCGCCCCGACGAGCCGGTCGAGGTTGAGCAGGGACACGAGCCGCGTCCCGTCCCGGGCGATCCCGGTGAGCAGCGCGGTTTCGGCTTGCGTGCCCAGGTCGGGCGTGGGGACCACGTCTTTGGCGCCCACGTTGAGCACGTCCGACACCGCGTCCACGATGAGCCCGACGGCCCGATCGGCCACGGTCACCACGATGATGACGGTGAACGGGGTGTACTCGGTGGGGGGGAGCCCGAACCGGACGCGCAGGTCCACGATGGGGATCACCGCCCCGCGCAGGTTCAGCACCCCGCGCACCTCGGGCGGGGTGTTCGGAAGTGCGGTCACCTTCGAGTAACCGCGGATCTCCTGGACCCGGAGCAGGTCCACCCCGAATTCCTCGTCCCGCAGTCGGAACGTCAGAAACTGGCCGCTGCCGGTGGAGAGGGCCGGTGGGCCGGTGGGTTCGTTGGTGTCCATTCTCACACTACGGGTCTATGTGCCCGCGCCCGGAACGAAGAGGACGTGCGCGCAGGAGCGGTGCTGGTAACCTCAAGCATCGATGCTACGGTGCCAAGATTTGCCTGCCCGGAACAGGAACTGAACAGACCTGCCTGCGCGTGCCGGGGGGAGCTGCGTCAGAAGTCGCTGAACCCGCCGGGCGCGTCGGGGTTCCCCCGACACGTATATCGTGAGATGGCCGCGCGGATTTGCCAAATACTGTCCGGTTACCCCGATCGCCCGTCCTCGGAACGGGGCCGGCACCGGCGGTGCGGAGAGCCGCCGTCGGGCCATGTAGAAGGAAGAGGGGCGCTGGGAACGTCGCGGCGACCGATGACCCGGTCGCCGCGCGACCGGACGCTAGAAGTCGCTGAACCCGTCGCCGCTCATGGCGTCCAGCTCGTGCCCGTTGCCGTTCCCGTTCCCGTTGGTGCTGCGTTTGAGCGCCTTGGCCACCGCCGGTCGCGGCTTCGGCCCCGCCGGCCGCTTCGCCGGCCGCGCCGCCGGGGCCGGCCCACCGTGCCCCAGCTTGAACCGACTCACCAAGTCGCGGAGTTGTGCGGCCTGGTCGGTGAGGGACTGGGCGGTGGCGCTCATCTCCTCGGTCTGGGAGGCGTTCCGCTGGGTCACGCTGTCCATCTGGGAGACCGCCTTATTCACCTGCTCGATGCCGCTCGATTGCTCCCGGCTGGCGGACGCCATCTCGGTCACGATGTCCGTCACCCGCTTCACACTGGTGACGATCTCGGCCAGCGTGTCACCGGACTTGTTCACCAGCTCGGTGCCGGCCTCGACCTTCTTCACGCTGTCCTGGATCAGCCCCTTGATCTCCTTCGCCGCCGTCGCACTCCGCTGGGCCAGGTTCCGTACCTCGGTGGCCACCACCGCGAACCCGCGCCCCTGCTCACCCGCCCGCGCCGCCTCCACCGCCGCGTTGAGGGCGAGCAAGTTGGTCTGGAACGCGATCTCGTCGATCGTCGTGATGATGTCCGCGATCTTCTTGCTCGACGCGTTGATCTCGCTCATGGCCTCGACGGCGCCGCTCACCACGGTGCCGCCGCGCTCAGCCACCTCCTTGGAACCGCTGGCCAACTGCCGGGCCTGCTGGGCGTTGTCCGCGCTCTGCTTGACCGTGGCCGTGATCTCCTGCAACGAGCTGGCCGTCTCCTCCAGGCTCGACGCCTGCTCTTGGGCGCCGGACGAGATCTCCTCGCTGGCGCTGGACAGTTGGCCGGATGCGTCGGCCAGTTGCTCGGACACCTCCCGCACCCCTTCCATCGCGGTCCGCACGCTCAGCACCGCCTCGTTCAGGGACCGGGCCATCTGCCCCATGTCGTCGGCCCCCAGGTCCGGCACGGTGGCGGTGAAGTCCCCCGCCGCCAGCGCCTGGATGGTCGCCTGGATGGTGCTCGCCTTGCGCCGCACCTCGGCCGCCACCGCGGCCTCCCGCTCCTGCCGCTCCCGCTCCACCGCGGCCTCCCGCTCCGCCCGCTCGCGCTCGGCCGCGGCCTCCCGGTCGGCCCGTTCCTTGTCCCGCACGACGGCGGCCCGCTCCGCCTCCTTGGCCGCGGCCAGCCCGTCGATGGCCACGTTCAGCGCGGCACCCAACTGCCCCAGCTCGTCCTCCGACTTGACCTCCACCTTGCGGCTCAGGTCCCCCTTTGTCACGCCCTCGAGCACGGATATGGTCGCGGTCAGCGGGCGGGCCACCGATGCGGTCAGCAGCAGCCCGAGCCCGACCGCGGCGACCACCGCCCCGATGCTTACCGTCCACATGGTCCGCCGGCCGTGGTCGAACACCTCGTTGGCCTTGGCGTTCTCCTCCTTGCTGATCGCCTGCTGCCCGTCCAGCACCGCCATCAGCGCGGCGTTCATCTCGCGCATGACCGGGGTCTCGCGGGCCAGCGCTTCTTCGGCCTTATCGAACTCGCGCCGGTCGATCTGTGCCCAGATCTCGTCGCTGAGCCGCTTCCACTCCGCGAATTTCGACTCGAACGCCTTCCACAGGACCGCCTCCTTGTCCGTCATCGGCAGGGCCGTGTACGCCTTGGCCCCGTCGTCGGCCTCCCGCCGCCCCTGCTCGCACGCCGCCTTGGCCGTACCAAGGGTCGCCTCGTCGCCGCGCTTGCCGAAGATGACCGCGGTGCGCTCGGCGCGCTGGATCGCCACGATGTTGGTGCCCATTTTGCCCAGGGCCAGGGCCGAGGGGAACAGGTTGGTGTTGGCGTTGACCTGGCACTCGCGGACCCCGTTCAGCGCGTCCATCGACTGGTACGCCAGGAACGCGCACGCCCCGGCCACTAGCAAGAATCCGCCTACCAAGCGCGGGCCGAGGCGCAACTTGGATAGTGCCGCAAGGATTGAATCGATCACGAGTCGTGTCTCCGATCAGTTAGTGTGGTGTTACATAGCCGCCCGGGCGCACGGGTCGCGTCGAGGGGGAGAGGTACGACGGTCAGGCCGGCAGCGCCGGTTCGGCGGTGGTGATCCCCACCAGCCGGTCGATGTTGATGAGGGACACGAGCCGCTGCCCGTCCCGGGCGATCCCGGTGAGCAGTGCGGTGTCCGCGTGGGTGCCCAGGTCCGGGGGCGGCACCGTTTCGTTCGCCCCCACGTTGAGCACGTCACTGACCGCGTCCACCAGGAGCCCCACGGACCGGTCCGCGACGGTCACCACGATGATCACGGTGAACGGTGTGTACTCGGTCAGCGCCAGCCCGAACCGGGCCCGCAGGTCCACGATGGGGATCACCGCCCCGCGCAGGTTCAGCACCCCGCGCACCTCCGGCGGGGTGTTCGGGAGCGCGGTCACCTTCGAGTACCCCTTGATCTCCTGCACCCGCAGCAGGTCCACCCCGTACTCCTCGTCCCGCAGCCGGAACGTCAGGAACTGGCCGCTGCCGGACGGGAGAGACTGCGGGCCGTCAGCCTCGTTGTTGTGCATTGTTCACTGTGGAGGTAAAAGTCAGCGCCCGCGATGAAAAATAACGAGCGCGCTGTAAACGCCGCTAACACCAAGCATCGGCGCTAAAAAATGAAAGTTGCCCGCATCGGTACGAGACAAAAAAGGCTCGCCGTGGGCCGTCGAGAGGGTCTCTTAGACATGTGCGCGACAGCCGCTTTCGGGACGATCGAATGCCGGATCGTGAATCCGTTCGGCCGGGTCGCGCTGACGCATCCGTATTTTCGTGTGCGATTTTGGCAAATTTGCTCACGAGTGTTGATTCGGCCGCGCTCTGGCCCTGAAGCCCGGTGCGGCTGAAATGATGAGACGCGACAGAATGCTCGTGCCGCGCCACGTTCCAACTCCAACAAGGCCAGCGGTTCCCATCGGCCGACCGGAGCGGGGTGCATGAAGTCGGCGATGTGCTGACTGTATTGCGAATGTGGGCCGCACGGCCCTGCGGCACTGCGCCTGCGCGGCACCGCGCGCCCGGTCGCGACACGTGCCACCGCACGCGGGCGGGTGAACGGCCGCAGCCGGTTTTGGGTTTTTGTTGCACCACGGTCGGCCGGCCGATACGGTGGAACGGCTCTTCGAGACGTCCGTTCCGCGCGGGAGCCGCCATGAATCGCCCGTTCCGCCCGGCCGGTGTGGCCGCTCTCATCTTCGTACTCGCCGTCGCCGCTCCGGAGGCCGCCGCGCAGGACCGGTCCGACCCGGCCCCGAACGCGCTCGAGCGGCGCTCGCGGGCGACTGACGAGGAGCTCCGCAAGCAACTGCTGCTCGTGCCCGAGGTCGGCCTGGACCAGCCCGGCGCGAGCGCCCTGTACGCCCCGCTCGTCAAGGGGTCGGCCAGGGCGGACCCGGCCCTCGACTACGGCCGGGCGGCGTACACCCGCATGGCCCTTCAGATCCGCCGGCCCGACCTGCTCGCGCTGCCGTGGGTCGGGGCCGCGGACGCGGCGCTCGGCCGCGACCGCGCCGAGGAGCTCCACGCGCCGTCGGCCAAGCTCCGCGCCGCCCTGCGCGCGTCCGCCCCCCGCGGCGACGTGGTGCCCGACCCGGTCAAGCTCCGCGAGCGGCTGGCCGACAAGGAGTGGACCGCCCCGGCCGCGGTCCCGGCGCTGACCCAGGCGCTCCAGGCCGAGGGCGCCCCGGTGCGGCTGCTGCTGGTCGAGCGGCTGGCCGGGATCACCGGCCCGGAAGCAAGCCAAGCGCTGGCCCAGCGGGCGGTGTTCGACCTCGCGCCGGAGGTGCGGGAGCGGGCGGCCCGGGCGCTGGCCGACCGCCCGGCCGGCGAGTACGCCCCGGAGTTGTACCGCGCCTTCCGCTACCCGTGGGCGCCGGCCGCGGACCACGCCGCCGAGGCGCTCGTCGCGCTGCGCAAAGCGGACCTCGTCCCGGAACTGGTCGAGCGGCTCCGCGACCCGGACCCGAACCGCCCTTACAAACCGGAGCCCCCCGCGGGCGCGGGCCGGGCCAAGGCGCCCGGGTACGTGCGCCGGGAGCTGGTCCGGGTGAACCACCTGTGCAACTGCATGGTGTGCCACGCCCCGTCGCAGTCGAAGGACGACCTCGTCCGCGGCCGGGTGCCGCAGCCCGGCGAGGACGCGCCGCAGCGCGACTACCAGACCGGGCTGTTCGTCCGCGCCGACGTGACGTTCCTGCGGCCGGACTTCGCGGTGGTGCAGCCGGTCGAGCGGCCGGGCAAGTGGGCCGGGAACCAGCGGTACGACTACCTGGTCCGCACCCGCCCGCTCGCCGCGCAAGAGTCGGCCGCCTTCCAGCGGCAGGAGCGGGAGGACCTGCTCCCGCGGACGTGGCCGCAGCGGGAGGCGGTGCTGTTCGCCCTCCGGCACCTGACCGGCCGGGACCACGGCTCCACTTACGAGGCGTGGCGCGCGGGACTTCAGAAGGACCGCGCGCCCCAGCCGCCGCGGTAGCACACCGCCGCCCGGGGCGCCAGCGCCGCGGCACCGGACGAGGTGTCCCGGAGGTTTCACCCGCCCTTCACAAGGGCCGGACTGGACGCGCGTTTGTTCTGCGATACGATACAATATTGCTCTCGGCGCGACGCGCCGGTCACGCCCCCCGGGCACCGGAAACGGCGACAATCGCTGAACCCGTGCCCGGCCGACCGCGTCTAACCTCGGAGCGGGGCTACGCGGCGAACGGCCGCGCGGTTCGCTTGAACCCCTCACTCCGAGCGGTTCGCACCCTTTTGGAAGGAGCCGGACAAACACCCCGGCCGCACGACGATGCTCGACAAAGTACGCAACATCGGGATCATGGCTCACGTGGACGCCGGTAAAACCACCACTACGGAGCGGATCCTGTACTACAGCGGCACCAAGCACAAGGTCGGCGACGTCGACGACGGGGACACCACCACCGACTTCGACCCGCTCGAGCGCCAGAAGGGGATCACGATCAACTCGGCGGCCGTGTCCATCGACTGGGCCGACCGCAAGAACGAGCCGATCGCCATCAACATCATCGACACCCCCGGCCACGTGGACTTCACGGCCGAGGTGGAGCGGTCCCTGCGCGTGCTCGACGGCGCCGTCGGCGTGTTCTGCGCCAAGGGCGGCGTCGAGGTGCAGTCGGAGACGGTGTGGCGCCAGGCCACCAAGTACAAGGTCCCCCGGCTCGCGTACGTCAACAAGTTGGACCGCATGGGCGCCAACTTCTGGGGCTGCGTCGAGCAGATGAAGACCAAGCTCCGCGCCAACCCGGTGGTGGTCACCATCCCGGCCGGCCAGGACAGCGCGCTGGAGGGCATCATCGACCTGATCGAGATGAAGCTCATCACCCGCGACCTGAACGACAAGACGCACCGCAAGTTCTTCACCACCGACGTGCCCGAGAAGTACCTCGAGGAGGCCAAGAAGCGCCGGGTGCAGATGCTCGACGGCGTGTCCGCTGCGTCCGACGAGATCACCGAGCTGATCCTCGAGGAAAAGGAAGTCCCGATCCCGATGATCCGGGCCGCGCTCCGCAAGGGGACGCTGGAGAACATCTTCACGCCGGTCCACTGCGGCAGCTCGAAGATGTTCCACGGCGTGCAGCACCTGCTGGACCTCGTGGTGGACTGCCTGCCGTCGCCGCTCGACCGGCCGCCGGTGGACGGGCTGCACCCGAAGACCAAGGAGGCGCTCAAGCGGAAGCCGGACGCCGCCGAGCCGATGAGCGCGCTGGCGTTCAAGACGGTCGCCGAGGTGAACGGCGACCTCGTGTACATCCGCGTCTACTCGGGCGAGATGAAGCCCGGCGAGACGTACACGAACACCACCAACGGCCGCAAGGAGCGCATCGCGCGGTTCTACCGCATGATGGGCGACAAGCGGGTCGCGCTGGAGAAGGCCAACCCGGGCGACATCGTCGCCGCGATGGGCCTGTCCGAGACGTACACGGGCAACACCCTGTGCGACCCGGACCAGCCGATCGCCCTGGAAGCCATCCAGTTCCCCAAGCCGGTGGTGTCGCAGGCGCTCTCGTTCAGCAAGACGCTGGACAGCGGCAAGGTGGGCGAGGCGCTGAACCGCCTCGTGCGGGACGACCCCACTTTGAAGACGCACACGGACGAGGAGACCAAGGACACCATCATCAGCGGGATGGGCGAGCTGCACCTGGAAATCTCCATCGAGAAGCTGAAGCGCGCGGTGGGCGTGCCCCAGGAGGACACCAAGCTCATCACGCTGGGCAAGCCGCGGGTGGCGTACCGCCAGTGCCTCGCCCGGCAGGTGGACTTCGAGTACAAGTTCCAGAAGCAGACGGGCGGTCGCGGTAAGTTCGCCGTGATCTCGGTGAAGTACAGCCCGCTCACCCCCGAGCAGATCGAGGAGAAGGTCAAGGAGATCGAGGAGTTGGGCGACCCGAAGGTCAAGCCGGACCCGAACAGCGTCTACTTCAAGAACAGCATCACGCAGGGGGCCATCGACAAGCAGTACATCCCGAGCGTGGAGGAAGGTCTCCGGGAGGGCGCGAAGAAGGGGTACAAGTACCCGTTCCCGTTCGTGGACCTGGAGTTCGACCTGCACTTCGGGAAGATGCACGACGTGGACTCCTCGCAGGACGCGTTCTACCTGTGCGCCCTGGAAGCCTTCCGCGAGGCCCAGGAGCGGGGCGGCATCGAGCTGCGCGAGCCGATCATGAAGGTCGTGGTGGTGTCCCCGAAGGACTACCAGGGCCAGATCTCCGGCAACATCAGCTCGAAGCGCGGCGTGATCGAGGAGACGAGCGAGGACGGCGGCATCGCCCAGGTGGTGGCGAAGGTTCCGCTGGCGAACCTGTTCGGGTACACCAACGACCTCCGCTCGGCCACCAAGGGCCAGGCGAGCTTCTCGATGGAGTTCAGCCACTACGCCGCGGTGCCGGTCGAACTGGCCGACATCCCGAAGCCCGACAAGAAGTAACCCGTTGAGCACGCCGTGCCCAACACGAGCCGCCGCCCGCTCGGGCGGCGGTTCTTTTTTGCCGCCGCTCTCGCTCCCGATCCCCGGACCGAAGCCCGACCGCCGCGCCAGTGCGGCTCGCGCCGTGCCCCCTCGCCCTTGGAGCGCGTCCGGGTGCGCGGGGCGCCCCGTCCGGTCCGCGGGGGCACCCGCGATCGTCTTCGGAAGGCCCACTTCGGCAAGCGGTGCGCCGCTCATACGTCCTCACCTCCGGCGGGGTCAACGAGGCGCCGCCGCCCCGCGCGAGCGGCAGCGGCGTACCTCCTTCACAAAGCCCGTCTTTCCCCACGTTCCCCGCGACCTTACAATGCGTCTGCTGTCCCGGGAGCGTTTGCACGACTGGTGTCGGCCCAGGTCTTCAAAACCTGTGTAGGGTGTGAACAACGCTCTAGGTGGGTTCGATTCCCATCCGCTCCCGCTGATCGTTTGTGCAGATCGATGCGGCAAGTTGCAGTGAGTCGCAAGAAGCCGCGGAAGTACTGGATTCTTCAGCACTTGCGGTTCCCGTTTGCGATTTGTTGCGGTTCCCCGCGCGTCCCTGCTGTGCCGGATTCTGCGCCACCTGTGCGCCGCTTTTTGCGCCGCTCTCTGGGGTCCACGTCGCAGCTTTATCGAACGCGGCTTCGGTCGGGTCGACGTAGTGACGCAGTGCAACGGACGGTGTGTTCCCGAGCCACTTTGTGACCGTTGCGAGCGGGAAGCTCTGCGCGAGATCCGACTCACAGGACGCACGCAGCGAGTGCCAGATTCGCGGCCACGGATCAACCCCCGCCCGCCGGACGATCTTGCCGAACGTCGTGCGCAGGTTCGCTCCGTTCCACTCACGCTCGCCTTCGGCGCGTTCGCGGTACTCCTTCGGGACGACGTACTCGCTCCCTTCTTCGGCGTGCTCGAATGCGGCTTCGAGGTACGGGCGCAGGAGCGGGAACAGCGGGATCACGCGGTGCGGCTTCCCCTGGTTGCTCGTTTTCGGGGACGGCACCGTCAGCCGGCTGCGCTCCCAGTCAACGTCACCCCACGTCAGCGAGAACGCTTCCGACGGTATCCGCAGCCCGCCGAACCGGGCCAGGGCGACAAGCAACTTCCACCACACGTTCGGGCAGCGTTCGATGACGCGGTACATATCGGCCACGGGCACGTAGGCGCGACGCTCCGACGGGTCGCCCTGGCGGTGCCGAACGTGCTTCCACGGGTTCGTCGAGATGTGCCCAATGCGAACCGCGTCCTCGAGCATTTGCCGAGCGTGTCCGAGCCGTTTGTGAACGGTCGTCGAGCGCAGTTCTCGCGCTTGCATCGCGCTGCGGTAGGCCTCACCGTCCGCGTGCGTGAGGCTCGTGATCGCGCGATCCTTGAACATGCCTTTCATTTCGCGAACGGATTGCCCCCAAGCCAGCAGAGAAGACGCGGCGTGCCCGCTCGCCCGCCGCGCCGCGAGCCAGTCGTCGAGGAACTGACCGACGGCCAACTTCTGCTCCGATTCGCACAGCCCGACCGACACGAGCTTGTCCTTCAACTTGGGTGACAGGTCGGCCAGCCACGTCGCGGTGTCACGAGCAAGCGGCTGCCCGCTGATGCGGGCAGCGAGTAACGCTTCGACGTGACGGCAGATGTTTTCGGCGGTGCGCCGGTCGATCTTGCCGAGGCGGATCGTTTTACGCTTCTCGTCCGGGGCCACGAACAGGATGCGGCGCCGGCCGTTCGGGTCGTCAGCAATAGAAGCCATAAGTGTTCTCGCTGAAGTTTAATCTGGCAGGCCGCGAGTCGACGGGTTTGGGAACAGTCGGTCGCCGTCCGGGTCGTCGGGGTTGTTAGCGCCGAACGGGAACAGTTCGGTTTCGCTCGTCGCGTGTGTTTCAGCCTCGTCTACAGTGTCTACGTCTACGGAACCCACGTCTTCAACGTGCGTTGACGAACTTTCGTAGACAGGAAGTGGTGTGGGTAGTGTGAACACTCGCTTCGGCCGTCCGCCCTTCTCGGTCGTTTGGGGCGGTAACCAAGAGCCCCGACCAAGCTTCACCAGCTCTTCCAAAGCCGCTTCTGCCGTGCCAGCCTTACTCAGCCAGCGGCACCCCTGCTGCGCCTCGCGGGCGGTTGTGCGGCCGCCCCGACGCTCGACCCACTCGACCAATCGGCGCCGGTCGCGGTCCGCCTCGGACTCGCTGAGCAGGGCGTACACGCGCCGCGCTTCGTGCTTGAACCATCCCGCCAAAGTGATTCCGGCGGCCATGCTTTCGGCGTCCACGATTTCAGCATTTGCTAACTTCGGATCGTGTGCCGCCCATCGCACAAAATGGACCACCAGCGCCAACCGGGCAGCGTATTCTTCGAGCTTGGACCAAGCCGCCGATAAGTCGCCCGTCAGGTCCGCTTGCTCGGCCGCGTGAGCGTCGTAGTACGCGGTCCAAGCGGACTTCGCCGCCGGAGACAGGCGCACCAACACCGGTTGGGGTTCACCTTCGGTCTCGGTCGGTTGGAGTTCGTACAGTTGGTCGAACAGCGCAGCCATCTCTGCTTCCGCCCGTGGGTCGATGTCGGCCTCGGTCCACGTCTTCGCTTTCCGCGGCGGACACGCCAGCAGCAACCGGGCGGCCAGCCCCGACTCCCGGTGCTCGGCACCGAGGGCACGCTGAAGAATGCCGGGCTGAATGCCACCGGCTACGCACACGGCCGCCTGTGTGACGTACACCGTCCGCGGCGTCCCGGTCTTGCGGTCCACAACAACGCTCTCGGCGTTGAACATCGACAGCCAGTTGGCCGAGTCCGTTCCGCTCTTCCCGTTGCCCGCGTATCGGTCGAACGAACCGAGCCAGCCGGCGAGCTCATCCCGGGCCAAAAGCACCCCACGCGGGTTCGCTTGCAGAATCGGCGCCAGCGCTTCGACCGTGATGTCCGAGACGACATAGCGTTTGGACTCAGGTGCGTCCGGTTTTGCGGGAGGATCGAGGGTCGTGCCCTTGCTCCGTTTCCACGCTGCGTAGTCCTTTTCCCACCGGGCCAGTTCCACTTCGTATTGTTTCTTCTCGTCGTCGTGCCGCTCCATCGCCTTCCGCTGCCGGTCACGAGGCGGGCGCATCACCAACTTGAACGCGGGCGTTTTCGCCGTACCGCTCTCGCCCACGACCGCCGCCCACAGGATCGCTGGCGCGGACCAGCCGCGCTTCAACTCCAGTCGTCGCGTCGTGCCGATGGCAGACGCCAGCGCGACCAGCAGCGGCAGCGCGAGGTACGACGGGTCGCAGCCGATTGCCTTCGCCCCCGCGGTCACGAGCCCGCGCGCCGGTTGGGGCAGCGCGCCCACCGGGAACGGGCGGAAGCGATCTGCATCGTCTGCCGTGGCTCCGACCTCGGGCTCAACGGTCGCAGCCAGCGCCTCGATCTCCGCACGCAGAGCGTCGACATCGCCTTTGGTGCCGCAGGCGTCGATCCAGTCCGCGATGTCTCCCCCCGGGGGCAGGTCGGGCAGGCCCACGACCTTCACCACTGCGGGCGGGCTCAACTTGACCAAGGTGTCGGTCACGGTCTCGGCGTACTTGCGACCCGGTTCATCGTTGTCCGGGAGCAGCCAAACTTCTTTCCCGACCAGTGGCGACCAGTCGGTTTTCCGTGCCGCCTGCGACCCGCCGACCGACGTGGTCGCGGTGAAACCCAGAGCGCGGGCCGCGTCCGCGCATTTCTCACCTTCGACCACCAGAACCACGGCAGCGTTCGCCAACGCGGGAAGGTTGTAGAGCGGGCGCGGGTCCGGCATGGCCTCGATCCGCCAGCCGTTCGGGTGCCGCGACACCGGGCGAATGTTCTTCTTGTTGTCGCGGTCCCAGCGGATCACCACTCCGACCGGTTCGCCGTGAGTCGTGGTGTACGTCCACAGAGCCGACCGCTTCCCGTGCTGCCGTTCCAACTCGGCGACGGCGTCGCGGGCGTGAGGGAAAGCCCGCCCTTTCGACGTGAAGTCCTCTTGCTTACTGACTGGTGGGGTGCGGCACCCGGGGAACAAATCCGACATTGCCAGTTCGATGGCCGCAACGACCGACCCGGTGGTGCAGCCCGCATGGCATTTAACGAGGGCAGTGCCGTCGGTTCCCGCGGAAACGCTCAGGCTCGCCCGCGCATCTTTGTGAGCCGGGCATCGGGCGGTCCACCCCGTTCCAACCTTCTTCACGCCGTGCAGCTTCGACAGGAGCAGTTCCACGGGGCTCATTAGTTGCCCCCCTTCGCTGCTTCCGACTGACGGGTCAGCCACGCTTGGAGATCGGCGACGGGATAGAGCACGGTCTTGCGCTTGCCACTCCCGACACGGACACAGGGCACGAGCCCGGCTTGCGTCCAACCCCATAATGTGCGGGCGGATACGCCCAAGACACGGGCAGCATCACGCGGGCGCAAAGCCAAAGCGGGTGAGTCACCTTCGGTCGTCATGGTAGCTGCTTCAGCAGAGCGCGGGGCGCTAAGTACGCCCCGCATACCCCCGAAGCCGGCGGCGGCAACCGTTGGTGGTAACCTTGTGGCACGAACCGTCGAGCATGTTCTCGTAATTAGTGGCAGGGAAGTGCTGTGATTCCGGTAAGCTGTAACTCGGCGGTAACCGGTTACCGCCCCCCGTTGGAGGCCGAATTAGGCGGCTCGTATCCCTCGGCTCGCTTCTGATGGGCCGAGCGTCGACGACCGATCTCGTCCGCTTTTTCACCCTTGCGGTGCTCGATCCACCATCCGGTTTTAAGGATCGCCTGCTTCGTAACTCCCAGCAATTCCCCCAATTGCTCCGCAGATGCAGTTGGAGGAATTGGGAGGATTCTGTCGATCGCGACCAGCTTCTCGTTTGCGGTCTGATTCGCTCTCATAAATGCACGCAACGCGCTCTTGATGCGTTCGTCGGACAGGCCGTTTGTGAATATGCGAAGGAGCGCCCCCGCTGGCCCCAAGTCGAGCACTCGAGCGTTGAGAGTATCCGACGGCGATTCGAGCCGGGCGCGGAGTAACGGAATGAGTGTGTCGAGCTTTCGCTTTGCGCCGTTGTTATCGAGTAGGGTTTCGGGGATCTCAGATGCTCGCACCAATCCGAACTCACTGGCCGCCTTATAGGCCTTAGCCACCTGGATGAGATTCAGCGATTCGTCTCGAGTCAGATCTGTCGTGTCGTCCAGCGAATCGCGAACGCGAACGGCGTAATCCAGCAGGTTGTCGATCGTGACGGGTTCCGAAACTTCAGCTTCGGGGACCGAATCGCTTGCAAAAGGAACGATGAGCCGCTCGAGACGCGCACGGGAAGTGTTTGCGGGTACAGGGAGCCCCGCACGGCGAAGTACATCTTCCCCGTTCGCAACGGCGACTTCCAGATGAAGACACAATTCGATTAGTGTTCGCCACAGGTGGCCGTCTGCATTTTGCGCAACTTCGTGCATTTGCAGAGCGATTCCCTCTACTCGGCGCAGCATCTCGGTAACGAGGTCGAAACCGAGTGGAGAACTCTGTCTTTCGTCGCCCAACTCTTCGAGTGCGGCACACAAGCCATCAAATGCCGGTCGGCTCTGCTCCCACGCAGAGGCAGTGTCCGTTCGCAAGAGGTGACCTGCATCGTCGTGTTCGGTAAGGGTTCTCACGAACTCGCGGGCAAGAAAAAAGACGCGGCCGGCGCGGTCTAACAGACCGGCCGGCGGAGGGGTGTCCGCCATGACTTCGCCTTTCGAATGACGGGTCACCCGGGGTTGGTGCGGAAAAAGCGAAAATCCGCGCCAATCCCGGGCGCTTGGTGTGCCGGTTTGCAACCCGACACGCCGTCCCGTTCAATGAACTGTAGCCGCTCCCGGCGGAAATCCGAAGGTCAGGAGGTGACCACGCCCGTGCCCAGGTTGATCTGCTTACGCGCGATGTTGACCTGAACGGCGGGCAGGGCCAGTTTGCGCACCTCTGCCAGACCTTTGAGGGCCGCAAGGTAGCGCTTCTGGGCGGCCGAAATGGCCTTTTGGTAATACAGGCCGAGGGCGAGCGACACGTTCTCTTTGCCCGCGTACACCGCTTCGAGGTGGTGCAGGTGCAGCCACGTCGCAAGCACCCGCTCGACGAGCAATTTCTCGACCGTCGTCGGGTTCGAGCCGGAAAGTTCGCCCCGCATCTCGGTGAGCTTGCGGTTGACGGCTTCGTAGACGACCGGGTTGCCGCCCGCGTAGGTGCGCACGAACCGCTCGAGCGCTTCCTTGGCGAGGTCGCCGCCAAGGAAGCCAGCAAGTCCGGGCTTGGCCAGCCACTCGCGCACCTCGGCCAGCGCCTTCGGATCGCCCCCTTCGGCGCGCTGAACGGCGTCCTTGAGTTGCACCAGCGACCGGCCCGAATCGGCCGGCGTGGCCGGTCTCGCATCAGGTGCCTTCGCTCCACCATTAGACACGGCGCCGCCTCCATTGCCCGCGTTTCGGCCGATGGCACCCCGCCACAATCAGGGCTGCGGTTGTTGCGGCGTCGGCCCAGTCATTCAGCGGGGCGAGTGACGCAGCAAGGGCACTCAGTGATTCCCGCTCGTGCCGCTCTTCTTCGACCGCTCGAGCACGCTCGGCGCGGTTGAGGTCGTCAAGCTGCGCCGTCAGTTCGGCGATCACACCGCTGCCGACGTACTGCTTCACCACGCGCCCGCCGACCCGCTTCGCGGTGTAGTAGTACGTCCCGCCGTTGCGTTGCTCCCAGCCCATCAAGGCACCTCGAGCGCATTCGGCCTTGTGCAACAACTTTTCGCGTGCCCCACTTACACGCACCGGCTCAATTGTCCCGTAATGACTCTGGGCGCGCAAGCTGAGTTAGTCGCACGATTCCTGTTCTGCATAACGGCACGAAAAGGAGCTGGCGGAGGAATGGCAATTTACCGCCGAATCTCTTCGGACGTGACGAAGTTGTTGTGACCTCGTGAACCGAACTGGCCGAACCAGTATCCGACCCGATCGTCGTTGAGTTGCTTCCATTCGTGCGTGGCGCCGCTCTGTGCTTCGTGCTTCCGAGCGATGTGGCCCATGTGAACGCCCCAACGGGGCGCGTGTTTGCGCCCCGTTGAGGTGGTGGTGAACACGCCCGCAAGTGCGATTCGTTCCAGTAATTTCTCCCACACAACATGCCGAACTGTCTGCGCTTTGGGCAGGTACGGCAGAACCGCTTCACAAACCGCGTCGAGGTGTTCGGCAACCGTCCCGACGTGCGGGCGTTGGGTGTGAAGTTCTACTTCAACCGGTGGGTCAAAACCGCGCGGCCGTCGGAACACATCACGAATCATCGCGCACGCGAAGGGCGTTTCGTCGTGCCGCGCTCCGGTTGCATACGGAGTGGCGAGCCAAACGAACTCCCCGTGCAGTGACAGTTTTCGGAGCGTGGCGACCTGTGCAGGGACGGTCGCCAACGGAGACCATTCGACCGAAATGTCTTGCCAGAAGCGGTCGTCCTCGACGTCTGCAAGTGATCGCAACGCGGACAGCGTGCCAGTCAGGGTCGCGTGGCATCCGGCGGTCGCAATCAATCGGTCAATCAGTTCGACAGTCGAAGCACGGCATCCCGCCTGAGCCCACCAGTCCTCGCGCGCGGGATTGACGGCTCCGGGGGCAAGTTGCCGCCGCACGAGGCGTGCGCCGATTTGGGCGAACAGCCGTTGTGCGTACCCTTTCGCGCGGTGATCGCTAATCTGGTCTACGAATTTGCGGGCGGCCTCGGTCCACAGTCCACTCAGATCGGTAACCAACACGGGGCACAGGTTCCGCTGTGGAAACATGCGGTGCGCGAGCGTGCTTAACCAGATACGCCAGTCCTCGGTGCTGTTGTGGTGAGCGGTTTGGTCGAATACCCACGGCGTCAGGGCGAACTCGGCGATCATTTGCCGAACCTCTCGTGGAAGTCGATCTCAAAGAAGTCGTCCGGCCAGGGCAGAACGAACTCGCCGGTCAGGTCGAGTGCCATCGGCTCGAACAGTGTACGGCCGTCGGTGCTGCGCACGTAAACGACCCCGATGTCCACGTCGCGCACATCAAGAGCGAGCGGCTCGGTAACCGGCGCCCTCTCCGGCGGCGGAATCGAAGCCATCCGGTTCCGGCCACCGCCGTCACGAAGGGTTTCTCGGCGTTCCGTTGCTTCACGGATACGGCGCTGGAGACGAAGGATCAGGTGTTCGCTGTGCGTTTCCAGGATGAGCCTGTTCTTTGGCGATTGTAACGCACCCGCGAGAAACACGTCGCCAAGTGCGGCCTGCTGTCGTGGGTTCAGATGCAATTCGGGCTGCTCAATTGCTACTAATCCGCCCCGAGGTCTTTCTCCGCCGAATGCCTGGATCGCCGCCACGATCACCGGCACCGCTTGTGTGATCCCTTGGCCCACATCTGCTGGCTGGAATTTCTGCTGCGTTGACAGCGAGACCAATACCAGCCGCCGAAGCACGGGGAGGCTACGGAGCAACCCCTTGATCTTGTCTGAATCGATCTCGTCAAGCAACGCACCACGCTCGAGCAATGTGCTCAGCTCGTGTTCGGTCGGTAGCTCGCGGAACTGCTCAACGCGTAGACCGAACCCGGTATTGAGGCGGTCTTCGCTACTGAGCCATTCGTTAACTTGAGCTGCAATATCCTGGCGTTCTGGCGAGATTCCATTCGGTGTCAAGATGCCGGCCGGCTCACGGGTGAGTTCCTCCCAGGCCGCCAGGCCACCGGCCCAACGCCGTGCGTCATGAAACCGCGGCAAGGTTAAGTGTCGCGGCACTGCGTCACGCACGGGGCCAACGTAACGGAATTCGGCAAGGGCTGAACGGACCAGACGGGCGGGAACGAGTAAGAGACGGTTGAGAAGTTGCGTCAAGACTGACCGGGATTCTTCGGTGCCGTTCACATCCCACGGGTACGCGTTGTGGACGATCTCAAAACCGCGGTCCAGATCGGGCATCGCGACGAGACCCAAATCTGTGATTTCGGTACCCCCGTCTTCGTCGTAAACTCTTGCTAGCGCATCTGCATAGGCGCCGCGGTCCAAACCGTCGGTGTGAATCTCGTGATCGAAAGCGAACTGTGCTTGCTCGTCGCTCCATTCGTTGCGATTGAACTCGGCGCCCCACAGCCGGACGCAACTGCCGTCTGGTGCGGCGGCCAGAATGACACGGGCAACGCCTTCCGTGTCGTTATCCGCATCTTGAGAAAAGTGCCACTCTCTGGTTCGCCGCAGCGACCACTCTTTAGCCCCTTCTGAGAAGTTCGTTCGGATCAGGAATGTTGTCCCGTCTGCACACGGCAGATCCGCACGATCCACCGGTTCGGTCGTTCCGAAGTACAATCCCGCGGGAATGTTTCGAACGCGCGGCAGGAGCGCATCAATTACACCGAAGCTCGTTACCGGCTGCGACCAACGTACCAAAGGATGATGAATGTTCAGCGCATCGATCCACGTTCCTGTTGTCTGCGGGTGAACGTTGATCTGTGCGAACCCCTCTCCGTCGTAGCCCACAGAGAATTGAGACAGGTACGGCCTGTTAGTCAAATTGCTCCAGCGGATAACAATCTCGACCCATCCCGAGCGAATGTCGTCCCCGATAGTTGACACGTCGCGTTCATCACCGTTCCGGTCGGGAATCGGCAATTTAAACTCGGTAATGGGGTACCCGGTCAGGAAATCAGTGCTACTCAGGTCGAGGTCGAAGCGAAGGGTGATAGCCTTCGTTAGGTCGCGGCCGTGGACGTAGTTGCGGAACCCGCCGAGGTCAATGAAGTTAGCCCCACCGTCGGTCACGTCCACGTCGAGGTTGCGGCGCGTGAAGACCTCGCGGGCGAGCTGGAGCGCGTGCAAGAGCGTGCTCTTGCCGGCCGAGTTCGGGCCGAACAGCAGCGTGATCGGCCGGACCTCGATCCGCGTGCGCTCGCGGACGCCCTTGAAGTTCTCGATCTCGACGGCCGTAATCATGCTGCGTTCCGTGGTTCCCAGTTCGGGCGCGGGGCCGTGCCCACTCGGCACATCCCGCACATTCCGATCGCATTCCGCTCAAACACCGCTTCCGGAAGTTCTTTCGGCCCGCGTGAGCCTATCGGCCCTGCTTCTCGTCCGACAGCGAAAACGGACGCCTCAACGCACTTCGGCCGCAACTGACACCCTAACAACATGTTGCGACACATTCACTCGTCGAAGCCAACAACCCGTCTGCGTTCACCGGGAGCGTTCTCCGGTTTTTGCGGGCACGATTCGGTGGTAGCGGCGACCAGCGAGCGGGTAGCGAATCGGCAGTCCGAAGCCCCGCAGATGTCCAGTCGTGGCCCCATCGCCTGTTTCTCGTGCTCTGTAACCCCCGTTACAGCTCTGCTCGCGCGAGATGCGCCCGGAGCGGGTTCGGTCGCGGTGCCCGCGCGGACCGTCCCCCTACTCACCTGATGGCACCGCGCGCGGCGTCGCTGTCGGCGGTTCGGTTCGGCTTTGTGGGTTCCCGGTCGCACTCCCGGCGCCTACCGGCGGGCCAAGAGGCCCGCCGG
>NZ_JAXBLV010000204.1:0-50422 GCF_034097035.1 Gemmata algarum
CGCAGGTGTGTTCACGTATGAGGATGCGGCCGGCGCTGCAGCGAGCCCGCTCGTTGGCGTCGGCGCGCGTCTCGAGTCCACGCGACACCAAACGGCTGTGTGTCGGTCGTGGGGGCCAGAGGCCCGCGCTCCAGTACCATCACTCTTCAAGTGGCCGGGGTGTCGTGATGTCGGCTCGCACCACCGAACTGCCGAACCGCTGGGGCTGGCTGCTGCGCGGCTTCCGCAAGTACGCCCGGCGGTACGTGCGGAAGCACTTCCACGCGGTGCGGCTGTCGAAGAGCGGGGCCGCCGTTCCGACCGGGGACGAGCCGCTTCTGGTCGCGCTGAACCACCCGTCGTGGTGGGACCCGATGATCGGCATCGTGCTGAGCGACCGGTTCGGGCCACGCGAGCATTTTGCGGCCATCGACGCGGTCGCTGTCGAGCGTTACCGGTTCTTCACAAAGCTCGGGTTCGTCGGCGTTGATACGAAGTCGCTCCGCGGAGCTGCCGCGTTCTTGCGGACGGGTACGGCGATCCTGTCTCGCCCCCGTCACACGTTCTGGGTGACCGCTCAGGGCCGGTTCACTGACGTGCGGGAGCGCCCGCTCGCGCTGCAATCGGGCGTGGGCCACCTCGCCGCCCGCATGACCACCGGCGCGGTGCTGCCGGTCGCACTCGAATACACCTTCTGGACGGAAAGCACGCCCGAGGCGCTCGTCCGCATCGGCGAACCGCTCCGCGCCGCCGACCATCGTGGGCTGGACGGCAAGGCCTGGACCGCTCGGATCGAAACGGCTCTTGCGCAAAACCTCGACGTGCTCAGTGCCGAGGCCGTGAGGCGTGATCCGGCGGCGTTCACGGACCTCCTCGCCGGCCGCACCGGTGTCGGCGGCGTGTACGACTCCTGGCGCCGGCTGAAGGCTTGGGTCCGCGGGCGGTCGTTTGATCCCTCACACGACGTCGTAACGGGAGAGCGTCGGCCGTGACACTTGTCGGCTTGGCATTGGGAGCGCTGCTTTGCGCAGCGGCCCCCGCCCTGCTCTATCTGTGGAATTCAGTTCTATTTCGGGAGCCCCCCGCCCTGCCCTCTGGTGGCGACGCGGCCGCGGCGGACCAACCCGTCATCTCGGTCCTCATCCCGGCACGGAACGAAGAACTCGGCATTGAGGCGTGCGTGCGGTCGGTACTCGCGTCCCGTCACGTGGAGTTAGAGGTCATCGTCCTCGACGACGCCAGCACCGACCGCACGGCGGATATCGTCCGAGCGCTGGCGGTTGCGGACCCGCGGGTGCGGGTCCAGTCGGCGCCGCCGCTACCGGACGGATGGGCCGGAAAGCAACATGCGTGCTTCGCGCTGTCACAGTTGGCCCGCTACGACATTCTCACGTTCCTCGATGCCGACGTGCGCCTCCGCCCGGACGCGCTGGCGCGGATGGCGCGATTTCTCCGCGAAAGCAAGTGCGCCCTGGTGAGTGGGTTCCCGCACCAGGAGACCGGAACCCTTTTCGAGCGCCTGCTCATCCCGCTCATCAACTGGCTACTGCTATCTTTTCTCCCTTTGTGGGGCATGCGCCGCTCGCCGCGTGCCGCGTTCGGTGCCGGGTGCGGGCAGTGGTTCATGACCGCGCGCGCCGCGTATGAAACGGTCGGCGGGCACGGGGCGGTGCGATCGTCCTTCCACGACGGGCTGACGCTGCCCCGCGCCTACCGCAAAGCCGGGTTCGGGACCGACATCTGCGACGCCACGCACCTCGCCTCGTGCCGGATGTACCGTTCGGCATCGGCGGTCTGGTTCGGGCTGGCGAAGAACGCCCGTGAGGGCATGGCCGCGACCGGGCAGATCGGGTTCTGGACTGTCACTCTGTTCTGCGGGCAGGTAGTACCTGCCCTGCTGCTCGTGCTGGCGCTGAGCGGTCTCACGTTCGAGGCGGACCCGCACGAGCGAACGGTTGAACAGGCGGTGCGTCCCTTCGCCCTGTCGGTGCTCGGCAGCGCAATCGTCATGTCACTCTCGAAGCGGTGCCACGCGGCCGTTCACTTCCGCCAGTCGTGGGTCGGCGTGCTCCTGCACCCGGTTGCGATCCTGCTGCTGCTCGCGGTTCAGTGGTACGCGGTCCTGCGCTGGGTGATCGGGAAACCGGTCGGGTGGAAGGGCCGCGCCCTTCCGGCAGCAAAACTATGAGTGACATCCCGGCTTACGTGATCGTCGGTGCGGCGGGCGGAATCGGCTCGGCGTTGTGTCGGCGGCTCGCGGCCCGCGGGCCGTGCAAGCTGATGCTCGCGGGCCGCGACCCGAACAAACTGGACACCCTGGCGAGCGAGCTGACGACCGCCGGGGCGACGGTCGCGGTGCGCCCCCTGAACGCGACCGATTCCGGCGCTGTGGACCTCCTGTTCGCCGAGGCGGGGCAACAGTTCGGGCCGATCACCGGTGCCGCGAACCTGTGCGGCTCGATCCTGCTGAAGCCGGCGCACCTCACCACCGACCAAGAGTTCGCGGACACGCTGGCGGTGAACGTGACGACCGCGTTCAACGTGCTCCGGGCCGCCGTCAAGGGCATGACCGGCGGCGGTTCGGTCGTGCTCATGTCCACCGTGGCGACGAAAATCGGGCTCGCCAACCATGAGGCGATCGCCGCCGCAAAGGGTGCGGTGAACGGCCTCGTGATCTCGGCCGCGGCCACCTACGCCGGCCGGAACCTCCGCGTGAACGCCGTCGCCCCGGGGCTCGTCCGCACCCCACTCGCCGCGCGGCTGACCTCGAGCGAAGCGACCCTCAAAGCGTCCACCGCAATGCACCCGCTGGGACGCATCGGGGAGCCCGGCGACGTGGCGGACGCGATCGCCTGGCTCCTGGCGCCCGAGACCACCTGGGTGACCGGCCAGATCGTCAGCGTGGACGGCGGCCTGTCGAGCGTCCGGGCGAAGTGAGCCCGCGGCCGGGGCGGCGCCCGGGCCGCCCCGTCGATCACACGTCCAGGTCTTCGTCCACGGCCTGATCGGCCTTTGCCATGATGAAGTCGTACCGCGGCTTCGCGTCCTTGCCGAGCAGATCAACGAACGTCCGGTCCGTTTCCAGGGCCGCGCCGTCGGTACTCACCTTCAGCAGGGTGCGGGTCCGCCGGTCGAGCGTCGTCGCGGCGAGGTCCTTCGCGTCCATTTCGCCGAGACCCTTGAACCGCGTCACCTCGAACTTGCGGTTCGCCTTGGTCAGTTTCTCGACCAGCTCCTCCTTACCCTGATCGTCCTGAACCCAGTGGATGTCCTTACCGACATTCACCCGGTACAGCGGCGGTCGGCCGATGTACACGTGCCCGTGCCGGATCAGTTCCGGCATGTGCCGGAACAGGAACGCGAGCATCAGCGTCGTGATGTGGCAGCCGTCGGCGTCGGCGTCCATCAGCAGGATGATCTTGCCGTACCGCAGGTTACCGTAGTTGAATTTGTCGCCGATGCCGGTGCCGATCGCGGTGACGAGGTCGGCGATTTCCTGGTTCGTCAGCGCTTTCGAGGCGGGGAGCCCTTCGCAGTTCAGGATCTTCCCGCGGAGCGGCAACACGGCCTGCGTGCTGTTGTTGCGGCCCTGCTTCGCCGACCCGCCTGCGGAGTCGCCTTCCACGATGAACAGTTCGGTCTCGTCGCGGTCGGTCGATTTGCAGTCGGCGAGTTTGCCCGGAAGGCTGAGGCGCTTGCTCCCCGGTGCCTTCCGCTTCACCTCCTCCTTTGCGGCCCGCGACGCCTCGCGCATCCGCGCGGCGATGACGATGCGCCCCACGATCGAGTCGGCCGCGGTCTTGTTGTTGTTCAGCCACGCCTCGAGGGCGGGGCGAACGAAGTTATCGACCGAACCTTCCATCTCGGTGTTCGTGAGCCGGTCCTTGGTCTGCGACTGGAACATCGGGTCGCGGAGGAACACCGACAGCACCGCGACGATGCCTTCGCGGATGTCGTCCGCGGTGATCTTCAGCCCCTTGCTCTGCTTCTTCACGTCGTCGTGGGTGTCGATGTAGCTCTGCACGGCCTTGCGCAGTGCCGACTTTAGCCCGTTCTCGTGCGTCCCGCCCTGGGGGGTGCGGATGCCGTTCGCATAGGACCGGTACGTCTCCTCGGTGGACTCCGTCCATTGGAGCGCGACCTCGATCTTGTCCCCGGTCTCGCGCACCGCGGAGAACGACGCCTCGGTCACCGGCGGCTTCTGCCCGTCCAGCACCAAGCGCCCCAGGAACGCGGGCAGCCCGCCCGGGTTCGCGAATTCCAGCGTCTCGCCGGTCACCTCGTTCTTGAACGTGATCCGCAGCCCGCTGTGGACGAACGACGTGTCCTCCAGCCGGGCGCGGAGCGTGTCCGGGTCGAACCGGACGGTCTTGAAGATCGTGTCGTCGGGCTCGAAGTAGATGCCGGTCCCGTGCCCGCGGAACGGCCCGACCTTCTCGATTTTCGCGAGCGGCGTCCCCTTGGCGTACTCCTGCCGGTACTCGAACCCGTCGCGCCGCACCGTCGCGACGAGCCTCTTCGAGAGCGCGTTCACGACCGACGCGCCGACCCCGTGCAACCCGCCGGAGTGGATGTAGCCGCTCTCGGACTCGCCGAACTTGCCGCCCGCGTGCAGCACCGTCAGCACCAGTTCGAGCCCGGTCTTCTTGTGCTTGGGGTGCATGTCCACGGGGATGCCGCGGCCGTTGTCGAAGATCGTGATCGCTTGCCCGGACTTGTGCAGCGTCACGGTGATGTGGTCGGCGTAGCCGTTGATGTACTCGTCAACGGCGTTGTCGAGGATCTCCCACGCGAGGTGGTGCAGGCCCTTCGCGTCCACGCCGCCAATGTACATGGCGGGGCGCTTGCGGACCGGTTCGAGCCCCTCAAGGACCTGAATGTCTTCGGTTCGGTACGCCGCGGTGCGGCCGGCGGTGAGTGCGCTCATAGCTGATCGGATGCTTGATCGTGGGTGTACGAGACCGTTTACTGGTAATATTTCTTGGACACGATAGCGCCAGTCGCGGCATCGATAACGTAATGCGGTCCCGCGCCGTTGAGCGTCGCGTCCTTCGGCTCATAAGCGATGTGCCAGCCGTCCGCTTCGAGCATAATTTCGATGCGGTAAGGGTTCAGATCGTGGTAAGCGGTTTCTGCATCGGCACGGGCGATTCGGAGCGCCTCGTCGCTCGCGAGCGTTCGCGAAGGCAGTACCGAACCGAGAGTGTTCGCCATATCCGCTCTCCTCAATCGGGGAACCCCGGGCTCCCGGTCAATCCGCCGCGCCGCCGCGGGGGGCCAGAATGATAAACGCCGTCGTCGGCTTGGATTAGGTCCGGAACACCATGAACCGCATCGATCCGGAGGTCCTGTGGGCTCGGACCGGGCTCCCACCCTTCGGCAGATGGGTTAGGGTGTGTGTGGAACTTCCCGACTACAACACACCCATCGACATGAGGCGGGTTCACAAGCGAAATCGATACCTGTGACCCGCGGACCGCCCGGCGCACCTCGATCTCGCCGGTCACCAGATTCTGGTAAATCCACCCTCCCTCCTCGTGCCGCTGAACGGGATCGGCGGAGAGCGAATCTACCCAGGCGGCACCAAGTGCCGCTTTCACAACCGGGTGGGCTTCCAACTCGAACGCAGAGGGCGCATCCATCGATACCTCTTAGTCGGCGTCCTTCTTCTTGCCCTCGACAGCGTCCCAGTCGGCGAGTTGGATCTCCGGCGGGACCACCCGCGCGAACTTGGTCCGCGCGCCGGGCTTCTCGCCCTTCGCGCCGCGCTTGCGGGTCTTGACCGCGCCGGGGCCGAAGTCCTGGGTCTTCCCGTTCTCGGTTTCCACCACGAGCTTGTCGAACCGTCCGCCCACCAGCACCCCGCCGAGGCAGTCGTCCTTCGATTCGAGTTCGATGCCGATGACGCCCTTCCCGGCCCCGGACAGGATCGACACCTGGTCCAGCGGGAAGTGGGTGACGTACCCGCCGGAGGTCGCGAGCATCACGCCCTCCTCGGCCCCCGCGAGCCGCACCATCACCACTTTATCGCCCTCTTCCAGCTTCACGAACCGCCGGCCGACTTTCGTGGACTCGGACCGGAACGCGGTCAGCGGCAGGCGCAGCACGAACCCGTTGCGCGTGGCCACGACCAGAAACGGGCCGCCGGGCGTGTCGCCCTTCGCGGGCAGGTCCGCGGGCGTGAACCGCGGGTCGGTGGTGACCGCCGCAACGACCTTCGCGCCGTCCGCGAGTTTGAAGAACTTGGTGATCGGCTCGCCGTACCCGGCGGTGGCCGGAACCTCGTTGATCCGCATCGTGTACGCCGCGCCGTCGTCCGCGAAGAACGAGACGTGGTCGAGCGTGCTTCCCGGAACCACCGCCGCAACCGCGTCGCCCTCTTCGACGCGGGTCGTTTCCACCGACGCCAGCCGGCCGACCCGCTTGATCCGCCCGTTCTTCGTGAGAACCACGTTCGTGTTCTCGCGGGCGATGTACGCCTCCTCGTTGAACTCCAGCACGTCCTCGTCGGAGGCCATGCGGGTTTTGCGGCGCTCGGGGAACTTCTCGATCAGCGCCTCCAGTTCGCCCTTGATGACGCCCCAGAGCTTCTTTTCCGAGGCGAGGATGGTTTCGATCTCCTTCGCCTGCTTCTTCTTCTCCGTCAGCTCGTCGATGATCTTCTGGATCTCGAGCTGCGCGATCTTGTAGAGCTGCGAGTCGAGGATCGCCCCCACCTGCTCGTCGTCGAGCTTGAACGCGGCCTTCAGCTTCTCCGCGGCGTCGGGCTTCCCGCTGCTCTCGCGGATCATCTTGATGGCGCGGTCCAGCGCGTTGAAGATGATCTGGAACCCTTCCAGGATGTGAATCCGCCGGCGCAACTGGCGCAACTGGTACTCGAACCGCCGGCGGACCGTTGCGAGCCGGAACTTGAGAAACTCAGTGAGCAGGTCCCACAGACTTAGCCTGTCCCGCGGTTTCATCCCCTTACCGTCCTCGGTGGGGACGAGCGCGGTCATGTTGTACGAGTACGTCTTCTGCAACTCGGTGTGCTTGTACAGGTACGCCATCACCAGGTTCGGGTCGGTGCCGTTCTTGACCTCCAGCACCAGGCGCAGCCCGTCTTTCTCGTTCGACTCGTTCGACTGGCCGGTCAGTTGCGGCAGCTTCCGCTGGTCGATGATCGAGCCGATGGTGTTTTCGAGGTCGCCCTTGTTCACCCCATACGGGATCGAGGTGACGACGATCTGCACCCCGCGGTCGATCTTCTCCTCTTTCCACTCCGCCTGGACCTTGATCGAGCCGACGCCCTCCTCGTAGATCTTGCGCAGCGCCGCGCGGTCCGCGAGGATCTTGCCCCCCAGCGGGAAGTCCGGCCCCTTGACCTTGTCGAGCAGGTTCGCAACCGTCGCGTCGGGGTTGTCGATCAGCAGCGTGCAGGCCTTGAGCACCTCGCCGAGGTTGTGCGGCGGGATCTGCGTCGCCATGCCGACCGCGATGCCCGCGGTGCCGTTCACCAGCAGGTTCGGGAACTGTGCGGGCAGCACCGCCGGCTCGTGGCGGGTGCCGTCGTAACTCGCCACCGAATCGACGGTGTCCTGGCCCAGCTCGTCGAGCAACAGTTCCGCCTGTCGGGTCAGCTTCGCTTCCGTGTACCGGTACGCCGCGGGCGGGTCGCCGTCGACCGAGCCGAAGTTCCCCTGCCCGTACACCAGCGGGACGCGCAGCACCCAGTTCTGCGACATGCGCACGAGCGCCTCGTACAGCGCGCTGTCCCCGTGCGGGTGGTAGTTGCCCATCACCTCGCCGACGATCTTGGCGCACTTCAGCGCCTTCTTGTCCACCGTCAGCTTCAGGTCCTGGAACATCGCGTACAGGATGCGCCGCTGCACGGGCTTCAGCCCGTCGCGCACGTCGGGCAGCGCGCGCCCCTTCACCACCGACATGGCGTAGGTCAGGAACCGCGTGCGCACCTCGTCCGCGATTGTGACGGTCTCGATCGTCTCGGCCATGACAGCGTCTCACCAGGGTGCGGCCCGCGCACCCTACCATTGTTCCGGGCACTTCAACTATACATCCGATCACTGCATTCACTATATCGCCCGCACTACCAACTTAAAGGTTGGAAGCTCCGCCGGAAGCGCGAACACCCCCCGCGGGTGCGGGGGGTGGGTCGGGCGGGAGCGGGTTTGAGGGGTGTGCGGCGGGCGCGGGTTCGTGCGGTTGCGGGGCGGCGCGGTTATTTTTGCTTGGGCGCCGGGTACACCTTCAAGCACTTGTCCAGGTCCAACTGGTACGCCTGCGTGGCCGCCTCGAAGCCCTTCAGCCGCCAGAGGCTGGTGAGCAGTTGCCCCTCGTCGGTGTTCACGCACTTGACCAGCCCGTCGCGGACCTGCTTGGCGGCCTCCTCGGTCAGCGCCCCCTTGCGGTACACGAGCACCCCGGGCGGGAACGGCTCGGACTGGGCGAGCACCTTGAGTTGCTGGCCGGCGCCGGGCTTCAGCTTCTGGTACGCGACCAGGGCCCCGGCGTCCACCAGCGCCGCCGGGCACTCGGCGTCGGACACGGCGTCGAGGGCGTCCTCGACCGTGCGGCCCTTCAGCTTCGCCACCTCGCAGCACCCGGCCGGCGCCGCGTCCTTGAGGCGGTCGTAGTACAGTTGGCAGTGCGCCTTGGTCCCGCTGGGGATCGCCACGCTCTCGCCCTTGAGGGCGTGCGGGCCGTCCGCCTTCGAGTTCACGTTCACCACCAGGCACGCCTGGAGCTTGTTGGTCGGCACGGTCACCACCAGGGGCACCAGCTCGGGGTGCTGCTTGACCCAGGCGAACTCGAACCCGTGGAACACGGCGAGTTCCAGTTTACCGCCGCGGAGCATCTCGGCGAGTTCGGTGTAGTCCTTCCCGACGGTCACCTCGCCCTTGAGCCCGGCCTGCTTCTCCAGCATGTTCTGGAACGGCCGCGAGGCCCGCTGAACGACGGGCGCGGGCAGCCCGCTGAACATGTTCGCGGGGAGCCCGATCCGCGCCGGCGCGACCGGCTCGGCCGCCGCCGCCCGCGGGGCCGACGGCACGACCGCTACCGCGACCGGCAGCAAACAGCACACGATGACAGCGTACACGCGACCCACAGCGCACCCCTTTTTCTTCGCAACGCCTCAGATCCCAGGTTGAAATCCCGCACGAAGGGCGACCGAACCACCCGGCACGGTTGACCGCCCCTGTCGTCAGCTTGGAGCCCGGAACTGGAAACTCGGAACGGCACCGCCCGCCCCTAGCGGTCCGGGAACTTGGGCCAGATGCCGCCCGCGGTGACCCGCTCCAGGGCCGCGAGCGCGAGCAGGTACCGGTGGACCGCCTCGAAGTACCCGGACTGCGCCCGCGACGCTTCCACTTCCGCCAGCACGAGTTGGTCCTTCGACTTGGTGAACTCGGCCACCGCCCGGGCCTGCTCCTGGATCCGCTTGCTCAGCGCGAACTGCTCGGTCGCGATCTCCAGCCGCCGGGCCGCCTGGTCGAAATCCAGGTACGCCGTTTCCGCTTCGAGGAGGATCAGGTTGCGGGCCTTGTCGTAGACCGCCTCGGCCCGCTGCGCGAACGCCATCGCACGGCACACCCGGTCGTACTTGCTGCCCACGAGCTGCGGGGGCATCTCCGGGATGATCCCGCCGGGCCGGTAGTCGGCGCCGCGGTTCGTCGCGGGGATCTCCTTCGCGTGGATGTCCGCGCCCGAGACGAACGTCCGGGTGGCCCGCTTGAAGGGGATCTTGCCCTGCGCGTACACCTCGAGCCGGAAGGCGTCCACCCCCGCGGCGGCGAGCACCAGTTCGGGGCGCCGCTCCAGCGCCAGTTCCGCCACCCGGGTCATGGTGAGCGGGACCTCCTGGACCATCACCGGCAGCGCCTGGTCCTTGATCCGGAACGGGAACGTGCGGGCGTCCACGGCCATCAGCTCGCGCAGCCCCGCCAGCGCCCGCTCGCGGCCGATCCGGGCGTCGATCTGGAGCTTCTTGGCCTCGTACAGCCCGTTCTCCATCATCTGGAGCTTGAGCGTGTTGAACCCGGACTCCTTGAGCTCCTGCGCGGGCGCGGTTTTGAGGTACTCGCGGCCGATCTCGATCAGGTTGTCCAGCCGCAGCACCACGCGGTTAGCCAGTTCCTGCTGCTGCTTGGCGTAGACCGCGGTGTAGTACATCCGGGTCACGTCCTGCACGAGCTCGTTGTGCAGCTTCTGGTACTCGGCCGAGGTGGCCATCAGCCCGCGCTTGGCCTGCTGCTTGCGGACGTCCACGTCGGGGCTGAAGAGCGTGGCCGCGGTGCCGAAGTTGGAGAGCGACTTGTACCCGATTTCCACCGCGGCCGTGCTCTCCAGCACCGCCCGCAGCGACGGCTGCCGCGCCAGGGCGATCGAGACGCACTCGCCCAGCGACAGCTCCGGGCCGGCCTCGCCCCGGGCCGCCTCGACGGGAACGGGCGCCGGGAGCGGCACCTGAGCCAGCACCGCGTGCCCGCGCGGGGCCGGCACCGGTTGCGGAACGGTCGGCAGCACCGGCTGTCGCGCGCTCGCCGCCCCGAGCATAACGGTCAGCGGAAGGAACCCGGCCGCCAGCCGGACGGCGAGAGTGTGTGTGCGCACCAGTCCGTTCATCGTTGCCGTCCCTTGACACCGGGGTGACGAGTCCGTTCGTCCCGGACTTTCATCGTCCGCGTTCCGGGCGGTCTGGATGAGACCGGCCGCGCCGAAGAGAACCTCCCGACAAGAACCTGCCGGTCGTTCCGGCTGTATCGGCTGTGGCAGTACAATGACAGTGCTGTAAGGGGTAACGCGGCTATGCATCAGACCAGTCCGGGTGTGGAACGTGCGGTCGCCGGGGCGCGCGACCGGGCCGAGCAGGCGGGGGCCGACGCGGTGCGGCTGGGGCACTACGTGCTCGCCCTGCTCGAGGAGGACGAGGGGCGGCCGGCGGTGCTGCTGGAGCACATCGGCGTGTCGGTCCCCGCCGTCCGTGAGGCCCTCCGCGGCGGGGAGACCCCCGTCGCGCCGGACGTGGCCGTGTTGTTCAACGCGGCGCGCGCGTGGTCGATCGCCCACCGACACGACCCCGAGTTCCTCACCGACGCCTTTCTCATCGCGGTCCTGCGGGCGAGCGACACGTTCCGCGCGTCCTGCGCGGCGCTGGGGTTCACCCCCGAGCGACTTGAATCGGTCCTGATTAAATCCGAAGCCCGCGCCGCCGAACCCGTGTCGGAAGTGACGGTTTTCGCGATCACAGAGCCGACCGCCGAAGTGGACGCGGCCCGGGTTCTGGACGCCAGCTTCAACCGGGCGCGTGAGGCCGCCCGCGTGCTGGAGGACTACGCGCGGTTCGTGCTCGACGACCGGTTCTTGACGCAAGAGGTGAAAGAGCTGCGGCACGGACTGGCCGCCGCGGCGCAAAAGCTGCCCCCGCGGGTGCTGCTGGCGTCCCGCGAAACGCTACGCGATGTCGGCACCACGGCCACCGCCGCGAGCGAGTACGAGCGGGCGTCCCCGGCCCACGTGGCGGTGGTCAACCTGAAGCGCCTCCAGGAGTCGCTCCGGAGCCTGGAAGAGTTCGGCAAGGTGTTCGGCCCCGACCTCGGGCGCACGCTGGAAGCGGTGCGGTACCGGGCGTACACGCTCGAACGCGCACTCACGATCGGGGCCGGGAGCCGCGAGCGGCTCGCGTCCGCGCGGCTGTACGTCCTGTTGACGCGGGCACAGTGCGTCGCCTCGCTCGACTGGACCCTGCGCGAAGCGGCCCGCGGCGGGGCCGACGTGTTCCAGCTCCGGGAGAAGGGGATGCCCGACCGGGAGCTGTTGCCCCTGGCCCGCGACGTGCGCGCCTGGTCCCGCGAAGCGGGGGTGCTGTTCATCGTCAACGACCGGCCCGACATCGCCCGGCTGTGCGACGCCGACGGCGTTCACCTGGGCCAGGACGACATCACCGTGAAGGACGCGCGACGAGTGCTGGGGCCGGACCCGCTGATCGGCGTGAGCACGCACTCGGTCGAACAGGTCCGTCAGGCGGTGCTGGACGGCGCGGATTACATCGGGATCGGCCCGACGTTCCCCTCCAAAACGAAAGCGTTCGACCGCTTCCCGGGGCTCGATTTCGTTCGCGCCGCGACCGCCGAAACGGCGCTACCGGCGTTCGCACTTGGGGGGATCGGTGCCCGGAACATCGCGGACGTGATAGCGGCGGGCGCGCGGCGGGTGGCGGTGAGTGCCGCAATTTCAACCGCCGACGATCCTGAACACGCGGCACAGGTGCTGAAAGCCGCATTAACGCAATCACCGCTCTAACCCACCGCCGCTGCGCGGGTTGTATCACCCCCGGGAAAACAAATGCTGGAGGTTTGCGGGCTTGTTCGTCATCATTCTTCATCGGCTGTGACGAAAAGATGAGGCGACATAGCACCTTTGGGTATAAATTCGGTGAGTTGGTAAAATGGGCGATCTGTATTCGACTGCTCCGCCGAGTGTCGTTCCGGGGGTGGCGCGGATTCTGACCCCCGAATCGGAGCACGACCGGGTCGCCGTCACCGATGGGCAGCGGGGCCGCCGAATGGACAGCTTGCGAGAGGTGCTCGAAGCGGCCCGGACCAACGGCATCGTTGCCGGGCGGTTCCGCGGGCTGCTTCACATCGCGATCGGCCGCACCGTCACCAAACCGGACGGCACCAAGGTGTCCGCGGGGGCGACGTGGCGCGAGCTGTCCGCGTTGCTCAAGAACCTCCGCTACGACCCCGAACTCGGCCGCGAGGCCGGGGCCGACCCCGACACCCTTTCCCCGCGCGACCGCGAGCGGTACTGGTACGCGGTGATCGCGCTGGCCCGCGTGGACGGCCCCGAAGCCCGCTCCGAGGCCGATCAGCTCGTCGAGCCGCTCCGGGCGGCGGGCTACGTCGTGAGCCAACCGCCCGCCGGCCCCGCGCCGCAGGCAGCGAGCAAGCCGAAGCTCGCCCCCAAGCCGAAAGCCGACAAGCCCGAGGCGACCGAAGATAAGGCGAAGAAGAAAAAGAAGTGAGTCCTGGCCTCGTACCGAATCCGGTAGTTTCCAGTTGGTGTAACAGACCCATTCACAGGCCTTTGAGTGTAGTCCGCTCACTCCGTGAGCGGTTCCTCCGGGTATCGGATTCGCGTTGCACGCAACGACGGGGCCGCACGCCCGCGAAGCGAGTCGGGGACGCGGAACGACCGCTCACGGAGTGAGCGGACCACACTCAAAAACCAAAACCGTCCCGTCGGCGCGTCAGTCCCGCGCCAACTCGCACACCACCAGGGTGACATCGTCGGACAGCTTCTGGTCCCCCCGAAACGCCCGCTGGTCTTCGAGCAGGCGGTCCCGCAGCGGCTCGGCCGCGAGCGCCCCGCCCGCGGTGAACGCGGCTTCCAGCCGGTCGGTGCCGTACCCCTCACCGCGGTCGTCCCGGGCCTCCACCAAACCGTCGGTGTAGAAGCACAGCCGGTCCCCCGGCTCGAGCTGGACGGTGCGCTCGCGGTACTGCTCGTCGGGCACGATCCCGAGGAGGAACCCGTGCGCCGAGAGCGGCTGCACCGCCCCGGTCCGAGCCACGAACCGCAGCGGGTACGGGTGCCCGGCGCTGGCGTACGTCAGCACCCGGGTGCGGCGGTTCAGCACGCCGTAAAACGCCGTTACGAACCGGTCGTCCGCGAGCCCCTGGAGCCGGGCGTTCATCTCGGACAGCACCGCGCCCGGGGAGACCGTACTGCCCGCCACGTCGGCGAACGCGGACCGCGACATGATGGCCACCATCGCCGCCGCGATGCTGTGCCCGCTGGCGTCGGCGATCAGGAACCCGATGTGGTCCGGGTCCGGTTGGGCCACGTCGTAGTAGTCGCCGCCGAGGTGGTCGAGCGGCGCGTAGTGAACGCCCCACCGCAGCTCCGGCCAGGGCGGGGGCGCGTGCGGCAGCAGGAGCCGGGTCTGGAGCCGCCCCGCGGCGCGGAGGTTGTGCCGCATCTCCGCGTCGCGCGCCATGATCTCCCCCAGCGCCCGCTTCAGTTCGTGCGTGCGGTGCTCGACCAGCCGGTTGAGGTCGTCCGTGCGCCGGCCCAGCAGCATCCGGGTGGAGAGCAGCCCCTGCACCGTGCGCCCCTCGACCACGGGCAGGTGCCGCACCCGCTTCCGCTCCATCAGGGCGACGGCCTCCTCCCAGGTCTCGTGCGGGCCGATGGTGATCGGGTCCGGCGTCATCCAGGCGGACACCGGCAGCTCGCGCCAGCCGGGGTCGGCGTCGGCGACGCGGCGCAGCAGGTCGCGCTCGGTGAAGATCCCCTGAAGCTCGTGCCCCCCGGTCGTCACGAGCACCGCGCCGATCCGCAGCCGGTTCATCTCCCCCATCACGTCGCGGAGCGGGCAGGACGGCGGGACCTGCACGGGGGTCGGCACCATCACCTGTCGCACGCTCAACTGGTCTGGCCGCGTCAACATTCGTCACCTGTGGGCCGCGCGACGGCGTGGGCCGGCGGCGCGATTTTGAGGGGGAATTATAGAACCCGCGGCCCCCGCCGCCCGATTCCGCGGAATGTGTCCGAAGGAGCTTGACCGCCCCCTCTGATGCGAGAAGATACACCGTGAACAACCGCGCGGGGAGAAACCGATGCCGATCTGGGTGCGACAGGCCGCGGCGGTCCCGGTGCGCGACGGACGGGTGTGCCTGGTCCGATCGAGCAGCGGGCGCCGCTGGGTCGTCCCAAAGGGGCAGATCGAGGTCGGCCACACGCCGCGCGAAGCCGCTCTCGCGGAGGCGTGGGAAGAGGCCGGCGTGGTCGGTGCGATCGACGCCGAACCGCTGGGGTCCTACGCTTACGAGAAGCTCGGCCGCGAGCTGTTCGTGCTCGTGTACCGGCTCGTCGTCACCGAGGCCCGCGACGAGTGGCCCGAGCGCCACTTCCGCAACCGCACGTGGTTCCCGCTCGGTGAGGCGCTCGACCGGATCGAGGAGCCCGGCCTGCGCGAGCTGGTCGCGTTCGCGTTCCACGCGAAGCAACAGCCGCCCCGTCCTTTTCTCGTTACCGCCTGACGCCTGAGCACGCGAGTCGTGCCGCAACCCGTTCTCCGAACCGCAGGGGCTGAACGGATCGGCACGCGGTGCTAGTCGAACCACTCGTCCGCGGGGTTGAAGGCGGGCAGCGCGAACACGATTGTCTTCAGGCCGTGTTCGCTTGTAACGCGGTGCCGGGTGCCGGGCTCGATCCAGATCACGGTCCCCGGCCCCACCTCGTGCCATTCGCCGTTCAATTCCATCTTGCCCTGCCCTTCCAGAATGTAGTACACCTCGGTCGTGTCGCGGTGGTAGTGCCGGGTGGCATCCGCGATGGTGGTGACGTGGAGCGAGCACGGGGCGCCGTCGGCACCGGTCAGAATGCGCGTGCTGACCCCGCACGGGCACGGCACGTTCGGCGCCTCGCTCTGCTTCTTGATGACGTAACCCGTCGCCGTCGCTGGCATGGTTGTTCTCCGCGGGTTGAGAACACATTACCCGTTACGGCCCGTGCGTTCGAGAGGACACCGACCCGTGCCGCGAGCTTTGCTCCTCGTTTCGATGCTGTTCGGCGCGTTCGGGTGCGGTGCGGAGCCGCCGTCCGTCGCTTCGCCGGCACCCTCAAGCGCCGCCCCGGCTCTTGAGGGCGGCGCGGGTTTCCGACCCGCCGAGTCCGGCGGAATCATCGGCTCGGTCACTTGGACCGGGGCGATACCGGTCGTCGAACCGGTCGCCGACGTGCGCCCCCGTCCGGACGGCACCGGGTACACCCGCCGCGTCCTCTCGCACCCTTACGCCCCGCGAATCGATCGAGCGAGTTACGCGCTCCAGGGCGCCGTCGTGTACTTGCGGAACGTTGATGCCGCTCGCGCGAAGCCGTGGGCCGCGGCCCCGGTGCGGGTCGAATTTCGCGACGCGCAGATCGTTGTGACTCCCGAAGGCGGCGAGTCGGGCCGGGTGGGGCTCGTGCGCCGCGGCGCCGCCGTGAGCTTCCGGTCCGCCGACCCGGTGTTCAACACGCTCCGGGGGCGCGGGGCCGCGTTCTTCGCGATCCCCTTCCCGGACCCGGATCAGGCGCTCGAGCGCACCTTCGATGCCCCCGGCCGCATCGAACTCACGAGCGCGTCGGGGTACTACTGGCAGGCCGCCGACCTGTTCGTCTGCGAGCACCCGTACTTCACCGTCTCGGGGCCGGACGGGCGGTTCGAGCTGTCACACGTGCCGGAAGGGCAATACGAACTCGTCGCCTGGCACCCCAACTGGAACACGGTGGCACACGAGCGCAACCCGGAATCCGGGCTCATTCAACGGGTCCAATACGCTCCGCCGCTAGAAACGGTGCGCATGGTCACCGTGACGAAGGGCCAAAGCGTGTTCGCTCCGGTCAACCTCTCGCTTCCCAAGTGATAACGGACCGCACTGGTACACGAACCGGCT
This sequence comes from Gemmata algarum, assembly GCF_034097035.1. Classification (NCBI taxonomy): domain Bacteria; kingdom Pseudomonadati; phylum Planctomycetota; class Planctomycetia; order Gemmatales; family Gemmataceae; genus Gemmata; species Gemmata algarum. The sequence goes on from NZ_JAXBLV010000204.1 coordinate 16,422, forward strand.
GCTGGTGTCAGTTTTGTTTTTGTGTTAGAGGCACAGACGTTCCTGTCTGTGCGGCGTGATACGGTCGCACAGACAGGAACGTCTGTGCCACAAGAAACAAACACAACCAGCTAGGCCGCGTTGCGCGAGCCGGCACGCGACAGTGCTGTTTCGGCCCCGATCTACATCAATGACTCGAACCGCGCTCGCACCGCCTTGGCAGCCAGAAACCCGTGCAGCAGCAGCCCGCCAAGGCTCGCGAACCCCAGAACGGATTCCCACGAGTTCAGCTCCTCCGCGCGCGAGCGAAAGCGCCGTAGCGAACCGGCGACGCTGTTCGCGGAGTTCTGGAGCCCTTGCTCGGTAGCCGCAATTTGCTCTTCGGTCATGTCCGCCTTGCGGGCCTGGAATTCGGCCGCCCACATGTCGTGCGATTCGGCACGCATTTGGAGCAAGGCGAATTGATGGATCAGCTCGAACCGTTCGAAGCGTTCGTATGCGAACAGGCCGAGGATGAGTGCCGACGCCCCGGCGCCCAAGAGCCGGAACCGGCCGGCCGGGATCTGGAAAACCGACGCCAGGTGAACCGCCACCAGGAACACGAACACCGCCGCCGGCGCGGCCCGCCGGTCCGTACCCGCGACCGCCGAGGCGACCAACGCCAGCACCGCAACCATGAGCACCGTGCAGACCGCGGACAGGCATTTCTGCTGTCGGTCCAGTAGCACCCGGCCGTCGCGGTCGAACAGCAGCAGCATGTTAATGATGTGCTTCGCGAACCACGTGGCGGCCACGAACGCGACGTACCCGAAAATCAGGACCGCAAAGAACGGCTCCGCGGCCGGAACCTGCTCGCCCAGTTGCGCGAGCGCCCGCACGACCACGACCATTCCGATAATGAGGCCGAACTGCACCCGCGGCGAAAACCGCGACAGCATCAAGAAGAACTGTAACACCCGCCGGTAAAACCAGTTCTTGGCCCGGAGGGCTTCCAGCAACCCCGCCTTCGCCCATTCGGAATTCGGGTCCAGCCGCAGCGCCTCCCGGAAGTGGTCAACGGCCTTTCGCGGTTCGTTCTCGTGCAGCAGCGTCCAGCCGCGGTTGGCGTGGGTGTAAGCGTCCTCGGGGTGCTTCTCCAGCGTGCCTTCCAGCGTGTGAGCCGCCTCGTCGTGGCGGCCGAGCTTCGTCAGCGCGACGGCGCGGTGGTTCAGACACACCTCGTCGTCGGGGTCGATCGCCAACCCCTCGTCCGCCGCCCGCAGGGCCGCGCTCCAGTCGTAACGCCCGATCTCGATGGCGGCGAGTTGGCCGAAGTAGCCGGCGGCCCAACTGTTCAACTCGATCGCGCGGCGGATGGCCGCCTCGGCTCCGTCGAGGTTGCCGCACTTCGATTCGACCAAGCTGAGTGCGAAATGGGCTCGGGAGTCGTTCGGGGCCAGTTCGACCGCGCGGCGAGCCGCGTCCCCGGCGCCGGGTCGGTCCAGCGTGTACTGGCACAGCGCCGCGAGGATGTAGCCCTCGGGGTCCTCGGGATCGTCGCCGATCCGTGCCGTGATTTCGTTGCTGGCCAAGTCGTACCGCTTCTGCTCCATCAGAATGCGGGCGCGGGCGAACCGATCCGTTTGCATGGTTCACTTTCGGAGGTATTTCAGGATGTCGTCGTACTGCCCGCCCTGGTTCGCGAACGTCGCGTAGTTCCGCGCGGTCGAAAACCACTCCTTCGTGGACGGTTTCACCTGTGCCACGGCCGCCAGCAGGTCTTTTGTGGTCAGCGGCTTCGGGACGCCGCTCGTGATCGCTTCCCGCAACTTGGCCTCGACGGCCAAATCGACAACCGCCTTGAGATCCGCCCCGGAAAACTGGTCGGCCTTTTTCGCAACCTGCTCGAAGTCGATCGACTGTTGCGGCTTGCCCGAAGTGAGGACGCGCAGAATTGACGCCCGCGCCGGCAGGTCCGGCGGCGGCACGAAGAGGATGCGGTCGAACCGACCGGGGCGGCGGAACGCCGGGTCGAGGTGCCACGGGGCGTTGGTGGCGGCGAGGATCAGGACGCCCTCGTTCGACGTGGTCGCGCCGTCCAGTTCCGAGAGGAACTGGTTGATAATCATCCGCCCCGAGCTCTGGCGCAGGTCGCTGCGGTTGGCCGCGAGGGCGTCCACTTCGTCGAAAAACAGCACGCACGGGCGGTTGCGCCGCGCCTCGTCGAAGAGCCCGTGCAGGTTCTTCTCGCTCGAGCCGAGCCACATGTCGAGCACGTCCTCGATCCCGACGGCGATGAACGACGCGTTCACCTCGCCGGCGGTGGCGCGGGCCAGATGGGTCTTGCCGCACCCGGGCGGCCCGTACATCAGAATCCCGCCGCCGATCGCCTTGCCATAAGCCGCATAGAGCTCGGGGTGTTTCAGCGGGTGGATGATCTTGAGCTGGATCTCCTCCTTGATCGCGTCCATGCCGCCGACATCACTGAACCGAACCTTGGGTTTCTCTAACCGGGCCGACACGTCGGCCGCTTCTTCGACATCACCGACGGCGAGCCGGCCGTCCGAGACTTCGCTCTCGTCGGGGGACTGATCGATGCCGAGCCGGGAGGCGAACTCCGCGTCCGCAGCGTCCGGGTCCATCTCGACCCCGAGCTTGTACCGGGCCACGGCCCGCTCGACATCCCCCTCACGGAGCCACAGCTTCGCCAACAGCACATGGGCCTCCGCCGGCGCCTGCGGGTCGCGCACGAGGCTTTCCAGAACGACGAACGCCTGACTCGTTTGGCCCTGCTGGTGGTACAGCCGCGCCAGACCGAGCCGGGCCGTCAGATCCTGTGCATGGGTGGCGAGAACGGCGCGGTACTCGGCCTCGGCTTCGGCGAACCGCCCCAGCCCTGCGAACGCTTCAGCGAGGTGCTTGCGGAGCGGAAGGTTGTCGGGACTGAGTTGGACGGCCGCGATGAGTCCGGCCAGCGGATCAGGCGTTGCCATGAAGCGTACTCTCGCGGGCGGTTGTGGCGGAGCGCAATCGATTCCCCCTGTGCTTTTCAACTTAGGTATGGTGACGGATGAGTGGGAACGGTCAATTCCGGCGGTGGGTGTTACGGCGAGGGGAATCGACTCGATGTCGCGGGTTCTTCCTCGAATGGGGACCGCAAGGAATGTCGTGCCCCGTGATGTCGTCGCATCCGTCGAGCGGCACTGTAAGGGGGGGGTACAGCGCCGCCCCTGCCGACGACTGGCCGCCGGGTGGACATTCGCTACCGTCTGACTGGTCTAAAACGGGTCATCCGCTGGGGCATCGCTACCGTCGAATCTCGCGCAGCGCGTTCCAAATGCGAGTTCAGCCCTCACCGCTTGATCCGCCACAAAGTATTCTAATTCAGTTGTTTACAGCCGAAGCAACCGCTCCTGCCGGTTTGACTTGCCGGAGGAAAGCACTACTAAAGGCCACTCGGTCCGGCAGCGCGAACTTCCGGAAGTGCTACTGGGCAAATTCAGTGGCCGATGTAACGGCCTTTACGGGATATAGCGGGCGTTTCCTGTTACGACCGAGTTGGCGGTAGGGCACGTGAAACGGCGGCCGGTTTTCCGCCCCCGCGCTTCACAATTCCTTCAAAAGGGTTGCTTTCGCCGGTCGGGCTGTCGAGAATACCCGCAGAACGAAGGACAGTCTCCATGTTCATCTTCCCCGCGATCGACCTGCTGAACGGCCGGGCCGTGCGACTCCGGCAGGGCGACTACTCGCGCGAAACGGTCTTCTCGGACGACCCGGCAGCCGTGGCCCGTAAGTGGGTCGAACTCGGCGCGGACCGCATCCACGTCGTTGATCTCGACGGGGCGAAGGCCGGCAAACCGGTCAACGGCACCGTTATTCAGGCCATTGTGAGCGCCGCCGGCGTGCCCGTTCAGCTCGGCGGCGGTCTGCGAACCGATCAGGACCTCGAAACCGTTTTCGGTTGGGGGGTGCGCTGGGCCGTACTCGGCACCCGCGCGCTTCAAGCCCCAGACTGGACCCGCGCCGTTGCGAACCGCTACCCGGAGCGCATTGTCCTGGGGGTGGACGCGAAAGGCGGTTACGTTGCCACCGAGGGGTGGCTCGAAGTGTCGCGCACCAAGGCGACGGACCTCGCGAGGCAGGTCAGTGACGCCCCGCTCGCGGCCGTGGTGTACACGGACATCGCGAAGGACGGCATGATGAGCGGCCCGAACTTCGAGGCGCTCGTCGAGATGAAGAACGCGACCCCGCTCCCGGTGATCGCCAGCGGCGGGGTGTGCGAACTGGGCCACGTCCGCCGGTTGATCGACGAAGGGATTCCGGGCTGCATCATCGGCCGGGCGCTGTACGAAGGGACTCTCGATCTCGCAGCCGCTCTTTCCTTGAGTCGAAAGTCCGAAAGTCCCAAGTCATAAAGTCGAAACCCTGCACCTCACCGTCTTCGACTTTACGACTTTCGACCGAATGACTTGAGGCTCCTCTCCGCGAGGGTTCATGTCATGGCCGTTAAGCACTTGGTCGAGAACGTTCGGGACATTGCACTCGTGGGGCACCGCGCCGCGGGCAAGACCAGCCTGGCCGATGCCCTGCTCTTCGACGCCCACGCGGTCGACCGGCTCGGCAGCGTCGACGACGGCACCTCGGTGGCCGACGCCGACGCCGAGGAACACAAGCACCACTTCTCCATCGACACGCACGTCCTCCACGCGGACCACGACGGCAAGCACCTGAACATCCTCGACGCCCCGGGTTCGCCGGACTTCATCGGCGCGGCGCTGGAGGCGCTGGCGGCGGTCGAGACCGCGGTGATCGTCGTGTCGGCGGTCAACGGGGTGGAGGCGGTCACGCGCAAGATGTTCGCCGAAGCGACCGCACTCGGGCTGTCGCGCGCGATCGTGGTCAACAAGCTCGACGCCGACAGCGTTGACCTGCCCTCGCTGGTGGAGAACATCCAGGCGTCGTTCGGTAAGAACTGCGTGCTGTTCAACGTGCCGGACCGCACCGGCCCCGGGATGCGCGAGATCTATTGCCTGCTCGACCCCAAGCAGATCCTTCCGCCGTCGGTGCCGGTGGACGTGGCGCGGTCCCGCTCGGCGCTGATCGAAGCGGTCGTGGAATCAGACGAGGCGCTCCTCGAAAAGTACCTCAGCGAAGGCAAGGTCACGCTGGCGGAACTCGAGGCCGACATCAGCCGCGCACTGGAAGCGGGGACCCTGATCCCGATCTTCTGCGTCAGCGCGAAGAAGGACAAGGGCGTTCGTGAGTTGCTCGACGCGCTCGCGCGGTACGGGCTGTCGCCGGCGTTCGCCCGCAAGCGGCTCGACGGGTTCCAGATCGGGCACAACGGCTCGACGCACCAGATCGAGCCGACCGAGCAGGAAGAGTTCGTCGGGCAGGTGTTCAAGGTGGTCAACGACAAGTTCGTCGGGCACTTGAGTTTCGTGCGCGTGATGGCGGGGAAACTCCAGCACAACCACAACGTCGTGAACCTGCGCAACGGGCAAACGCTCCGCATCGGGCACCTTTTGGAAGCGCAAGGCAAGGCGACCACACAGGTCCACGAGGCCGGCCCCGGCGACATCGTTGCCGTCGCGAAGGTGGAGGGGTTGGAGATCGGCGACACGATCGCGTACACGAACCACGCGCCGAAGCTGCCACTGCCGCACTTCCCGGCCCCGATGTTCGGGCTGGCGATCGAACCCAAGACCCGGGGCGACGAGCAGAAAATCTCCATCGGGCTGCACAAGCTCGCGTCCGAAGACCCGACCGTCAAGGTGACGCACGACGCCCAGACGCACGAGCTTGTCATCAGTGGGGTAAGCCAGCTCCACCTCGACATCATCCGCGAGCGGCTGAAGGCCCGGTTCGGCGTGGAGGTGAACACGAAAGAGCCCAAAATCCCGTACCGCGAGACGATCCAGGGCGACGGCGCCGGCGATCACAAACACAAGAAGCAGACCGGCGGGCGGGGGCAGTTCGCGGAGGTCCACCTGCGCATCTACCCGCTGTCGCGCGAGATCACGACCCAGCAACAGTGCGAGGAGCAGTTCGCGAACAAGTCGCGGTTCGAGAAGCTGCGAAGCGTCCACTACGACCCGGCGTTCAACTTCGCGTTCCTGGACCACACCGTCGGAGGGAGCATCCCGACTAACTTCATCCCGGCCGTCGAGAAGGGATGCAAGGAGATGCTCGAACGCGGGGTGCTCGCCGGGTACCGCATCCAGGACTGTGCGGTCGAGGTCCACTTCGGTAAGTACCACGACGTGGACTCGTCAGAAGCCGCCTTCAAGACCGCGGCCCGGCTCGCGTTCAAGAAGGCGTTCATGACCGCCCGCCCGGCGCTGCTGGAGCCGATCGTGAAGCTGGAAATCACGACCCCGAGCCGATACACCGGAGCGGTGCTCGGCGACCTGCCGACCAAGCGCGCCCACGTTGAGAACCAGGACAGCCTACCGGGCGACATGACGGTGATTTACGCCCGCGCGCCGCTCGCGGAGGTGGCGAAGTACGCCGCCCAGCTCGGCGGGATGACCCAGGGACAAGGCTCCTACGCGATGGAGCTGAGCCATTACGAAATGGTGCCCGCCGCCGTTCAGCAGCAGATCGCGAGCCGGGTGCAACTCAAGAAGGACGAAGACGAGGAGTAACGGTCGCGACGAACGGGCGCGCGCTGTCGGTTCGGGAACGCGCCATACGTGTTGCGCACTCGGGGGCCGATGCCCCCGAGTGCCTGCGCGACCGTTGCAAACGCCAATTCGCTCCGCGCGTTCATCATTTGGACTGCGCGAGCCCTGCTCGCCTGACTGGTGAACCGTCGATACTCCTAAAGCAGGCACCTCTCGCTCGCTCCCTTGGGACCCTCCGCAATGAAAGCGGTTTACGACTTCTTCATAAACGAGTGGTACTTCTCGATCCCACTTGTGATCATGTCGCTGATCGCCGGCGCGCTGGTCATTTGGCGGATCTTGCTCAACAACTCCGCCAAAACGGACATGGATGACTTCCTGCCCGTGTTCCAGCAGACCCTCCGTAAAGGCGGGGTCAAAGCCGCCATCGCGCTGTGCAAGGAGGAAAAGGGACTGATCCCCAGCCGGCTGTTCGTTGCCGGGCTCGAAGCAGCGGATCAGGGCGCGGCGGCGATGCGCCGGAGCATGGCGAATGAGAACGAGTTGGAGATCGTCCCGCGACTTCACTTCCTCCTCGCGCCCATTCTCGCGATCGCCAAAATCGCCACGATGGTCGGGCTGTTCTTCACCGTTATCTCGATGATTAACACGTTCAACGCCATCGGCGAAGGGGCTGCAACTGGTAAGGCGAAGGAGATCGGCGGTCACGCGTCGAAAATCGGCCTCGCGCTGTTCGCCACCGCGCTCGGTCTGTTCACCGCGATCCCGCTCGTTTTCAGTCACGTGCTGTTCAAGGAGTGGATCGCCAAGTTCGAGATCCGCGTGAAATCCTCCTCGCAAAAGCTCATCACCCTCGTGACCAACTACAAGAAAGACCCCAAACTGCTCGACACGAGCGAGGAAGACGAGCGGAACGACGACGAAGACGACGGCCGCCCCGCCAGGTCTAGGCGGCGCGCGCGGGCGGACTGAGCCGCGGTGCCATTTGCCGAAGTGGAACGCCCGAGACGTTCCACCCGTTTGCAGTGATCAGCCCGCGAAGACGTGCCCCATCCTCCGAAGGCCCCAACATGGCCGTTGTGAAGCCCCCCAAGGCGTTCGACGTGTGGTTCGTTGCCGCGAACACGGTTTACAAGGCCGTGCCGTACAACGTTGTCGCCGACTGGACCGCGCAGGGCCGACTCGGCCGGACCGACAAGGTCCGCCCCGCGGGCACGGAAGTGCCGTGGGTTTCCGTCGGCAAGCACGAACTGCTCGCCGATTACGTCGCGCGCCCGTCCCCGGCAACCGCCGTTCCGGCGAGTCCGGCCGCATCACCAGCACGACATCAGGAGCCTGCCGCGGCCGACGCGCCGGCCGAACGACCGAACGAGGCGGTCGAGTTGCCGGACCCGGAACCGCGTGGGCGCGTTCGCCGGCCCGAAGACGACGATGAGGTGGACATGATCCCGCTCATCGACATTAGCATGGTGCTGCTGGTGTTCTTCATCATGATCCAGGCGTCCGGAGCGCTCGCACCGATCGACGTACCGGAAATGAAGTACGCCGGACAACTCACCGGCGATCCCGACGCCGTTACAATCACCGTCGACAAACTGAACGCCGAGAGCGTGTACTACTCGGTTCGGGTGGGCAACGTCGCACCGCGACCGGAACACGACCAGTTACCCACGCCGGCGGCGGCCCTTCAGGCGCTCCAGTCGCTGCTGAAATCGACCGGCGCGTCTCGCGCACCGGAAGTGCGCATTGCGTGCCACAAAGGTCTGCCCTGCGAGCGGGTGGACGAGTTACAGCACGAGCTTGAGAAGCTCCGGAAAAGCGGGCTGGTCAACTCCACCGTCGCCACCGTCGTCGAGGTCAACGAGAAATGAGCCCGTGGCAGGTTCGCAAAGAGGGCGCTGTTGAGGTACTCGCGCTGCCCAACGCCGCCGAGGTGCTGGCGGGCCTGCGCGACGGCAACTTCCTCCCCACCGACGAGGTCAAGGGGCCGACCGATGGCGACTGGCAGCCGATCGAGGCGCACCCCGCGTTCGCGGAGGCCGCCGCAGATGTCGAGCCGCTACCGCCCGAGGAAGTGGACGACACGCACCTCGACATGAACCCGCTCATCGACGTGTGTTTGGTGCTGCTCATCTTCTTTATCCTCACCATCACCTACGCGTCGGTCGAGCGCGCCATTGAAGTCCCCGAAGACACCCCCGAGGGCAAAGGCACCCCGCGGGTCGAGTACAAGGACATCAAAGATCGGGTGTTCAAAGTCGTTGTGCGGATGGACGGGGAGCGCCCGGTCATCAAGATCGAGGACAAAGAGGTCGCAAAGGAACAGATCTTCAAAGAGATGGAAAGCGTCATCAACTCCACGGGGCGTAAGGAGATGGTGCTCGACCGCGATAAATCTGTACCGTGGGGCGTTATTACAGCAATTCTCGATGCCGCGAAGGGCAATCAGGTCCACCGCATCGTTTACAACCAGCGCAAACGAGATTAGTCGCCTTATTTACCCCATTCACCTCAAGCAACAAAGCACGGCACTCCGCGACGCTAGGAAGGAAAATCGGCTCAAGTCCACCAACCGGCACAACCGATACACTCCGACAACGGGTCCGAACCGGTGTTGGGGAACACTTGTCGGACCGGACGGGGGACGGTGATGAGCGACACGCGCAACCTTCTGGATCGCATTTCCGCGTTTCGCCAGCGGCTCGACTCGACGCCGAATCTCGTCCCCGAAGCGCTCCCGGTGGACGGTACGGGGTCTGTTGTGCCCGTCGTGTCCGAAGTTGAATCGTTCCGGTTCACGCTCCGCCGCATACCCGGGGCCGCGGGCGAAGGGGCCGCGACCCAGTACACCGACCGCGCCCAGCGGCTCCTCACGCGCGCCAAGGGGTTACTCGACCGTCAGCGCACGTTTACCAACGACCCACTCGTCGCGGCGTGCGCCGCAGACGAGACCGACCCGCTCGTTTGCTACCACCGCGAGACGGTCGGCATCCTCGACTCCGTTGTCCGACTCGCGCAGGGTATGCCCGACTCGGCCGGGGGGCAGCTCAAGCTGTGCGACGGGCTGAACGGGTTGCTCGGTGTCGTTCAGGACCGTCTCGCCGTCCAAGAGCAACTGCTCGCGCGCCGCCGCCGCGACGAAGACCGGATCGACAAACTTGCCAGCTTTTTCACGGCGTTGCACTGCAACTTGCCGGTGGCGATGGAGCCGGTCGCAGCACTCGCGGAAGAGTTGCTCGAAGAGGCGCGCCAGGGGCGGTCCATTCGGTACCTGTCCGCACCGGTGATGTCGGCCAGCGCGCCGGGCGGGGCACAGGCTTATGCGGTGCCGGCGCGGTACGTCGCAGCTCACGCGCTGAACGTGGCCCAGGTCGTCGCGCGGCTCGTCCCGTTCGATTACGAGTGGGCCGGCCGGCCGCTCGCGCCGGTCGTCGGCGCGCTCGTCATGGATTGTGGGATGCTCAAGATCCCGGCCGCGGTTTTGGCGAAGACGGAGCCGCTCACGGCCGACGAGCGCCGGGCGATCGAGGCGCACCCCCGGCTCGGCGCGGAGCTGCTCTTGTGGCGGTTCCCGAACCTCGCCGGCCCGCTGGCCGCGGCCGTTGCCACGCACCACGAGCGGACCGACGGCACCGGCTACCCGGCCGGCGTTGCCGGTGCGCAGATCCCGGCGCTGGGGCGGTTGCTCCGCGTCGCAGACGTGTACGCCGCGCTCAACGAGGAGCGGCCCCACCGCCCCGCGGCGGACCCGCGCGCGGCGCTGACCGATGTGCTCCTCCTGGCCGAGCAAAGCCAAGTCGACCGCGACTTCGCCGAGTACCTGCTCCACCTGTCGTTCTACCCGGTCAACACCGTCATCGAGTTGACCGACGGGCGCGTGGGGGTCGTGGTGGCGAATCACGCCAACCGCATGGACCCGCGGGCGCCCGGGCGCCCGGTCGTCGCGGTTCTGACGGACGCCGACGGGGCGATCCTGCCGCGCGCCGAGCACCTCGACTTGTCCGCCTCCGACCGCGGAAGCATCGTGAAAGCGGTACCCCTGGCGCGCCGCCGCGAACTGCTCGGCTCCCGCTACCCGGACCTCGTTTGAGTCGCGGCCGGTGGCGGGGCCGCCCGCTTACCACTGGCACCCGCTCCGCAATGAAATCGTACCTCGCGGCAACGCGACACCCTTGGGTCTGTTTTCTGTTTCTCCTGCCGCTCATCGCGGCTTACGAGGGCGGCCTGTACCGCATCGGCGGCGACCAAGCGGCCCGGCTCCGGAACGGGGCCGATGCGTGGCTCCGCTGGGTGCTCGAACTGTTCGGCGCCGGGCACGTGCTCGTCGCCCCGCTCATCGTGCTCGGGTTGCTCCTCCTGTGGAGTTGGTGGCGCTGGTCCGACCGACCCGAGGACCCGCTGACCGCGCTCTTCGGAATGGCGTTCGAGAGCGTGCTGTTTGCGGTTGTGCTGTGGCAGTTCAGCCGCAACTTCGGCCCGATTATCGACGGCCTGGGCATCAAGCTGCAACTCACCTTCCAAACCGCCCCAGCAGCCCAAATCCTCACCTTTATCGGTGCAGGCATTTACGAGGAAGTGCTGTTCCGACTCGGGCTGTTCGGCGGTCTCGTGTTGCTCTTGCGTGTCGTCGGCCTGCCGGGAGTTGCGGCGCTGCCGTTAGCCGCATTCGCCGCGGCCCTGGCGTTTGCCGCAGCGCACCACGTCGGCCCCTACGGCGAGCCGATGCGTGCGGACTACTTCGTGTTCCGCACGATCGCGGGGCTGTTCTTCACCTCGCTGTTCGTGTTCCGTGGGTTCGGGATCGCAGTGGGCGCGCACGCCGGCTACGACATTCTCGTCGGCGTGGTCGTTAGTTGAATCTGTACCCGATGCGGTGCAACGCGGGGTCGGTCTTGGTCCAGAATCGGCTTGCGGGCGCATGCGCCCGTAAACCGTACCATTCCGCACCGTGAGCCGCACCCAGTACAAGCGCGTGCTCTGGTCCGTCAACGAACCAGAGCACGCCTCACGGCGCTCTGAGCATTCCAGGCATTCCTGGGTTCCCGGGCGGACCGATCATCTGCCGGATGAGCGTGTCGCGGATCGCTGGAACCGCACGGGTTTCAAAGTCCGTCAGGCCGTACGTCCCCGGGAGCGTGAACTGCCCGCGTCCCACATCATCCTGCGTCACGTCCGCCTTCAGCGTCACATTGACGACGATCGTAAACAGCCCGTTGCCCGCGTCCTTAAGGGCGTAGGCGATATCGAAGTGAACCGGCTTCGCGTTCCCGTTGGCGTCCGGGTCCGGCGGTTCGACGAACGCGATGAGTTGGTGTCCGATCGGCGGCGGTTGTGACTCGGGGGTGAAGACCTCACCCGGCGGTGGTTGAATCGCCTTGCCCCAGGACTCGTTCGCGAATGCCGTATTCACCGCGTTGGCGAACTCGGTTCGGATGCGTTCCTCCCGCCCTTCTTTGGCGCCCGCCCCGGGCGGGGTTGCGGTCTCGCTCACGCGCAGCGACACGACGGGTTGCTCGGCGGTTCCCAACCCCTTCAGCACTTCGGCCATTCCGCGGCCGAGCAGCTTATTCTCCGCCCGCGTCTCGACGTGGGTGATCGCGGGAGCGTAGAACTGCGCCAGCCGCCGGGTCACGGCGTCCCGGTGCAGTTTGTTCCGCGGGTCGGTGAGGTAAGCGCGGAGGAACCGCGGTTCGGTCATCGACGGCGGCGGGTTGTCCTTCATCACCGTGTCGAAGATCGTGTTGTCCCGGACCACCGGATTAACGATGACCCCCATGACGAAGAAGCACAGCAGTGCCCCCACGAACATGAACACGTAGGGCAGCAGCGGCGGCGCGGCACGGCCCTCGCGTTGCGGCTCTTCGGGCACCTCGGTGATGTCCAACTCGATCAGACTCAGGTTGATGTTGTTCTCGGCGTCCTTCGGCTCGTCGCCGTTGCGCACGACGTACCGCGCGAGACCGCCCAGGTCCGCGGGCGGGAGTTCCCCGCGCTCGCCGCCGTCCGGCCCCCGCGCCCACGCGAGGTAGTTCAAGTAGGTCACCAAGTACTCGGAACGCGCCTCGTTGGTAAGCGTCACCGTGGTGAGCCCGCGCTTGCCGTAAGCGATGCTGATGACGCTGTTCTGGTAGTTCCCGTTGCTGTCGTAGTTGTGCGTGTAGCTGGCGTCGGAAACGTCGTCGATCGGCGTGACGGTCACCTGCTCGCGGAAGGCCTCGTACAGGTGCAGCGGGTCGGCGTACACCCAGGTGCCGGCGTTCGACCCGCCGCGCGTGCGGAACCGGGCCATCAGGAGCCACCCGCCGAGCAAGATGCCGCCGGTCTGGAGGCACGCAACCCCGAGCGGTTCGTGAAGGATAATGCCCAGCCAGGGCATGAGCGTGAAGAGCAGCGTGGCGCCGATGATAAGCGGGCCGACGATGCACCCGCACCCCGGGAGCGAATCGCTGGTCGATGCGAACACGCCGGGCGACCCGACCCCTTCGTTGTCGCGCACCGCGGTGAGGTACTCGCGCGTCGCCTCGTCGAGTTCCTCGAAAATGAACGTCGTGGCCATTCGCACTCCGCTACGATAGTCGGTCGAAGTCGAAAGTCGTGTCGTCGGAAGCCGTAACGCCGCACTCAGAGTAGGCGGCGGAATCCGGGCGCCAGGAGGCAGGCGGGGTCCGCTTTCAGCGTTGCCGCTCGCGAACTCGAAGCGCTCAGCCCACCATCTGGTGAGGTACGAACCGGCTGGTGTTTCGGGTGACGAGCGAATCGTCCTCGCGAATGCCCATCCCGCACGCCACGCCGTTCACCACCCAACTCCCGATCACCGGGTAGCGGCCGTCGTGGGGCTTCATCTGCGGCGCGAGCGCCTGATACACATACGGCCCGCCCTGGTACGGTCCGTCGGTGCTCTGTACGAGGCGCCCGCCCATCACCACTTCGATGTTGGCCCCCTCGCGGGCGTGAACTGGCTTCTTCACGTAGCTACCGTCGGTGAGCGGGTCGAACGACGCCGGCAACAAGAACGGGCTATCCGGGTGCCGCTCATAAAGCAGCGGCAGGATGCTCTTGCAGCTCAGAATCATCTTCCACGGCGGCTCGACCCAGCGGGTCGGAGCGGTGCTGAGGTAGGGGCCGAACTCCTCACGCACCATCCACTCCCACGGGTACAGTTTGAAGCAACGATGGATCGGGAAACCGGTGTTGTCCACGAACACCTTGCGCGGCCGGTCGTAGCCGATCTCCGCGACATCAATGAACGTGGTCTTCGCGCCCGCCTGGATCGCCACGTCCCGCATGTACTCTGCGGTGATGTAGTCCTCGGGCGTGTCGAGTTCGGTCATCGCGGCGAAGTGGATCGGACCGCTGTCCCGCTTCAGCACTTCTTTCCAGGCTTCGATCAGCTCCTCGTGGATGCTGTTGAACTGGTTGCCGCGCTCGTCCACGTCCTTGAGCCACATCCACTGGGCCACCGACGCCTCGACCAGACCGGTCGGCGTGTCGGCGTTGTACTCGAGCAGTTTCGGTGGTCCCGCACCGTCATACGCCAGGTCGAACCGGCCGTAGACGGAAGGCTCGTCGTTCTCCCATGAGCGGATGATGTACTGCTCGAACTCTTGCGGGATCATGAACAGCCCGAAGAGCCGCTTATCGATCACGTCCTGCACGAGATCGAGGCACATCTTGTGCAGCGCGGTGGTCGCCTCGTACAGCCGCTCGACTTCGTACTCGGTGAACTGGTAGTACGCGGACTCGTCCCAATACGGTTCGCCGCGCAGGGTGTGGTAGAACAGGCCGAACTCTTCGACCCGCTTTTGCCAGTTCGGGCGGGGATCGACGCTGACCCTGCGCATGGGAGCTCCTACCGAACGGGCCGGTCGCGAGGTGCGCGGAAGCGCGTGCGGCCGGCGCAACCGGGCTGGCGTGGTGTCGTCACCACTGACCAGCCAGCTCGCGCCGGCCGCCGCCGAATGCGTGTGGATCAGCCGCCGAAGCCGCCGCCGACGCGGCTGCCGACGGTCCCGAAGCCGCCCTTGGACACGCTCGCCATCGCCGGCGGGCGCGACCCACGGCCGCTCACCGCGGAGGGGCCGCCACCCCCAAAGTGCCCGATGAAAATGAACGTACCGCCGCCGCTCCGGGATCGCCCCCCGGTGCGCCGTTCCGCCTGCTTGTCGGCTTCCGTTTCGTAGTTCGTTTCGGGCCACACGAAATACGCGCCCGTGAGCACGGTAGCACCGAGCACAACAAGAGACAGCTCACGCGACATGCGGGTCATGGCAGTCACCCTGACAGGTGCGCCCGATCTGGGCGGTATCTAACTCTTCGTACCTAATCACCTACATCTTTACCACGTCCGCAGCGGCTTGGGTAGAGTTTTTTTCACGAACGGTCTAACGCCTGCGGACAGATCGGGTTCTCTGACCCATATCGTGCGTGAAATCGCTCGAATCAGCCATTCGATTACGCCGACAACGGAACCTCATCATCTGAACCAGGATACATGGCGTCACAACTCGCCTGTTCGGCGTCGTTCCCGTTCGGTCTGGGTAGCGAGACCGAGCCCGGAAGGTGGCACTTCTGCGGTAGCGAACGGCCAGTGAACTGCCAGCTCCTGACCAGTCGGCGGGCAGCGAATGTCCAGCCGACAACCCACCAACTCCCATCGAGTGGCGCTGTAACCCTCGTTACAGCGCCGAGCGAGCGACGATCTGATCCCGTGCTATCCTCGCAGCATCATCGAGACATACTTCGTTTCCAGGTACGCTTCGAGCCCCTCGTGAGCGAGTTCGCGCCCCATGCCGGACTCTTTCATCCCGCCGAACGGGCACTGCGGCGTTGCCGGAACCGGGTCGTTCAACCCGATGATGCCCGCCTCCAGTCCTTCCGCCATCCGCCACGCGACGCTCAGGTCGTTTGTAAACACGTAGGCGGCGAGGCCGTACTTCGTGTTGTTGGCGGCAGCGATCACCTCGTCGAGCTTGGAGAAGTCGAGCACCGGCATAACCGGCGCGAACGGCTCGTCCGTCAAAATCTTCGCGTCCGGCGTTACGCCTCGCAGGATGGTAGGCTCAATGAAGTAGCCGTGCTCGAACGCCGCTCCCTTGGGGCGCCCGCCGCCCGTCAGGCACGCCGCCCCCTTCCCCGTCGCATCGGCGATCAGTTCGCGGGTGGCGTCGACACGCTTCTGCTCGATCATCGGCCCCACAACGACCCCGTCCTCGAGACCGTTGCCGAGTTTGAGCTTCTTGGCCTCTTCGACCGCCACCTCGGTGAACTTCTTCGCGATGTCCTGGTGAACGAAGAACCGGCTCGGGCTGATGCACACCTGTCCGTTGTTGCGGAACTTGCCGAGCACGGCGGCCTTCGCGACCACCTCGGGGTCGGCGTCCGGGAACACGATAAATGGCGCGTGGCCGCCGAGTTCGAGGCTGAGCCGCTTCACTTGGTCCGCGGCCTGCTTCATGAGGATCTTGCCGACCCGCGTGGAGCCGGTGAAGCTCACCTTCCGCACGGCCGGGTTCTCCATGAACTCGGTCGCGACCTCTTCGCCCGGCCCCAGAACCATGTTCGCGACGCCCGGCGGCAGCTTGGCGTCTTCGATCAACTCGAAGAGCGCAATGCCGCACAGCGGAGTGAGTTCCGACGGCTTCGCAACAATCGTGCAGCCCGCGGCCAGCGCCGGCGCGATTTTGCGGCACAGGAGCGTGAGCGGGAAGTTCCACGGGGCGATTGCGCCGACTACACCGACGGGGTGCTTGATGGTCATGTGCCGCTTGGCGGCGTTGGCCGGCGGGATCACCTGCCCGTAGGCCCGCTTGCCCTCCTCCGCGAACCACTCGAAAGTGTCCGCGGAGTGCATCACCTCGCCCTTCGCCTCGACGAGGGGCTTGCCCTGCTCCATCGTCATCACCCGGCTGATGGCATCGGCGCGCTCGCGCATCAGGTCGGCGATCTTCTTCAAGAACTTCGCGCGGTCGTAGGGCGTCAGCTTCATCCAGCCCGGAAGGGCCGCGGACGCCGCCGCGACGGCCTTCGCGGTGTCGGCGCGGTTACCGAAGCTGACGTCCGCAAGTGTCTCCTCGGTCGCAGGGTTGACGACCGGGAGCTTGTTACCGGTGGAAGACTCGCACCACGCCCCGTTGATGAACAGTTGGCGGTTCTTGACGGGCAAAGCGGACATCGTTCGACTCCCAAAAAGCGTGGCGAGATGCAGGTATGCTACGCACCGCCGAACGGACCGGCAGTGCCGCCGCCCCGATCGGACACGGACCTCAACAGGCGGGTGCGATTGCGCTGCGCTTTTTAACGACCCGGGCGGCGGGGGCGGGTCACAAGCCCGTTCGCGGCGTCCCGGCCCGTCTCCAGATGGGACCGACATCCCGAGCACCGTTCTCGCTCGGCTGATGGTTCCAGCGTCGTGCGATTGACGGGCGCCCGGCGGCGTATGCGACCACGCAAAGGCCGCACATCGGGAGGTGGAGGTGAAACGAAACCGGTCCCGTCCCGCACCGTCTGTCGCGGTACAGCGCCCCGTGTCAACAGCACGGCGGACGAGCCGCCTCGGATGAGACGGGCGCAGGCGGTGATGCGGCGCGACCGGCTGCAAAACGTTAGCGGCTCCGGCGGAGTGCCCTTGGGTCGGGTTCCGCCGGAGCCGGTTAAAGAGAGCGTAGGCACCGCGACCCGCTCCCAGCACGGGCCGCGGTCGCTGCTGGCTCTGAAACAGCGCCCCGGGGAGTGAGGCCGGGGGCACAAGCATTATCGAGCCCGATCGGGGTAATTTGCAGGGACGAGCCGCAAAAACGGGCGAATCAGAGAAAGAAACTTATCGCCGCCCGCAAATCAGCATCTTTACGCAAACGCCAACACAAATCAAGCCCTTGGATGAGCCGGCGCGAGCACCACTCGCAGGGACGATCGGCCCGCACGACTTGCGCGAACCGATCCCTTTGAGAGTGCGAGAAGATAATCCCTGCTCACAGTAACACCTCACGCACACGTCGTCATTCGGTACGGCACAAGGACGTTCGCTCGAAATGGTTGCAAGATGCAACTCAACACCGGGTATGTCCATTCAGTTGCAAAACGGAGATTGACTCAGCAGGAGACGATCATGACCACGCTCAACAAGGTTCTCTACACGGCCAAGACTCACACCACCGGTGGCCGCGATGGCGCGTCCCGCTCCTCCGACAACCGGCTCGACATCAAACTTACCTCTCCGGGGGCCGCGGGCACGGGCACCAACCCGGAGCAGCTCTTCGCGGCCGGTTGGTCGGCGTGCTTCATGGGTGCGATCGGGGTGGCAGCCGCTCAGAAGAAGGTGCCGCTCCCGTCGGACCGGGCGATCGACGCCGAAGTGGACCTGGGGACCAACGACGGCGGGTACGTGCTCCGCGCGCGACTGAACGTGAGCCTCCCGGGGCTCGACCCGGTCGTCGCCCGCGAACTCGTTGACGCAGCTCACCAGATCTGCCCGTACTCGAAGGCCACTCGTGGTAACATCGAAGTCGAGATCGCTTTGGTGTAATGTGTCGCTCCGGAATCGCCCCGCTTCCGCTCCGGGCGGGGATCTTGAGGGCCACCCACATGAAAGTGCTCGCTCTGAGTGTCGGCGGGCCGCGCGGGGTCGAATGGAACGGCGGAACCGTCCGGACCTCGATCTTCAAGACGCCGACCGAGCGGCGGCTGCGGGTTTCTGCGCTCAACATCGAAGGGGACCAGCAGTCGGACCTGTCGGTCCACGGCGGGGTCGAGAAGGCCGTGTACGTGTACCCGGGCGAGCACTACCCGTTGTGGCAGAAGGACCTCGCGGACGCCGACTTATCCGGAGCGGCGTTCGGTGAAAACCTGACCACCGAGGGGCTGACGGAAGACGTGCGCATCGGTGACCGGTTCCGCATCGGAACGGCCGAGTTCGTTGTCACGCAACCCCGCATGCCCTGCTTCAAACTGGGAATCAAGTTCGGGCGGCAAGATGTGCTCCGCCGGATGCTCAAGACCGGCCGGACCGGCTTCTACTTCTCGGTGGCGGTTGAGGGTGAGATCGGTGCCGGCGACGCCATCGAGTTGGTTCAGGAATCCCAAGACGAGCTGACCGTGAGCGATGTGGTCCGGCTGTTCACGGTGGAGGCGAAGAACCAGCCCCTGCTCCGCCGGGCGATGCGGTCACCCGTTCTGCCACAAACCTGGAAGGACTACTTCAGCGAACGGCTCGACTAGCTCGTAGCTCTTCCACCCAGCGAAATCGAGTGCCACGCGCAAAGCCGGTGCGGCTAAACGGCAGCAAGCGCAGTAACATTGCGGCGCGGACGAATCCACAACCGGCTTCGGTGCGGGTCACCTGTGCGGCCGTTCGTTGGCCACTCCAGGGTGGACAAATTTCGCGGCAAAGCGGTCGTAAGGCAAGCGAGCCGTTGCGATCAGGTGGGAGGGGTCTTGATGAGCGAAGAAGCGGCGCTGCTGCGCGCGATCTACGCCGAGCCGGACGATGATACACCGCGGCTCGTCTACGCGGACTGGCTCGACGAAAACGGGCAACCCGGGCGCGCAGAATTCGTCCGCACTCAGATCGAGCTTGCGAACCGCAATGATCACACGTCGGACGAATACCAAAAACTCAACGAGCGAGCGAACCTACTCCTCGAAGAGCACTGGGGGCAGTGGACTGAGCAATTTACGGCATTCAGTGACGCAATCCGCGACGAGAGGGTCGCAATTTCGTTCCTCCGTGGGCTCCCAGAAAGCCTCAGCATTATGGGCGCGACGGTCAAAGATTTCGAGATCATCCGCCGGTTGCCGAACCTGCGCCATCTGGAAATCATGTCTTCGCCCCTCGCGCCCGCTGTCCTCCGCGAGATCGCAAGCCTGGCGAATCTCGATGAACTCACCACAGAAGCGACCGGGTTCGAGGTGGCTTGGCTGACCCACCTCGAACCGTTACCGTGCTGGACCCACGTCCGAATTCTCGAGGACCTCAACGCCCGGGCGTGGGGAGCGTTTCAAGAACGCCGCATCAGTAAGGTCACTCTGCTACCGCCAGAGCAGCAGAGGTCTGCGGCAATTCGGTACCTGCGCGCCACCCGATTGAACGACTCCGTTCGGCAGGGCGAACCGGTGAAAGCGGTGCGCCTCGTTCAGGAAGCCACCACCGACGCCGAGCTTCGACTCCTCTCCTACCTACCGGAGCTGGAAGAGATCGAAATCGCTTACGGGCGCGAGACGGCAACCGGGCTCGAGCATCTGGCCGGGCTACCCAACCTGCGAGCAATTCACCTCGGGCGTGCGAACACCGAATCGCTCGTCCCCTTGATGAAGTGCAAGGCGCTGGAGCGTCTCGAGTATATCGCTAACGGCTTCTCGGAACTTCGTGACGAGGGCGTCATCGGCCTGGAACAACTTACGCACCTCCAACATCTTACCCTCGCAGGTGGTCGGCTCGGCGAAGCGACCCTTCGGCGCGTCAGTGCCCTACGAGAACTCCGGACGCTCGACCTGGACCTGGGCACTTTGGACGACGAGACGGCGCTCGTCGGGCTCGGCACCCTCCCCAACTTACAATCGCTAACACTCAACGGACGCGAATACACCAGAGGCGAATTTCAGGAGTTCGCGGCACAAGTGCTAAAACGTGCGGACGCTCTCTCAAAACCCACTTACGGTCTGTTGGAATGATCCCGCACTTTGTGCGAAGGGACGTTGCGAACGCCATATTCCCTTTACCGGTTCGAGTCCGAAGCGGGAGCGACAGCGCCCGTCAGAATTGTAACTCCCCGACTTCGCGCCGGTCGCGGGCAATCCCACCGTGGCGGCCCTTCGTCTAAGGGGTATAATCGGGTATTGCGTTTCCGCAACCCCCGGTGCCGAACACGCCAGGTAGCTCGTCTGCCTTCGGAGATCGCTGAAATGGCCGCGGTTCTCGAACCGAAAGACCCCAAAGAATCCGCCGCGAAGCTCGGCTCGCAGGTGGACGAGCAACTCGCACAGGCCACCACCCGCATCCGCGCCCACGACCTCGCGTTCGGCGCGTTGGTGCTCGTCGCGTTCGTGCTGGCCTACGCCACCGCGGTGATTCTGCTCGACAAGTTCTTCAACCTACCGCAGTGGCTCCGGCAACTGTCGCTGCTCGGCTTCGTCGGGGCGCTCGCGGGGATCACCTACCTCACGATCGTGAACCCGCTCCGCAAGAAGATCAACCCGCTCTACGCGGCCAAGCAGGTCGAGGGCACCATCGAGGACGCCAAGAACAGCGTCACCGGCTACGTCGATGCCCAGCAGAAGGGCACCCTCAACGCGACCGTAAAGGCGGCCCTGGCCAGCCGCGCCGCGAAGTCGGTCGCCAAGGCCGACGTAAACAAGGCCGTCGACCACCGCAGCCTGCTCTATCTCGGCGGTGGCGCCATCGCGCTGGCCCTCACGCTCGCGGTCCTGTTCTTCGTTTTCCGCCCGTCCCAGTTCGGATCGCTCCTCACCCGCGCGTTCGTACCGTTCACCTCAACGCCGCTGGCGACCCGCACACAGATCAAGTTGACCAAGCCCGAACCCGCCGAACCGACCATCACCGAAGGCCAGACGGTCACGGTCGCGGTTCACATCGGCGGAAAGGTCCCCCGCACCGACAGCCCCGAACGGGTACGGCTGCTGATCCGGCACAACCCGGCGGACCCGAACTACATCGAAGTGCCGATGGTGGAAGCCGAGACCTCACGCGACTTCGAGCTGCGCGTGCCCAACCACCACGTCCAAAACGGGTTCTGGTACAAGGTCGCCGCCGGGGACGACCAGACGGACGAGTATAAGGTGACGGTGCGGTCGCTGCCGCTGTTCACACACTTCCAGGCGACCTACGAATCCCCGAAGTACCTGCGCCGCAAGGCCGAAACGATCAACAGCCCGCTCATCCAGGGGTACCGCGGCACAACGGTGACCCTCACCGCACAAACCAACCACGACGTTCGCGACGGGGCGATGGTCATCGAACCCGGCGGGGCGGTCGTTGCGGGCACCACAACCGCGGACGACCCGAAGGCCCTCCAGTTTCGGTTCAAGCTGAAGGAATCGGGCCGGTACAGGCTCACCTACACCACCACCGACGGCGAAAAGAGCGCCGAGCCGTTCGTGTCCACGATCGTGGTCCAGAACGACGCCGCGCCGACCCTCGTCATCGACAAGCCCGAAGAAGAAGAGGTCACCGTCCCGGCGAACGGGCCGCTCGTGATCGACGGTAAAATCGGCGATGACTTTGGTATCGACACGATCACATTGAAGATGCGCCTCACCGGGGCGGCGGCCCGCGACCTGCTGGACCGCCCCTTTTTGTACGGCAAGAGCAAGTCGTTCAAGCGCGAGAAGGACGGCACCTACCCCACCGATGTCCAATACAAGGGCTCGGTCAACTTCGCCGAGCCGATGAACGATCCGGCTGGGGTGCCGTTCGAGGCCAAGCCGGACATGGTGATCGAGTACTGGCTCGAAGCCACCGACAACTGCACCGAGCCGAAGCCGAACGTCGGCAGGTCCGCGGTCAAGCGGGTGCGCCTCGGGCCGCCGGTCGTCGAGGAGCCCAAGAAGCAGGAACTGAAGCAGCAAAATAACGACCGCAAGAACGAAGAGAAGAAGCACAACGAAGATCAGCAACAGAAGCTGGAGCAAGAGAAGCGCGACCAGCCGCAGAACGGCGGGCAGCAGCAGCAGAACGGCGAGCAACAGCCCAAAGAGGGCGAACCCAAAAAGGGCGACGCCACGCCCAAGCGGGACGGCAACGATCCGATGGGCGAGAACCCGCCCCCGAAGGAAAACGGTCAGCCGAACAAACCCGAGGGCAAGCAGGACGGCTCCGGCGGCAAAGCGGACGGCACACCCGACAAGGGCTCGAACGAAGGCAACCCGATGCCGAAGGGGGCCGGCGCGAAGAGCGACAATCCGTCCAAGGGCATGAACGATGCCCAGCCCAACCCCATGCAGCCGAACGACCCGAACGGCACTGGGACGGGCGGCATGAACCAATCGGAAACCGCGCCGCCGCCCAAGACGCCAGAGGAGAAGGACCTTCAGAACAAGGCGGAACAGCTCAAGAACGCGATCGAGGAGGAGAACAAGAGCCCGAGTTCCGCAAAGCCGAACGAGACCCCGAGCCCGCAAGAACGCACCGACCCGGCCCAAAACAAGCCGAAGAACGACAGCGGCAACGCCGGCGGCATGGCGGAGCAGAAACCCGAACAAAAGCCCGATCCGATGCAACCGGAAAAGGGCACGGCCGCCAGCGGGAAGCCAGAGGGGAACCCCGAAAAGTCCCCAGAGCCCTCGACCGCGAAGCCGGACGGCTCAAAGCAGCCCGATACGAAGTCGGGAGCCGAGCCCAAGAACGGCGCGCCCTCCGAACCGCGCAACGAACCGATCGAGAACGCTCCGGGCACCGAGAAGGCGCAGCCACAAGCAGGGCAATCCGCAACGAAGGAACCGAAAGAGGCGAACCCGAAGCAAGATCAGAGCGCGGGCGGCAGCGCCAAGCCCTCAACGTCAAGGGATGCGGATCAGCCCCCGATGGGCGCTCCCAACCCTGGCGAGAAGTCCGATCCCGCGGCCGACGCCGGGAGCAAAGCCAAGCCGACGCCGGACCCGGCACGCGGTGCCGAGAAGCCCGCCGACCCGAAAGGCCGCACCGCACCGCCGGAAGCCAAGGGAGAAACCAAGCCCGAGGGCGGCGAGGCGAAGCCGGATAAGGCACCACCGGCCGGGGAATCGAAAGGGATGCCGCCGAAAGAAGACGCGATGAACCCCGGCGCCGGGATGGGGCAACCGGAAGCGAAGCCCGAGCCCGACGGCGCGAACCAGCCGCAAAAGCCGAACGGCACCCGCGCCGCCGAAACCAAACCTCAGAAGCCCGACGCGAAGAACCCGCCGACCGGTGGCGCGGGCGACGAGAAGGGTGACGAGAGCAACGGAGAAAAGCCCGCCCCGAACAACGCCAGTAAACCCCAGGGCGGTGCGGGCAACGGCACGCCCAAGGATAAGAAACCCAGCGAGCAGGAACTCAAGGAGTTTGAGGAAGCGGCGAAGAACCTCACTTCGCCCGACGAGCAGAAGAAGGCCGATGCCCGCAACAAGCTCGATAAGGCCATGGGGCAGGAGAAACGCAAGGAGCTGGAGAAGCTCGCCAACGACCTCCAGTCGCCCGACGAAAACACCCGAAAGGACGCCGAGCGCAAGCTCGATAACCTCAAGAAGGAAGCACAGAAGGAGGCAGCCGACAAGAAGAGCGGCACCGACGGCAAGAAAGACGGGACCGGTAACAAGCCGGGCGATGCGCCAAAGCTCGACGAGAAGCAGATGAAAGAAATGGCCGACGCCATGAAGGACCTTCAGTCCGGCAACGAACAGCAAAAAGATGCCGCGCGAAACAAACTCGATAAGGCCATGGGCCAAGAGAAGCGCAAGGAACTGGAGAAGCTCGCCAACGACCTCCAGTCGCCCGACGAGAACACCCGAAAGGATGCCGAGCGCAAGCTCGATAACCTCAAGAAGGAAGCACAGAAGGAGGCAGCCGACAAGAAGAGCGGCACCGACGGCAAGAAAGACGGGACCGGTAACAAGCCGGGCGATGCGCCAAAGCTCGACGAGAAGCAGATGAAAGAAATGGCCGACGCCATGAAGGACCTTCAGTCCGGCAACGAGCAGCAGAAGGCCGACGCCCGCAAGAAGCTCGATAAAGCCGTCGGTGAGCAGGCCCGCAAGGAGGCCGAGCAGCTCATGAACGACCTGAAGTCCGACAACAAGGACACGCGCGCCGCCGCGGAGCAGAAGCTCAACGACCTCAAGAAGGAGCTAGACAAGCGCGTAGCGGAAGAAAACGCCAAGAAAAACGGCGAAAGCGGCAAGGGCAAAGAGCCCATCGACGATCCAAACGCGCAAAAGGACAAAGAACGTGCGAAGGGTCAGGAGCTCTCGAAAGAGGAGCTCGACGCCCTCACGAAGAAGGCCCAGGATCTTCAGTCGAAGGACCAGAAGACCCGCGAGCAGGCCGAGAAGGAATTGGACGACAAGATCGGCAAAGAGAACCGCGAGCGCCTCCAGGAGAAGATGAAGGGGCAGCAGCCCGGTACCCCCGAGCAGGAGCAGAAGCTGCGCGAGCAGGTGGAGCAGCACGCGAAGAACCACGCCAACCAGCCGCAAGGCACGCCCGGTAACAGACCCGCTGGTAGCGTGCCGACCAAGGAGGCGATGGAGGAGGACGCCCGGAACCGGCTCAAGACCGCGGAGCTGCAACTGGACCAGTTCGAGAAGAAGCGGTACGACGAGGCGTTCAAGCGCAAACAGGGCTTCACCGACGCCGAGTACGAGAAGTTCCTCCGCGGCTACGAGAAGCACGTCGAGAAGCTGCGCGACGACGTGAACAAGGGCTCCGCAAGCGGCGAGAAGGCGCCGCCGAAGGGACCGGCCGAACCCGACCGGCCGATCACGGCGGGCAGCGGCGGCAAGGTCCAAGGGCGTCCCGGCATGTCGTCCGGCACCGCGGGCACCGTCACCACCGAACCGCCGGGCTTTGAGAACCTGCGGCTCAAGTTCGAGAAGCTCCTCAACGAGAAGAAGTGAGTTCCGCCCGTACCGGCCGAAAACCCCGCGGCGCCTCGAGCGCCGCGGGGTTTTTGTTCTTTCGGTCCGCCGTTCCCCTACGCTAACTAGGTCTCTTCACACCGGCTTCACGGGTTCCGTCATGTCCGCCGCGAACCGCTACCTTGTGTCCTTCGACGCGCGCGACACGTTCCATCGGTTCGCCGACGTGCTGGTGATCGGCGCGGGCATCGCGGGGCTCCGCGCCGCGCTCGAGGTCCCGCCGGACCTCTCGGTCTTGGTCGTTACGAAGGACCGCGTGACCGAGAGCAACAGCTCCTACGCGCAGGGCGGAATCGCCGGCGTGCGGTCCCCGGAAGACACGTTCGGGAACCACGTCGAAGACACCCTCGTTGCGGGCGACGGCCTGTGCAGCCGCGACGTGGTGGAAATGGTCGTCCGCGAGGCGCCGCAGCAGATCGAGAACCTGATCGCGTTCGGCACCAAGTTCGACGAGGAGAACGGCCAGCTCGCGCTCACCCGGGAGGGCGGGCACAGCCATCGGCGGATCGTTCACGCGCTAGGCGACTCCACCGGCTTCGAGATGATGCGGGCGACGATCGCCCACGCCCGCACGCGGCCCAACATACGCATCTGGGACGACACGTTCACGATCGACCTGCTGACCCACGACGGCGCGTGCCGCGGCGCGGTGGTGGCGCGCAACGGCCTGGGCAAACTGCTGATCTGGGCGAAGCAGACGGTTCTGGCGTCAGGCGGGTGCGGGATGGTGTACCGCGAAACCACCAACCCGTCGGTCGCCACCGGCGACGGCATGGCCGCGGCGTACCGCGCCGGGGCCGAACTTCGCGACATGGAGTTCATGCAGTTCCACCCGACGGTGCTCTACGTTGCGGGGTCGGCCCGGTACCTCGTCAGCGAGGCGGTCCGCGGCGAGGGGGCGCACCTGCGCGACGTGAACGGCGAGCGGTTCATGCTGAAGGACGACCCGCGCCACGAACTCGCGCCGCGCGACATCGTCGCGCGGGCCATCTTCCGCACGATGGAGCGCACCCAGCACCCGAACGTGTACCTGGACCTCTCGCACCTGGACCCGGCGATGGTGCTGAACCGCTTCCCCGGCATCAACCGCGTGTGCAAGAGCTTCGGCCTGGACATCACGAAGGACCGCATCCCGGTGCGGCCCGGCGCGCACTACATGGTCGGCGGCGTAACGGTGGACGCGCAGGGGCGAACCACGGTCCCCGGCCTGTGGGCCGCCGGCGAGGTCACATCGAGCGGGCTGCACGGGGCCAACCGGCTCGCCTCGAACAGCCTCATCGAGGGGCTGGTGTACGGCACGCACTGCGGGCGCGGCGCGGCGGAGGCGGTCCGGAAAATGCCCCGCGACATGACCGCCTTTCCGGTCCGATCGGTCATCCCGCCGGACGACGACGCCGGGCTCGACCTGGCCGACCTACTGGCCTCCCTCCGGGGCCTGATGGTGCGGAAGATGGGCATCGTGCGCGAGCGGGCGCGGCTGCTCGAAGCGAAAGAAGACCTGCGGTTCTGGTGCCGGTACGCGCTGAGCCGGGAGTTCGACGGCAAAGCCGGCTGGGAGCTGCAAAACCTGCTCACGATCGCGCGGCTCATGATCGCCGCCGCCCTCACCCGCGAGGAGTCCCGCGGCACGCACTTCCGCAGCGACTTCCCCGCCCGCAACGACGCCGCCGGCTGGGACCGGCGCCACGTGGTGAGCGAGCCGTTCGTCGCGCTCGCCTGACGGCGCGGTCCCCGAACCATAGGCCCCACCGACCGGGAAACATCAATCCGCGAGAGGCGGTGCCCCGTCTCGTCTGTGTCGCCTGTCTCGCGGGATGTCTCAGATGAAGTTGCTCACAGTCGCAGCCGTACTGGTCTCGTTCGCCGTGACGGCCTCGGCCGAGGATAAGAAGGCCCAACCGCCGGTCACACTCGAACTGGTGGCCAAAAACGACAAGTACAAGTTCGATGGCAACGGGAAGGCGCCCGCGGAGTTCAAAACGTACCTCGAAGAGATCGCGCAGGTCCAGAAGGACGGCAAGTTGGCCCGTCCCCCTCAACCGCCGGCGGTCGAGCTGGTGCTCAAATTCACCAACACCACCAAGAACGACACCACGATTTACGTTGGCGGCGATTCAAACTCGTACACGTTCGATCTCACCGGCGGCAGCGGATCTGTCGCGGTCGGTAGCGGGCGCGCGTTCACGGAAGAGTTCCGGTTCCCCAAGGCGGTCACCCTGGCCCCGGGCAAGTCTTACGAGATCCCGGTCAAACAACTCGCCGACGGGCACCGCGGCGCGTCCCGCTACGTGTACTGGACCGGCCCCGGCGAGTACAAGCTGAGCGCCAAATACGTTCTCGCGAACGCTGACGGCAGCAAGGGCACTGAACTCACGAGCGAGCCCATCACGATCACCGTCGGCAAGTGACCGCTCCGCGCCGCCGTCTTCGCGGAGCCCGCAATCCACACCCCCAACGGCGTCGTCTGGTCTGTGTCGCCTTCCCCGTGGAGTGCCGCAAATGAAACTGCTCGCAGCGACCGTCGCGCTGATCGCCTTCGCCGTGTCGGCTTCGGGAGAGGACAAGAAGGCCGAACCGCCGGTCAAGCTGAAACTGGTCGCCAAAACCGACAAGTACAAGTTCGGCAGTGGCACAGTTCCCGCGGAGTTCAAAAAGTACCTGGAAGAGATTGCGCAAGCTCAGAAAGACGGTAAGCCGACCCAACCACCCAGACCGCCAGCGGTCGATTTGGTGCTGGAGATCGTCAACACGAGCAAGGACGAGGTGACGATTTACGTGGGCGGGGACGCCAACACGTGGACCTTCGACCTGACCGGCGGCGACGGCACGGTGAGCCTCGGCAGCGGGCTGGCAATGACGCTGGAGTTCCGGCTACCGAAGGCGGTGACGCTGGCCCCGGGCAAGTCTCACGAGATCCCGGTGAAGCGGTTGTCCGACGGCGCACGCGGGGCGGGCCGGTACGTGTACTGGACCGGCCCCGGCGAGTACAAGCTGAGCGCCAAGTACACGATTTCTGATAAGGACGGCGAGAAGGCCTACGAACTCAAGAGCGAGCCGGTGAAGATCACCGTCGAGAAGTAGCCTCGTTCGCACACCGACCGGCCCGCGGGACGCTCAGGCAGTGTCCCGCGGGCCGCATTCATTGACACGCCGGCAAGGGCGATGATACGGTAAGGTGAGGAGGGAACATGAGTACACAAGCGATGCCCTGTGCGACCCTCGCGGACCTGATGAAAGTCGAAGGGAAGGCCGAACTCATCAACGGGATGATCGTGACCTTCATGCCCAGCGGTTTTTTGCCGAGCCGCGTTGCACGCAAGATTGTTCGCGCTCTTGAAGACTACTCAACGAGTGGTGGTCACGGTGAACCGGTTGCCGACCCGACGGGGTACGCCTTCGACCCTCCATTACCATCGGGTCGTCAATCTCTTTGCCCAGACGCATCGTTTTACACCGGCGCACTTCCCACGAACCCGATGGGGTTCATCGAAGGTTTCCCGGTCTTTGCGGTCGAGGTGCGGAGCGAGAGCGACTACGGCCCGAAAGCCGATCGCGAGTACGCGGACAAACGCGCCGATTACTTCGCAGCGGGCACGCGGGTGGTCTGGGATGTCGATCCGGTCGCACAGACGGTCACGGCTTACTCCGCCACGGCGCCGACAATAGCGACGACGTTCCGACGCGGAAGCACGGCCGACGCCGAACCCGCGGTACCCGGGTGGCGTCTATCGGTTGACGCGCTATTCACTTGATTCTTGCCGGAAGTGGTGTAGTTTTACTGCGATCTGAAGAGGAATAGAACCGTGTCGAACACCTCCGCCATCCTGGTTACCGCGACCGCCGTAATTGGCGTCGTCGTGATTATTACCTCCGGGTAAGCGGGGTCCGCCGAAGGTTCAGCCTTACGCACCCCGGAGTTCCCTCCGGGGTTTTTCTTTTCTGCACTCTCCCGAGTCCGCCATGAGCCGTGTCAGCATCTACGACACCACCCTCCGGGATGGGAGTCAGGGCGAAGGGGTCAACTTCTCGCTCCAGGACAAGCTGCTCCTCACGAAGCGGCTGGACGAGATCGGCGTGGACTACATCGAGGGCGGCTACCCGCTCTCGAACCCGAAGGACTTCGAGTACTTCCAGGCGGTGCGCGGGCTGGACCTCAAACACGCCAAGGTCTGCGCGTTCGGCATGACCCGGCGAAAAAACACGCCCGCCGAAACCGACACGTGCCTCAAGGCCCTGCTGGACGCGCACACGCCGGTCGTGACGATCGTGGGCAAAACGTGGGACTTCCACGTCACGGAGGTGCTCGGCACCACGCTCGACGAGAACTGCGCGATGATCGCGGACTCCGTTCAATACTGCAAAGCGCAGGGCCGGGAGGTGTTCTACGACGCCGAACACTTCTTCGACGGCTACCGCGCCAACCCGGAGTACGCGCTCCGCACGCTCAAAGCCGCCGCGGGCGCCGGCGCGACGGCGGTGATCCTTTGCGACACCAACGGCGGCACCATGCCGGAGCGCGTCGCCGAGGTGGTAGCGATCGTGACGCGGGCGTTGCCGTGTGAGGTCGGCATCCACTGCCACAACGACTGCGAACTCGCCGTGGCGAACTCCCTCGCGGCGGTGCGGGCTGGAGCGACCCAGGTGCAGGGCACGATGAACGGCATCGGCGAGCGGTGCGGGAACGTTGACCTGATTAGCGTGATCGCGAACCTGGCCCTGAAGTACAAGTACGACGTGCTCAAGCCCGGGAGCCTGACGCGCCTCACCGAAACGTCCCGCTACGCCTACGAGTTGGCGAACATGAACGCCCGGAACGGCCAGCCGTTCGTCGGCCAGTCGGCGTTCGCCCACAAGGGCGGGATGCACACGCACGCGGTCGCCAAGGACCCGAGCACCTACGAGCACATCACCCCGGAGGCCGTCGGGAACGAGCGCCGCATCCTGGTGTCGGAACTGTCCGGACACTCGACGATCCTGTCGAAGACCGCAAAGTACCAGATGAACCACGACAAGGCGCTGACGACCAAGATCCTCCACGCCGTTCAAGACCTGGAGAACGCGGGGTACGAGTTCGAGGCCGCCGAGGCGTCGTTCGACCTGCTCGTGCGGAAGGTCGCGAAGGACCACAAGCCGTGGCAGGTGGACAAGTCGCTGACACTGTACAAGCCGTGGTTCGAGCGGATCTCGTACCGGGTCAACATCGAGGCCCGCGCGAACGGCACCCCGATCACGGAGGGGACCGTCCGGCTGAAAGTGGCGGGGGTCGTCGAGCACACCGCCAGCGAGGGCGACGGCCCGGTGAACGCGCTCGACGGCGCGCTGCGTCGGGCGCTCGTGCGGTTCTACCCGCGCCTCGAAGAGATGCAGTTGGTGGATTATAAGGTGCGGGTAGTGAACCCGAAGGCCGGGACCGCGGCCAAGGTCCGCGTGGTGATTGAATCACGCGACGGCACCGACGTGTGGGGCACCGTGGGCGTGAGCGAGAACATCATCGAGGCGAGCTGGCTCGCGCTGTGCGACGCGATCGAGTTCAAGCTGTTCAAGGACGTGGAACGCGACCAAAAGTAAACTGTCGGGAGGTCGCACAGGGTTCCCGCCCTGTGCTACGTCCGGCGACCCCTCCGGGGTGCAAAGGTATTGAGCGTATCCCCTAATTGCCCGCCCCGGAGGGGCCGGCGAGCGTAGCACAGGGCACCCGCCCTGTGCGCCAAAGGCTGTAGGTAAAGTAATATGGCGACCGAACTTCCGAAGGCATACGACTCCAAGGCCGCTCAGGAGAAATGGCTCACCTTCTGGGAAGGCAAAGGCTACTTCCATAGTGAGCCGGACCCGGAAAAGAAGAAGTACCCCAACGGGCCGTACACGATCGTCATCCCGCCGCCGAACGTGACGGGCGCGCTGCACATGGGGCACGCGCTCAACAACACGCTTCAGGACGTGCTGATCCGTTGGAAGCGGATGCAGGGCTTCAACGCCCTCTGGATGCCCGGCACCGACCACGCCGGCATCGCCACGCAGTCCGTGGTGGAGCGGCTCGTCCTCGCGCAGGAGAAGAAGACCCGACACGACCTGGGCCGCGACGAGTTGGTGAAACGCATCTGGGAGTGGAAGGACAAGTACGAGGCCCGCATTCTCGGCCAGCTTCGCGAAATCGGCGCGAGCTGCGACTGGAAGCGCACGCGCTTCACCCTCGACCCGGTGTGCGCCCGCGCGGTGCGCGAGACGTTCTTCCGGATGTTCCGCGACGGGTACATCTACCGCGGCAAGCGGCTGGTGAACTGGGACACGCACCTGCAAACGTCGGTGGCCGACGACGAGACCTACACCGAGGACACCAAGAGCGGGTTCTGGACGTTCAAGTACCCCGTGGACGGGATGCCCGACACGTTCATCTCGTTCAGCACCACGCGCCCCGAAACGATGCTGGGCGATACGGCCGTGTGCGTGCATCCCAACGACGAGCGGTACAAAGCGCTCGTGGGCAAATTCGTGCTCCAACCGCACACCGGGCGGAAGATCCCGATTATCGCCGACGGCCAACTCGCCGACCCCGAGTTGGGGACCGGGTGCGTGAAGGTGACCCCGGCACACGACCCGAACGACTACGCCTGCTGGCAGCGCAACCTGAAAGTGTGGGAGGATGAGCCGCACAAGGGCATCATCAACATCCTGAACCCCGACGGCACCATCAACGACGCCGGCGGCGAGTACAAGGGCCTGGACCGGTACAAGGCCCGCGAGGCCGTGACCGAGAAGATGAAGGAACTCGGGCTGTACGTGGACAAGTCCGAGCGGATCGTGCCGATGCCGTTCAGCGACCGCAGCAAGACCCCGATCGAGCCGTTCCTGTCGGACCAGTGGTTCGTGAAGATGTCCGACCGCGAGGACGGCAAGCCCGGTCTCGCTCAGATGTCGATGGACGCCGTGACCTCCGGGAAGGTGAAGTTCTTCCCCGAGCGCTATGCGCGGTCGTACCTCGACTGGCTCGGCGAGAAGCGCGACTGGTGCATTAGCCGCCAACTATGGTGGGGGCACCGCATCCCGGTGTGGTCGATTCGGTATCCCGACGAAGCCACGATGTGGAACAACGCCGACCGCTGGCGCGACTGGTGGAAGAAGCACGAATCCAAAGCCGCGTTCCTCGAACACCCCGAGGCTTGCACACTCCTCGTGTGTTTGCGCGAAGACGATGCCGAATTATCCGCAGACCTAACAGCCCACGGCTTCACTCAATCCGACGACGTGCTCGACACGTGGTTCTCGTCGGCGCTGTGGCCGCACAGCACGCTCGGCTGGCCCGGCCCGGCGCTGCCCGAGGAGCGCGCCGACCGCACCGCGCCCGATTGGGAACACGACCGCTACTACTACCCCACCAGCACACTCGTAACGAGCCGCGACATCATCACGCTGTGGGTGGCGCGGATGGTGCTAACGGGGCTCTACAACCTGAACGAGATCCCGTTCCGTCACGTGTACATCACGCCAAAGGTGCTCGACGGGTTCGGCGAGGGGATGAGCAAGTCGAAGGGTAACGGGGTGGACCCGCTCGACATCATTGAGCTTTATGGCACCGACGCCATGCGCTACGGCATGGTGAAGCTCGCCACCGAGACGCAGGACGCCAAGCTCCCCGTGTCGAACATCTGCCCGCACTGCGGGAAGGATGTGGCGGTAAAGCAAGAGCACATGTACATGCGGACCAAGAAGCTCACCTGCCCCGAGTGCAAGAAGGAGTTCCGGCCCGGCGGCCCGTGGCAGACGGACGACCCGGACCGCCCCACCGCGAAGCAGGGCTCCGACCGGTTCGAGGAGGGCCGCAACTTCGCCAACAAGATGTGGAACGCGACGCGGTTCCTCCTCATGAACCTCGAAGGGTACGCGGCCGGACCGGTGAACATCGCGGAACTTCCCACCGAAGACCGCTGGCTGCTGTCGCGGCTCGCGACCACCACGAAGGCCGTGACCGCGGCCCTCGACGGCTACAAGTTCAGTGACGTGGCGCGGCTGCTCTACGACTTCGTGTGGAGCGAGTTCTGCGACTGGTACATCGAGATGTCGAAGGGGCGACTCAAGGACGCCGCCGCGCGCCCCACCGCGCAACGGGTGCTCGCCGGGGTGCTCGACGGCATTCTGCGTCTGGTGCATCCGCTCATGCCGTTCGTGTCAGAGTCCCTTTGGCAGGCGCTGAACGAAACCGCTCCTGAGCGTGGGCTCCCCTCCCCAGCCAAGGCCGAGGAGAGTGCGGCGATTGCCGCGTGGCCGTCCTACCCCGACGCCTGGATCAGCGCCGACGTGGAAGCGCGGTTCGCCCGGATGCAGGAGTTGGTGCGCGGGGTGCGCGAGATCCGCAACCGCTACCAGGTGGACGACAAGACGAAGCTCGACGTGGCCGTGAAGTGCTCCGCGGCCGTGGCCGCCGAGTTCAACGCCCTGGCCGCGTTCATCGGGCCGCTGGCGGGAATCGCAACCCTCACCGCCGGCCCCGACACCGCCAAGCCTAAACAGGCAGGCGGGTTGGTGAAGCCGGACTTCGAGGCGTATGTGTCGCTCGCGGGGCTGATCGACGCCGCCGCCGAGATGAAGCGGCTCGAAAAGCAGATCGCCGACAAGCGTAAGGCGCTCGACGGCACACGGTCGAAACTCGCCAACGAGAAGTTCGTGAACAGCGCCCCGGCCGAGGTGGTGCAGCAGCAACGAGACCTGCTGGCCGACATTGAGAAGCAGATCGCAACCTTGGAAGAGAACCTCAAGGATTTGCAGACAAACACGATCGCCTTTGCCGAGCGGTACTACGTGCGGTATTTCAGCCCCGAT
>NZ_JAXBLV010000205.1:0-49356 GCF_034097035.1 Gemmata algarum
GCTTTGTGTGGCAGGTGATTCGCACGCTGTACTGAAGGTGGTTGCGGTTGTGTCAGGAAGCGGGTCGGCGGCCCGCGTGCCAGGCCCGCGTCGATATACTCACCCCTGTTTCATACCCTCGCCGAGTGAGTTGTCATGCCTGCCGCCGCGCCCGCATTTGCTCTCGACACCGCCGCCGCCGTGGAGCGGCTCTTACGCTTCCTGTCGGTCAACGCGATCACCGGCCACGAAGGCCCCATCGGCAAGGAACTCGCCGCGGCACTTCAGGAAGTCGGCGTGCCGGCGAAGGCCATCACTTTCGACGACGCCCACACGCGCATTCCCGAACCGACGCCGATCGGCAACCTCATCGTGAAACTTCCCGGTACCGGGAAAAAGGGCGCGAAGCCGATCCTGTTCATGACGCACATGGACACGGTCCCGCTGTGCGCCGGGGCGAAGCCGAAAATCGCCGGTAAGCGGATCGTAAACGAACTGGAAGGCACGACCGCCCTGGGCGGCGACAACCGCACGGGGTGTGCGGTTCTCGTGACCCTGGCCGCAGAACTCATCAAGCAGAACCTCCCGCACCCGCCCATCACGATGCTGTTCACGGTGCGCGAAGAAAGCGGCCTGTTCGGCGCGAAGCACCTCAACCCCGCGGACCTGGGCGGTTCCGCCGTGGGCTTCAACTTCGACGGCCGCAGCGCCGCGGACGTGATCGTCGGCGCGATCGGGGCCGACCGCTGGTTCGTGGACATTCGCGGGAAGGCCGCGCACGCCGGGGTGGCTCCGGAAAAGGGCATCTCCGCCACAATGGTGCTCGCGCTGGCGATGGCCGAGGTGTACGAGGGCGGGTGGTTCGGCAAGGTGACGAAGGACGGCCGCGAGGGGACCAGTAACGTCGGGCTCGTAGGCACCGCCGACGGAAAGAGTGCCGGGGACGCGACCAACGTGGTCACGGACTTCGTACACGTGAAGGGCGAGAGCCGCAGCCACGACGCGAAGTTCGTGCGCGAGATCACCGCCGCTTATAAGACCGCGTTCACCAACGCCGCCGCGAAGGTCAAAGACCATGAGGGCCGGGCCGCGAAAGTGAAGTTCACTTCGCGACTCGATTACGTGCCGTTCCGGCTGAAGTCCGACGCGCCTGTTGTGAAACTGGCCGAGGTGGCAATTCAGAAGATCGGGCGCACGCCGAACCTGCGCACGACGAACGGCGGGCTGGACGCGAACTGGATGGTGAAGCACGGCATCCCGACGGTGACCTTCGGGGCCGGACAGAACGAGATTCACACGGTCAAGGAGTTCGTGGACCTGCGCGAGTTCGAGAGCGCGTGCCAATTGGCACTGGCGCTCGCGACCGCCGAATAAACGAACAGAACGGTTCAGTGCCTTAGGCTCAATGCAATGAACCCGGCTAACCGCCGGGTTCGTCGCATTTCATCACGAGCGTAGCGATTAAACCGCGGCGTTGAGCGGCGGGATGGTACGGTTGTACCCGCCGGAGCGGTGCAGGATCGACCACGCTTCTGCGGTCCGGCTCCCGGCTTCGACGGTCACCAGGAACCGCCCGCCGTGAACTTCGGACTCGTAGTACCGGGCGTCGTCTTCGGGAATGCCCAGGCCGATGAGTGCGCCCACCAGCCCGAGGATCGCGGCGCCGCCCGCGGCGTTGAGCAACACCGTGCCCAGCGTGCCGATCGCCAGCACCGGCCCGATCACCGGAATGGTGCCGGCGAGGACACCCAGCCCCACTAGCGCACCGGCACCGGCACCAACAACGGCTCCTGCGGCAGCGCCTTCGCCCGCGAGCGTCTCGTTGTTGCGCTCGTTCACCATGTTACCGTCGGCGTCGCGGGCGATCATCCCGATATTGTCGTCGCTGAAGCCGGCGTCACGCAACTCGCTGACCGCCGTTTCGGCCTCAGAACGGGTGTAGAACACGCCCACCACCGCGTTCGCTGTTGCCTTCTTCATGTCCGTTCTCCCGACTGAGAAAGGGCAGGCATGGGTTTCCCCGCCGACCCGAACCCGATGCAGACGGGAAAGGGAGAAGCACACGCGGTGCCGAATGTTCGCTTCACTTCCAGAAATCCCGATCGGCCTTGTGCGGTGAATTGCGACTATCAATCGCATTAGCAATTGTCAATCTGTCACAATGCGGTCAGTCCTCCAAATCGGCAAGGGATGCTCGATGCCACTTGACAATTTTCGACGATTCGTCAATGATTGACGATATGAAAACCCGCAGCCGACGCGAGCGCGAATTTCAGCAACGCGAGGTCGAGTTCCTCGACCTCGCGCGGCGCATGATTACAGAAGGTGGTCTTGCGAACTTCAACATGGACCGCCTCGCCGAAGCGACGGAGTATTCAAAGGGAACCCTCTATCAGCACTTCGGTTCGAAAGAGGATCTCGTCAGCGCGCTCGCCGTTCAAAGTCTGACGCGAAGGGTAAGCTGGTTCGAGCGGGCTGTGCGCTTTGGCGGGAGCACGCGCGAGCGCATCCAGGCGCTGACCGTTGCGGAAGAAATATTCGTCACACTCCAGCCGCAACATTTTCGGTCCGAGTTGCTGATAAAAGTAGATGATTTCGCGAGCCGCGCGTCTGCCGAACGACGTGCCGAGATCGAAACACTCGAAACCCGTTGCTTCGGCCTGATGCGGTTGGTCGTCGATGACGCGATGCGTGTCGGCGACTTGGCGCTGCCGCCGCACCGCACGGTGGGTGATGTCGTGATCGGACTGGTTTCGCTTCACGTCGGCATGTTCACCGTCATCAACAGTATGCCCGAACTGCTCCGCCAAGCCAACGTAACTCATCCGCTTCGCGCGCTCCGGGACCATATTGCGGTTCACCTCGACGGGCTCGGCTGGCGGCCACTTGCGCACCAGTACAACCACGCGAGCACCCGTCAGCGAATCCTCAACGAGGTCTTTCCAGAGGAGTCTCAGCAGGCAGGGTGCCTCGATTAGTTCTCGTTTGATTAGAGGGAAGGGTAAGAAGCAAAGCCGAGCAATCGGCATTTTTTTGGAAGCAATTATGACGAATCGTCAAAAATTGGCGACGTGGCTAGCCTTCGTCCCGATCGTGGTGTGCGTTGGGATGTTCGCCCGCGCCGGGCTTGCGGCACTGGCGCAATCGCGCACCCCGCCGGCCGCGGCCCCGCCTCCCGTGACCGTGCTCACGGACCGCTTGGTTCCAGTAACGCTCGTCGGCCCGCTGAACTACAGCGGCACGGTGAAGGAGTGGCAGCGGGTCGAACTGTCGTTTCGGGTGGGGGGGACGGTGAGCGAGCTGCTTCGTGTCGGCACGGACCGGGCCGCGCGCGACCTGCACGAAGGGGATCGGTTCCCCCACGGCACCGTGCTCGCCCGCCTCGACCCGGCCGATTACCGGCGGGACCGGGCACTGGCCGCCGAGCGGCTGTCGCAGGCCGAGGCGAAACTGGTGTCCGCCCGCGCGGACGCCGAGAGCGCGGACAGCGAGTTCGGCCGCGCCCGCCGGACGTTCGCGGGCGGGGCCGGCTCGCGGAGCGATTTTGATAGCGCCAAGTCGCGGTCCGAGGTGGCCGCGGCGAGCGTCAGCTCCGCCGCCCGCGAGGTGGACGCCGCGAAGGTGCAACTGGCACAGGCCGACGCCAACCTGGGGTACTGTGAGCTGACGATGCCGTACGCGGAGGGGACGGTTGCGGGCCGCTCCGTCGAGGCCAACGAGCGGGTCAGCGCGGGCCAAAAGTTGTTCCAGATCGTGGACCTGTCGAGCGTGCGGATCGCGTTCGGCGTGTCCGACACGGTGGTCGGGCGGCTCGCCCTCGGCGGCGCCGTGGGGGTCACCACGGACGCCCTGCCGGACGAGCGGTTCGTCGGGACGATCACCAAGATCGCGCCGACCGCCGACGCCCAGACGCGCACGTACCTCGTGGAGGTGCGCGTGACGGAGCCGCGGGGGCTCCGCCCGGGGATGATCGCGACGGCGACGCTCACCGAGCGCAAGTCCGCCACGCTGCTGCCGCTGGTCGCGGTCACCCGCGAGACGACCGGGGCGGGGCGGCTGGTCGCGTACAAGGTGGTGCGGGACGGCGACCGGCTCACCGCCCGGGTGTGCCCGGTCGAACTCGACGGCGTCGTCGACGCCCGCGCCGCGATCCGCCCCGACACCCCGGACGGGCTCCGGCCCGGCGACGAGGTGGTGACCGGTGGGGCGCCCCGCCTGTACGACGGCGCGGCGGTGAAACCGGTTGCCGCCGGCGCCGCGGAGGTGGGCCGATGACCGCTTCTCAGTTCTTCGTCTACAAGCGGCCCGTAGCCTGGGCGCTCCTGATCGTTACCGTCCTGTGGGGGGTGTTCGCCTACGCGCAGATGCCCCAGCGACAGGACCCCCAGATCCAGATCCGCAACGGGCTGGTGCTCACCCTCTATCCCGGGGCCAACGCGACCGACGTCGAGCAGCAGGTGACGCGGAAGGTGGAAAAGAAGATGACCGAGAACCCGGCGGTGGAGCGGGTGAACTCGATCAGCCGGCAGGGGCAGTCGGTGGTGTTCGTCACGCTGTTCGAGTCGGTCAAGAACGCCGAGCAGGTGTGGCAGGACCTGGCCGCGAAGCTAGACGCGATGGACGACCTGCCCGCGGTCGGCGGCCAGCCCCTGCGGCCGAAGCTGGACAAGGACTTCGGCGACACCGTGGCCGTGATGCTGACGGTGAGCAGCCCGCCGGTGTCGGACTTCGAGATCGAGGAGCGGGCGCGCGTCATCGGTGCCGCCCTGGCCACCGCCCGCCAGGGCCGCCCGGGGCCGCGGCTGAGCGGCGTCCTCGTCCACCCGGCCGGGGTGCCGGACGCGTTCGTGGAGCGGATGGGGCGCTCGGTGCTGCGCGCGGTGACCGAGGCCGGCGTGGCCGACGACGGGCAGTACGTAACCGCACTCGGGGCCGGGGCGATCGACTTCCAGCTCCGGGCGGGGCGCTCCGCGGCCGACGCCCGGGCCGCCGTCGAGCGGTGGGAGCGGGACGCGATCGGCACCGGCGCCGGGCACCCGGACGTGTGGCCCGGGGTGCTGGTGGCCGAACCGGCCGACCTCGGACCGGCCCTGACGCATAAGGTGCGGACCGTCCCGGGGGGCGTGGCGCGGTACACCTTCCGCCAGATGCGCGACTTCGCCGACCTGATCCAGGACCGGTTGCGGCAGTCCAAGTTCGTGGGGCGCATCGACCAGCTCGGCGCCCAGGACGAGGCCGTGTTCCTGTACTACAGCAACCGGCGCCTGAGCGAGCTGGGGCTGAACCCGGCCGTCATGAGCCAGCGGCTCGCGGCCCGGAACATCAACCTCCCCGGCGGGCAACTGGAGCTGCCCGGGCAGACGCTGACGGTGAAGCCGTCGGGCGAGTTCAAGTCCGAGGCGGAGCTGGGCGCCGTGCCGCTCGACGCCCGCCCCGGGTACCCGCTCTACTTGCGCGACGTGGCCGAGGTGGTGCGCGGGTACCAGGACCCGCCCCGCCAGCTCCACTACCGCACGGTTCGGGGGGACGACCCACCCGGCCCGCGGCGGGCCGTGACGCTCGCGGTGCGTCACATTAAGGGGACG
The DNA here is from genome assembly GCF_034097035.1 of Gemmata algarum. Classification (NCBI taxonomy): domain Bacteria; kingdom Pseudomonadati; phylum Planctomycetota; class Planctomycetia; order Gemmatales; family Gemmataceae; genus Gemmata; species Gemmata algarum. The sequence goes on from NZ_JAXBLV010000205.1 coordinate 5,565, forward strand.
CAGATCGCCGAGTTCGACGCCGACGTGGCCGCGAAGGTGGCGGCCCTCCGCGCCGAACTGCCCGACGACCTGCGGGTCGAGCGCACCAGCAACGAGCCCGCGCTCGTCGAGCGGAAGATCCACCAGTTCACCGACTGCCTGATCGAAGCGATCGTGATCGTGGTGGCGGTGGCCCTCGTGTTCATGGAATGGCGCAGCGCGCTGCTGGTCGCCGCTTCGATCCCGCTGGCGGTCGCGATGACCCTGGGCATGTGCCACTTGGTCGGGCTCGACATCCAGCAGATCTCGATCGCCGCGCTCATCATCGCCCTGGGGTTGTTGGTGGACGACCCGGTGGTGGCGAGCGACGCCATCAACCGCGAGCTGGCCGAGGGGCGGCCGCGGGACGTGGCCGCGTGGCTCGGGCCGCAGAAGCTCGCCCGGGCGATCTTGTACGCCACGGTGACCAACATCGTCGCGTTCCTCCCGCTGCTCATCATCTCCGGGGCGGTCGGGGAGTTCATCTACTCGCTGCCGGTGGTGGTGACCGCGTCGCTCGTGGCCAGCCGCGTGGTGTCGATGACGTTCATGCCGCTGCTGGGGTACTACATCCTGCGCGGGCAGCGCGGCCTGGCGGGCGCGCGGGCGGGCCAGCGGGCCGGGTTCGCCCGGCTGTACACCCGGGTGTGCGGCCTGTGCATCGAGCACCGCTGGCTCACCCTGTTCGCCGCGACGGCGGCCCTGTTCACGGGCCTGAGCCTCGTGCCGCTGATCGGCTCGGCGTTCTTCCCGAAAGACCTGCACACTATGTTCTCGGTCAACCTGTTCATGCCGGAGGGCACGTCCGTGCGCGACACCGCGGCCGAGGCCGAGCGGGTGGCGAAGGTGATCGACGCCGAGGCGGGCGACGCGGTGGCGGGGTACACCACCTTCGTGGGCCAGGGCGGGCCGCGGTTCTGGCTGTCCGTGGTGCCGGAGCAGCCGGCCGCCAACTACGCGCAGCTCCTCGTCCACACCCGCAACGCCCGCGAGACGGCCGCCCTGGCGAACCGGCTCAAGCTGGCGCTGCCCCCGCACACCGCCGGGCGGCTGACGGTGGAGGTGCTCGAGAGCGGCCCGCCCATCGGGGTGCCGGTGCAGATCCGCCTGTACGGGGCGGACATCGGCGAGCTGCGCCGGCTGGGCGAGCAGGTGAAAGGGGTGATGCGCGCCGTCCCCGGTACGGACAACGTTCACGACGACTGGGACCCCGACGCGCTCCAGTTCGGGCTGCGGGTGCGCCCGGACCGGGCGGCCGTCAGCGGGGTCACCAACGAAGACGTCGCGAGCGTGACCCAGACCGGGCTCTCGGGGACCGCGGCCACCTACCTGCGCGACCGCGACCGCCTCATCCCGATCACGCCCCGGCTCCGGCCCGACGAGCGCGCCCGCCCCGACGACCTCGGGCGCCTGACCGTGTTTAACAGTCAGACCGGGGCGCGGGTGCCGCTGGACCACGTGAGCGAGTTCCAACTGGAGGCGGTCCCACCCAAGGTGCTGAGGCGCGACAACGAGCGGTGCATGACCGTGAAGTGCGACGCCCTCCCGGGCACCCTGCCCAGCGCGGTCGTGGCCCGAGTGGAGGAGCGGCTCAACGCGCTCTCGGCCGAGTGGCCCCCGGGCTACCGGTTCGTGGTCGGTGGGGAGAAGGAGGAACAGGAAAAGGGGTTCAAGTCCATCGCGACGGCCGGGCTGGTGTCGATGCTGGCCATTTACCTGGCGCTGGTGGTGCAGTTCAACAGCGTCACGAAGCCGATGCTGGTGTACGCGGCGGTGCCGTTCGGCATGGTGGGCGGGCTTATGGGGCTGCTGCTGTTCGACGTGCCGCTCGGGTTCTTCGCCGGGCTCGGCCTGTCGAGCCTCATGGGCGTGATCGTGAGCCACGTGATCGTGCTGTTCGAGTACATCGAGGAGGCGCACGAGAAGGGCGAGGCGGTGCGCGAGGCGGTGGTGGACGCCGGCCTGGCGCGGTTGCGGCCCGTGCTGGTGACGGTACTGGCGACGGTGGGCGGGCTCGTGCCGCTGGCGCTCAAGGGCGGCCCGCTCTGGGAGCCGCTGTGCTACGTGCAGATCATCGGCCTGCTGGTGGCGACCGCCGTGACGCTGCTGCTGGTGCCGGTCCTCTACGTGATCTTCGTCGAAGACCTCGGGCTCGTGCGTTGGGACGCGGCCGGTTCGCACGCCGCGGGACCGCCGCCACTGGACGAACACGGTATGCCCCGAGAGCACCATCCCCATCCGGTGGCCCCCGCACCCGCGCGGGCGGCCGATCCGGAGCCGGCTGATGGCGCCATCGAGTAGAGGCTCGTGTCTTCCACGGGACGTTGGGGCGGCCAACGGGCAGTCGGCGGTAGGGCGGCGCGGCCTTGCTCCGGGCAACCCGACCACACCAGGGGCCGGGAGTTCAAGGGCCGCGGGGCCGCGGGGCCGCGCGGCCGGGTTGGCGTCATCCGCTCCGCGCCTGGACCGCGCGCGGACCCCGTGACCAGGGCCGGTGATTGGTAGCAGCCACTCACCCTACGGTTCACGACCACCGCCGAATGGGCGGGGCGGCCGTCCGGTCGTGGCACGGCCCTCGTTCCCCCGCGTCAGTGCGGACACGCTTCAGGACGCCGGGCGCGATCGTGGGGAGGTGTTCGAGCACTGTCGGGGTAATGAGCCACCTGTGCGCGGGTGCTGGGGACCGAACCTGATGCTGGGGATGGGTAACGCAACCGGCCGCACTCTGGCCTGCGCGCAACAAAGACGGCCCCGGGATCGCTCCCGGGGCCGTCGCGTTACACAGTTCCCACCGAGGACCCAACCACCCGCCTCCGCGAGCAGTTGTCGCTACCTCCTCCGTGTAGCGCCCGGAGAGCCGGCCGGGGCACCGGTATAATCGAGGCCGCCGGGCACGATTTGCGTGACGGGCGCAAGCTGCGCCGGTCGCAAATGAAGAGTCACGGATTGCGCGCGCCACCCGCCGGCATCGGCAGGTGGTCGTGGCCTCGGCGTGTCCGGGGATACCGGCCGATCGCCAGGGCCGCGCGAACGGGAACCGATCGCACTTGGTACTACGGGCCTTGAGTGCAACGGCCCGCGCCGTGGCACCGGTATCGTGGTCAGAAATCCGTTTTATACTTTTCGCTGAGCTTGCGGCGGGCGTCGGACATGGTCTGATCGATCTTGCTCCAGGTCGCGATCCGGCGCTTGTGGTCGTCCGCGACCACCTTCGCCATCTCGCCCTGAACCTGGGGCAGGTTGGTTTGCACCCCCTGGGGCGCGACGATCGCCCCGCGGTACCCGCCCCACCACCCGCCGTAATGCGGCCAGCCCCAGTTCGGGTACACCCCCCACTGCGTGTACGAGTAGCCCTTCGACGCGGCCGCGGTCACATCGACCGGCACCCCGCGTAGGCTGGCCGCGATGGTCCGCAGCCCCTGGGCGGCCTGGTGCGCCGCGTCCACGGCCGCCGGGTCCACGTTGCGCCGCGACAGTTGCTCCAGTTGGGCCGCGGCCTTGTCGTGCCACGTCGCGGTCTTGCTGTAGTCGCTGCTGTCCTTCACGTGCTTGATGTCGGTCAGGATCGCGTCGGCCGCGCGCAGGTAGCGCTGGGTGGCGCCGGCGCTCGAGGCGTCCCCGGACGCGGCGGGGGCGTCGGCGCCCTCCGGCCGCGGGAACGCGAACAGCGACACGATGCGCCGCAGGTCGTCGCCCGACAGCGGCCCCGACAGCGTCATCGTCTTATCGGTGAAGGTCGCCTCCCACTTCTCCAGGCCCGCGAGCGAGACCCCGTACCCGTCGATCATTTCGAGGAACAGGTCCTTCAGCACGCCCTTGTACCGGTTCACGTCCTCGGGGAACTCGACGACGAGTTTCCCGGCCACGGCGTCGGTCACCTTCGCGGAGAACGTGAGCCCCTTCACGCGGCTCAGGAACGCCGCCAGCGCGGGCTGGTTCACACCCTTGTGCTTGACCAGCACCGGGCTGACGCTCAGCCCGTACCGGAGGAGCGCCGGCTCCAGCACGTCTTCGAGGTCGAGCGCGATCGTGACCGTGTCTCCCCCGGCGGCGTCCGCGGCCGTTTTGAGGTACGGGACCAGCGGGGGCAGCGTGCCGCTGCGGTGGGCCTTGAGCCACCGCGACACGTACTGCCGGTCGGCGGGGTACACCGCCGCGAGCGTCTCGCCTGGGAAACTGGTGAAGTAGACCTCGCGCGGCGACACGACGGTCAGTTGCCCCGCGATCTCGTCCGTGGCGCCGCCCTCCTGGGCCGCGAGCGTCTTGAAGTTGGGGAGCCCCTTCACCTTCACGAGCCCGACTTGGAAGTCGCGGCTCATGGTGGTGAAGTTGACCTCACCGGCGATGGCGACGAGGTCGGCGTCGGGCGGGAAGAACCCGAGTCCGCCGTGCCCGCTCTGCTGAACCTTCTCGGCCCACTTGTCCCGCTTGGCGAGCGGGCTGGCGGCGGCGGCCTTCACGTCGATAAGGACGAGGGCGTTGGTGTTGGCGGAGCTGTGCTTGAGCAGGTCGTCGTAGGGGCCGGCGCCGGCGGCCGGCGCGCACGCGAGCAGCGCCGCGACGGCAAGGGAGCGGTACATCGGGTGTCCTCGGTGGTGCGGGTCTGCGGTGATTTTAGTGCGCGGCCGATTCGGAACCGGTCTTCAGGGTACAGGGCTCCCGCACTGTGTTACGCCGCTGGCCTCTTCCCTGTCGGCCACAGGCACGCAGAGACATGATGAAGAACGTGGCTGGGTTCCACAACCGCGTGTACGGATAAGGCGTAATTCGGACCACGTGGCCGGAGGCCGCTGGGACCAATGCTTATGCGCAACGAGTCTATTACTTGTCGGTCACTTTCCACATGCGGACACGACCGTTGTCACTCGCGGCCAAGGTGTGGGACCGAGGGTTGAATACCGTAGAAACAGCTGTACTGAGGTCCGTAATCTTGCCAAGTTCCTTCAGATCATTCGTCCGAAGCAAAACGAGTTCACCGGCGCTCCCAAACCCGAGATCACTCGGTACCGTTAGAACCCCGCTACCAGACGCGAGCACCTTCCCGTCCATACTGAACGACAGGGAGGAGATACCGGTCCCTTTGTGTACGGTTGAGGTGGCAATGGTCTTGTTGCTCGTCGTGTCCCACAGCTTAATCTCGCCCGCCAAGTCATCTCCGTCAGCATCGGTCCAGCGGGCACTACCGGTTGCTAGTGCTTTTCCGTCGGGTCGGTATGCCAAGGCCTCGATTCGGTCTGTGTGACCGGTGATGACGCCAGTCGATTTAGCGCGGGCAACATCCCACAACCGAACTTCACCACTGATCGCGCGATCCTTTTTCTTGTCCCACTTGCCGCTCGCAGCGGCCAGCGTTGTGCCATCGGGGCTAAACGCAATAGCTCCCACCGGCCCCACGTGGCCCTCGAGTTTGGCTCGCACCTTGAACGTCTTCGTATCCCACAAGAGGACGACTCCCGGTGTTGTGTAATCGAGCTCGGAGCCACGCGGGAGTTCTCGCAAGGGCCACACCGCCCCCGCAACGACGGTTCCGTCCGGGCTGAAGGCGACCGACGAGATGCTCTCCATCGCGTCCTTCAACACCGCCAACTCTTTCCCGGTTCGGTTGTCCCACAGGCGGATGGTCCGATCCCGCGAACCCGATGCCAGCGTCTTGCCGTCTGGGCTGAAGGCGCAAGTCAGAACGGGTCCCGTGTGCCCCGCGAACACGGCCACCCGCTTCTGCGACTGGGTGTCCCAGAGAGTTAACGCGCCGCTCTTCCGAAGTTCGCCGTATCCGCCAACAGCCAAGTACCGCCCGTCCGGGCTGAACGCGACAGCCCGGATCCCCTCGCACGTGCTGATGTAATCCTTCAGCGGTACGACCGGCGCGACACCTGGGAATAATTTCGCAGATCCGCCCAGTGCGGCAAATATTAACGCGAGTGTGTGGTAAGGAGATACAAAAGGTGTCAACATAACCACCCTCGGCGATCATTTTGCAACGACTTTCTGTCTTTGTATCGCGGTGGCGGCGGTGAGCGTAGTACGGTCGCGCACCAGCAGCGCCAGCCTGCCCTGATCCAGATGTTATGAGAATTGACGATCGCACATCCGCTCCGGCGATTCGCCCAACCCGTCTTTTCGCGCTTTTGAACCGGAATCGCGGGCGGAAAAGCCCGAATTCCTCAAGCCCTCTTGTTTCTGTACCGGACGTGCGCAAAAATAACTCCGACAACCACACCTAACGATGCACCGGCTTCGGGCCGCCCGCGTCGGGGTGTCGGGTCGCTTGTCCCCTACCGCCCACCGGCGGACCGGGCGGGTCGCCCGGCAACCGCGGCGTGGGCGCTTCCAGGGCCGGTGCCGGCGTTTACCGGCGCGGTGTGAGCCGAGGGTCAAGCGACATGGCGATCAAGAAAGAGAAAGACACCGGGACGCTCATCCTCGAACTGGTGGACAAGCTCCACGAGGAACGCAAGATCGCCAAGGATGTGATCTTCAAGGGCATCTCGTCGGCCATCCAGGTGGCCGCGGAGCGCCACTTCCAGGTGGAAGAGGGGGTGTTCGTCAGCATCGACGAGGCCACCGGCCACATCGTCGCCAAGTACGGCGACCAGGAGCTGGACCCGATCACCCTCGGGCGCATCGCGGCGCAGTCGGCCAAGCAGATGATCATCCAGAAGATCCGCGAGGCCGAGTCGGACACCGTTTTCAGCGAGTTCACCGGCAAGAAGTACGAGCTCCTGGTCGGCACCGTCACCCGCGTGGACGCGGGCACCGCCATTGTGTCGCTCGGCAAGTCGGAGGCCCTGCTGCCGCGGAGCGAGCAGATCCCCGGCGAGACGCACCACGTCGGCGAGCGGGTCAAGGCGATCATCATGGAGGTCCGCAAGCAGGGCAACCGCGTCAAGATCGTGCTGTCCCGCGCGCACCCCGAGTTCGTGAAGGCGCTGTTCGAGGAGGAGATCCCGGAGATCGACGAGCGGATCATCGACATCCGCGCCGTCGCCCGGGAGGCCGGGTACCGGTCGAAGGTCGCGGTCACCAGCATCGACATGAAGGTGGACGCGGTCGGCGCGTGCGTGGGCGTCCGCGGGAGCCGCATCAAGAACGTGATCGAGGAGCTGAACGGCGAGCGCATCGACATCGTCCGCTGGAACGACGCGCTCCAGGTGCTCATCCCCAACGCGCTCCAGCCGGCCCAGATCTCCGACGTGTTCACCTACCCCAAGCTGGGGCGGGCCATCGTGCTGGTGACCGACGACCAACTCTCGCTGGCGATCGGCCGCCGGGGCCAGAACGTGCGGCTGGCGTCCAAGCTCGTGGGCTGGGACATCGAGATCATGACCCACGACGAGCTGGCCGAGGCGCTGGAGCGCGCCGAGCGCTGGTTCGGCCAACTGCCGCACGCCTCGCCGGAACTGACCAACGCTCTGATTGAAGAGGGGTTCCTGTCGTACAACGACATCACCATGACCGACGACGAGGGACTGGCCGAGTTCACCGGCCTGTCCAAGGAGGCGTCGGACGAGGTGGTGATGTACGCGGAAGAGTACGCGGACGTCATGGAGCGGAGCGTCGAGGAGGAGCGCCGGCAGGCGGAACTGGCCGCGAAGGAGGCCCGGTTGCAGGAGCAGGCCGACGCGGACGCCCAGGCGCGAGCCGAGGAAGAGGCTCAGGCCGCGGCCGAGGTCGGGCTGACCGAAGGCGCGCTCAACCCCGACGCGCTCGGCGGGGCGGGAGAGGCCGACGGAGCGGTCGAAGTGGCCGCGGGTGCGGAATCTGGCGAAATTGATGCCGCGGCCGAACCCGATGTGGTGGCCGAGGCCTCTACCTCTGGTGAGGTGACCGATCGTTCGGCGGACGCGCCTTCCGACGCGGACAAACCAGCCGAATGACGCCAGTAACGAACGGGAGCGAAGTATGAGTCGTTGATGCGACGGTCGGATTTGGCTCGGTGCCCCGACCCGCTCATTCTCGTGCCTCCGGCTATCCCGCCGAGAGTCCCCCTTTTCTATGGGGCCGGCGGGATTAGAATATAACTCATTCGGGGCGCGATCGGTCGATCCGGTATGCCCGCTCGCGCGGGCCGGTTCGGGGGTTGCTCGGGGCACCCCCAAGAGGAGTTCCGCTTGTCGAATCCGACGTCGAAAGACACGAAAGACAAAAAAGTCCGGGTGTTTAACCTGGCGAAAGAGTTGAACGTCGAGAGCAAAGTGCTCCTCGACTACTGCAAGGAACTCGGGTTCGCCGACATCAAGAACCAGCTCAACGGCCTGGAGCCGGAGCAGGCGGACGCGCTGAAAGAGCGCGTCAAGAAGGGGCCGAAAACCGGCCCCGCGCCCGCGCCGGCCCCGAACGCGCCGCCGAAGAACGTCATTCCTCCACTGGCCAAGCCCATTCCTGCGATTCCGAAACCGCTTCCGAAGCCGGCGGTCAAACCGGCCGAACCGCCCGCACCGGCTGTGCAAGCCCCGGCCGCGGCTCCCGCCCCTGTTGCGCCCGCGCCGGCCGCAGCGCCTGCCCCGGTCCCGGCGGTCGTCGCCGAAGCGCCCAAGCCGGCGCCCGCTCCCGCTGCGGCGGAAGTGAAGCCGGCCCCGGCGGTCGTCGCCGAAGCGCCCAAGCCGGCGCCGGCCCCCGCTGCGCCACAACCGGTCGCGCCGCCCGCGCCCCCGAAGAACGTGATCCCGTCGCTGGGCGGGAGCGGCATGCGGAACCTGAACCAGGGCCGCCCCGCGAACCTCAGCGCCCCGCGACCGGCACCGACACCGGCGGCGCCCCCGGCTCCCGCTGCCCCGGCGACTACCACTCCGACTACCGTTGCGGCGGCTCCCGCTGCCCCGGTCGCTACCACACCGGCTACCCCGGTGACTCCCGCCGCGGCACCCGCACCGGTTGCAGAACCTGCACCCGTCGCGGCCGAAGCAAAGCCGACAGTCGCGGCAGAAACGAAACCGGCCCCCACGGCCGAAGCGAAGCCGGCGCCTGCGGCGCCGACTCGGACCGCTCCTGCGGCTCCGCCCGCGCCCGCCGCTCCGAAGCCCAACGCACCGGCCGCTGCGGCCCAACAGCCGCCGGCCCGTCCGACGCCCCCGCCCGCGCCCCCGGGGCCGCCGAAGAACATCATCCCGACGAACCTCGGCCAGCCGCAGCGGCCCAGCGTGCTGAGCCGCGCCCCGGCGCCGCCGCCGCCGAAGCACATCGCCCCGTCGCGCACGTCGGTGGGGCAGGCGCCGCCGCCGAGCGGCCAGCGGCCGCCGTCCGGCGCCACCGGCTCACCCGGGCCGCGTCCCCCTGGTCCTGGTGGGGCTGGCGGTCCGGGCGGTCCCGGGGCGCCGCGCACGGGAGCGGGACAAGGCGGGCCAGGGGCTCAGAACCGCTCCGGTCCCGGCGGCCCGGCCAAGCCGGGCGGCCCCGGCCAATCGGTGAAGCTCACCCCGGAGATGATCGAGCGGCTCCGCGCGGCCAGCGCCCGCGGGCAGCGGCTGTCGATCAACGAGGTCGCCAAGACCCCGTCCGCGCCGGCGCCTGGGGCGCCGGGCCGGCCCGGCGATCCGCCCCGTCCGGGCGGTCCCGCCCGCACCGGCGGCGCACCGGCCCCGGGCGCGCCGCGCCCGGTCGGCGGTGACGAAGAAGAAGACGAAAAGAAGAAGACCGGCGTCATCGGCCGCGACTCCCGGCACAAGGGCCGCACCGGCGGCGGCGACCGGGGGCGCTCGTCCGGCGGCCCCCGCGTGGACCGCGGGTCGGTCGTGCTCGGACCGGGCGGCGTCGAGATCGTGGAGCAGCAGTGGGGCTCCCGCCGCGGGCCGCGGGCCGCGCTCATGCGCAAGGCCATGCGCGGCAAGGTCGCGCCGGTCAAGAAAGAGGGCAAGATCGAGATCACCCTGCCCATCACCGTGCGTAGCCTCTCCGAGGCGACGGGGGTGAAGGCGGGCGAACTCATCAAGCGCCTCATGAAGGAGACCAACCAGCTCTACGGCAACAACTCGCCGGTGGAGTTCGACACGGCCGCCATGATCGCCGTCGACAACAACATCGAGCTGGTGATCAAGCGGCAGAAGACGGCCGAAGAGGAGCTGATCGAAGAGTTCGAGCAGATGATGGAGAACGTGGACCCCGAGAAGCTGCGCCCGCGGCCGCCGGTGGTCACCATCATGGGCCACGTCGACCACGGCAAGACGTCGCTGCTCGACAAGATCCGGAAGTCGAACGTCGCGGCCGGCGAGGTGGGCGGGATCACGCAGGTGATCCGCGCGTGGTCGGTCACCCACAAGGTGCTCAACCCCGACGACCCGAATGAGGAGCTGCTCGAGAAGCAGATCACGTTCCTCGACACGCCCGGCCACGAGGCGTTCACCAAGATGCGCGCCCGCGGCGCCAACGTCACCGACATCGCGGTCATCGTGGTGGCCGCCACCGACGGCGTGATGCCGCAGACCGAAGAGGCGGTCAACCACGCCAAGGCCGCGGACGTGCGCATCATCGTCGCGATCAACAAGGTTGACGCGCCGAACGCGAACGTCGAGCGCACCAAGCGGCAGCTCTACAACCTGAACCTGCTGCCGGACAACATGGGCGGTGACATCCAGTTCGTCGAGACCAGCGCCCTCACCGGCCAGGGCATCGACGACCTGCTCACCGCGATCTCGCTCGAGGCGGAGTTCAACCTCGCGGACGAGCTCAAGGCCGACCCGGACCGCCCGGCGTTCGGCACCTGCCTCGAAGGGTACATGACCGCCGGCGAGGGCGTGAACGCGACCGTGCTGGTGCAGCAGGGCACCCTCCGCCCGGGCGACATCGTGCTGTGCGGTGCGAACTACGGCCGCGTCCGCACGATGTACAACGACCACGGGGTCGCGATCGAGGAGGCCGGCCCCAGCACCCCCGTTCGCATCACCGGCCTGGGCGGCGTGCCCAACGCCGACGACCCGTTCTACGCGGTGGACGAGCTCACGACCGCGGCGAAGATCGCCGAGGCCCGTGAGAAGAAGGACCGCGAGGCGTCGCTCAACCGGTTCCAGGCGGTCAAGGACCTGGACTCGCTGACCGCGGCCAAGAGCAAGCTGAAGGTCACGGAGCTGAAGATCATCCTCAAGGCCGAGGCCCGCGGCTCGGTGGAGGCGATCAAGAAGGAGCTGGAGAAGCTCACCCACGAAGAGGTGACCACCCGGGTGCTGCACGCCGGCATCGGGGCCATCACCGAGTCGGACGTCCAGCTCGCCCGTATCAGCCCCGACGACACGCTCGTCATCGGGTTCAACGTGACCGCCGACGACGCCGCCCTGCGGCTCGCCGACGAGCAGGGGGTCAGCCTCCGCGAGTACCAGATCATCTACAACCTCGTGGACGACGTGAAGGCGGCGATGGAAGGCCGTCTCAAGCCGATCGAGGAAGTGGTTCACCTGGGCCGTGCGGTGGTCCGCCAGACCTTCAAGGTGGGCAAGGTGGGCACCATCGCCGGGTGCTACGTCACCAGCGGTGTGCTCGAACGGTCCGCGCGGGTGCGGATCATCCGCAGCGGCGTCGTGGTGTTCCCGCCCGCCGACAAGGTGGTCGGCCTCGACAGCCTCAAGCGGTTCAAGGACGACGCCAAGGAGGTCCGCGAGGGCTTCGAGTGCGGTCTGAAGGTCTCCAACTTCGACGACATCCGTGTCGACGACGTGATCGAGGCGTTCAAGATCGAGGTCCGTGCCCGTACCCTGTAACCGATTCGGATCGCGGAATCCGGAACGCGGAATTAAAGACTAAGAGGCACAACAGCTTTATTGTCTTCGATTCCGTGTTCCGAATTCCGCACTCCGGATTACCATAAGATGGTCATCGGCTCGTTATCGGTCCGGCTGCTCGTGCGCGACAGCCGGACGCTGAAGGATAAGCGACAGGTCGTGCGCAGCGTCCTCGACCGGATGCGGGCGGCGTTCAACGTCTCCGCTGCGGAGGTGGACACGCACGACGACGTAAAATTAGTTACGCTCGCGTTCGCCGCGGTGGGGTTCGAGACCGCCGCGGTTCAAAGCGCGTTGCAAAAGGTCGCCGACGCTTTGCGAGTCCACCCGGTCGCAGAGTACCTCGGTAGCGAGGTCACGGTCGGGTCGGAAGTAGTTTAGCCTGTGTTTGGTGGTTCGTTTTTTGGTGTTTTATCAGGCCGGGGCATGAATCCCGGCGCCCGAACCCGTTCTCCAAACACGAAACACCAGACGCCAGACACAACAAAAATGAAATCGCACCGGTTAGCACGCGTGTCGGAGGTGGTCCGCGAAACCGCGGCCAACGCCATCCTGTTCGAGATCAAGGACCCGCGGGTCAAGAACGTGACGGTCACGCGCGCGGAGGTGTCGGCCGACCTCCAGCACGCGAAGGTGTTCGTCTCGGTGATGGGGAGCGAGAAGCAGCAGTCGCTGACCATGCACGGGCTGAAGAGCGCCGCGGCCTACGTGCAGACGAAGATCGCCGACCGGCTCACGTCGCGGTACGTCCCACACGTCACGTTCATCCTGGACGAGGGGGTGAAGAAGAGCATCGAGATCGCCCGGATCATCCGCGAGGAGAACGAGCGGCTCGAAGCCGACCGCGGCGCGGCTAACCCGGCCCCCGAAGGTGAGCCGGGGACCGACACGCCCGAGAGCGATCCCGAACCGACGGACGAAGCCGAACACGGACAAACGACCGAAGCCGCCGAAGGAACGACGGACCGCCCGAAACCGTAGCCGCGGTGCGGGCCGCGCCCGCTTCGTAGCCACCCCCACGGGCGAACGCCAACGGAACCGGAGTCCCACCGCATGCCGGCCATCACGAACAAGCAGCAACTCCTGACGCAGGCGCAGGCCGCCCTCAAGAAGAGGTACCCGCTCCCCGCCCCCGAGCCGGGCGAGCCGCGCCAGTTGCTCGAAGAGCTCATTTTCGCCATCTGCCGAGAGGGCAGCACCACCGAGGACGCGGAGGAGGCCTACGCGCGCATCCGGAAGGTCTTCGTGGACTGGAACGAGATCCGCGTCAGCACCGTTCAGGAGGTCGCCGACGCGCTGCGGCCGCTGCCCAACCCGGGGCCGCGCGCGGGGTGGATCATCGGCGTGCTGCACGCCGTGTTCGAGATGAACTACTCCTACGACCTCGGCGACATGGAGAAGAAGGGGCTCAAGAACGCGGCCAAGCAGATCTCCCGCTACTTCAACGCCAAGGACCTCGAAACGAAGGGGCTCAAACAGGCCGCGAAGCAGATCGAGCGGTTCAAGCGGGTGAACGACTTCGCGGTGGCGTGGGTGGTCCAGCGGTCCCTCGGCGGGCACGCGATTCCCCTGGACGGACCGACCTTCCGCGTGCTGCGGCGGCTCAACGTGGTCGAGGAGGCCGAGGCCGAGGACATGGAGTCGCTCCGCGGCGGCATCGAGCACGTGATCCCGAAGGCCCGCGGCGAGGAGTTCACGGAGCTGATGAGCCTCCACGCGAAGGAGACCTGCATCGAGAAGACCCCGCTGTGCGGCCAGTGTGTGCTCAAGGGCGACTGCCCCACCGGGATCGAACTCCTGTCGAAGAAGGCCGACAAAGACAAAGAGAAGGCCGAGCCGAAACCGAAGAAGTCTCGTTGAGCGCGTTTTCTGGCAAACCGGGGGCTCATGTCCCCGGTCGCGGACACGTCACGTTTTGCCGCTCCTTTTCTCCACTTCTCCCAATCTAACAAGCGCAAGCCCGAGTTCCAGCACCGTCCGCCCAATGGGGCCGGGCCGCACAAATTGCTCAACCCGCACGGCCCGCGTGGCCGATCAAGCCTGTTGCCAGCCGCCTAATCCGTCGAGGCTCTATGACGTCCGCGCCGCTCGATCGGCTCGTGGGATCGCTCGCGGGGACCGGAATGACCCGGTTCTTCCGCCGCATGTTCGACGACTACCCCGACCTCCTGATGAAGGATCTGACGGTCGAGGCCGTGAACCCCGACCGCACGATCAAGCTCGGCGGGCGGTGGGTCACCAACTTCGGCTCCGACAGCTTCCTGGGCCTGGACCAAGACCTGCGCGTGTGTGCGGCCCTCGAACGGGGGTTGCGGACCTGGGGCACACACAACGGCACTTCGCGCGCGTTTTCCAGTGCTGAACCGAACGTCCGTGCCGAGCGCAAACTCGCCGAGTGGCTCGGGACCGAGGCGGCGCTCATCTACCCGTCCGTCACGCTCGCGAACGTGGGGGCTCTGCCGGCGCTCGTCACCCGGCAGGACGTGTTGGTCGCGGACCAGTTCGCGCACAACTCCATTGACGAGGGGTTGAAGCTCGCGAAGGCTCGAGGGGTGCGCACGGCAAAGTTCGAGCACAACTCGCCCGCGGCACTCGAAGAAACGCTCCGGGGCTTGCAGCCGTTCCGGCACGCGGTGGTGGCGGTGGACGGCGTGTACAGCATGAGCGGCGAACTCCCGCCGCTTCAGGAGTTCGACCGCATCTGCCGGGCGCACAACGCGTGCCTGTATGTGGACGACGCGCACGCGAGCGGGGTGCTCGGCGAGCACGGCCGCGGTACGGTGCTGGCCTCGCTCGGGCACTACGACAACGTGCTGACGGTGGGCTCGCTATCGAAGGGGTTCTCGTGTCTGGGCGGGTTCGTCGCCGGTTCCCATGCGGCTGTTGACGTGCTCAAGCTGCGATCGAACTCGCTCATTTTCGGCGGCCCTGTGCCGCCGCCGTATCTCGAAGCGGTTTGCGCCGTCGTTGACATTCTGATGTCGCCCGAGTACCCGGCGCTGCGGGCCAGACTCGACGCGAACGTGCGGAAGCTCGCGCAGGGCGCCGCGCGAAGAGGGTTCACTGTACTGGGTGGGTTGGTGCCGATCGTGTCCGTGCTGATCGGCGGCGAGGAAGCGACCCTTAAGGCCGGGCGGTTCCTGTACGAACACGGCTATTACGCACAGTCCGTCGTGTTCCCGGCGGTACCGCACGGGCACGGGGTCCTGCGGATGCAGGTCAACGCGAACCACGCGCCGGCACAGATCGATGGGTTGCTCGACGCACTCGCCGCCTTGGCGGTTGCGACCGCCGTTCCCGAACCGGCCGCCGTGGCCGCGGCATGATTTCCGAGCCTCCAGGGCGAACCGGCGCCGAAACGAGGCGCCGACGACACACGCGGCCAAACCATGCACTGGCTCTATCTGATCCTCGCGGGCTGCTGCGAGTGCGGGTTCACCACCTGCTTAAAGCTCTCTGAAGGGCTAACCAAGCTCGGCTGGGCGCTCGCATTCGTGCTGCTGTCGATCGTCAGCTTCGGGTTGCTCACGCTGGCGGCTCAGAAGATCTCGCTCGGCACGGCCTACGCCGTGTGGACCGGCATCGGTGCGGCGGGTACCGCGCTCATCGGGATCGTGTGGTTCAAAGACCCTGCCACGTTCTGGCGGCTGTTCTTTCTGGCCGGGCTGATCGGCTGTATTATTGGGTTGAAAATCGTATCGCCGGAAAAAGAGTGAGGCGGGTCGCCTGTTTTCGCTCCAGGGGGCTTCCTGCGGTCATTTTCCGGCGCCCCGCCCCCCGAACAGCTTCTGCTATAATCAGATTTAACATCCCGAGAATCGAAGCTCCACGAGCAGGTGAAATGAAGATCGTGAGGTACCCGCACCCGGCGCTGCGGGTGAAAGCCAAACCGGTAACCGCCATCGACGCGGACATCCAGAAGGCCGCGGCGCAGATGGTCGAGCTGATGTACCGGAGCGAGGGCCTTGGACTGGCCGCGCCACAGGTCACGCTTGATTACCAAATGATCGTGCTGAACCCGCTGGGCGAGGCCGATCAGCCGGAGCAGGAGATCGTCGCGATCAACCCGGTGATCGTGGAGTCGAAGGGCGCCACCGTCAACGACCGCGAGGGGTGCTTGAGCTTCCCCGGGCTGTACCAGAACGTGCGCCGGTACAAGACCGTGACGGTCAAGTTCTACAACCTGAAGGGCGAGTTGGTTCAGGCAACGGCGCACGACCTTGCGGCCCGTGTGTGGCAGCACGAGATCGATCACCTTCAGGGCACGCTGTTCATTGACAAGATGGGGTCGCTCGGTCTGTCGCGCAGCCAGAGGGATCTAGAAAAGTTCATCGCCGACTTCGAGAAAGACAAGAAGAAGGGCGATCTGCCCGCGGACATGGCCCAGGCGCTGTGAAGTTCGGCCTGTAATCGGTTGTCAGCTATCAGTCAGCGCTGACAGCACCGGGCACTCGCTCCGCTGACTGGCCCCGCCCGCCGAGAACCGACAACTTCATGCGCATCGTGATGATGGGGACGGGTACGTTCGCCGAGCCGACGTTCGAGGCGCTGATCGCGGCGTTCGGTGCGGACGTGGTGGGGCTGGTGACGCAACCGGAGCGCGACACCGGCAACAAGCGCGGCAGCACGCGCCAGACCGGCAAGGGTATGGCGAACATCGCCCGCGCGGCGAGCATTCCGGTTGCCCAACCCGAGAGCATCAACACACCGGAAGGGCTGGCACAACTTCAGGCGATGGCGCCCGACCTGCTCGTGGTTGCGGCTTACGGGCAGATCCTGTCGAAGGACGTCATCAACGCACCGACGCGCGGCATCATCAACGTTCACGCCTCGCTGCTGCCGAAGTACCGCGGGGCCGCGCCCGTCGCCTACGCGATCCTCGCGGGCGAAGCCCGAACCGGCGTGACCATCATCAAGGTGACGCCCGGGCTCGACTCCGGCGACATGGTCCTTCAGGAATCGCTCGACATTCTCCCCACTGATACCACCGGCACGCTGGAAGCTCGCCTCGCAACCCTCGGCGCAGGGATGGCGGTCGAGGCCACGCAGAAGTACGCCGCGGGCGGCCCGGTCGAGGGGGCGAAGCAAGACCCAGCGCTGGTAACGAAGGCGCCGAAGATCAAGAAGGAGTTCGGGCTCATCGACTGGACGAAGCCGGCGGGCTACGTCGAACGGTTCGTGCGCGCGATGCAGCCGTGGCCGACCGCGTACACGTTCCTGCACCGCCCCGGTAAGGAGCCGATGCGGGTGATCGTGAGCAAAGTGGGCGCCTCTCTTGTCGGCGGCGCGTGGAGCCCCGGGCCCCCGAAGGGAACACCGCAGGTGCTGAACGGACAGAATGAATTGTACGTCGAATGCGGCGGGCACCACACCGTTCTTCAGCTTCTGGAGCTCCAACCCGCGGGGAAGAAGAAAATGACCGCGGAGGAGTTCCTTCGTGGTTATCCGATCGTCGAAGGTATGCGGTTCGGACCGGAAGTGCTGTCATGAGTATCACCGCACGACAGGTCGCGGCCGATGTGCTGAACCGGTCCCGGTCGCGCGACGGGTTCGCCGCCGAACTCGTGGACGACGCCGTTAACGCCGCGAACCTCTCTCCGCAGGATCGTCGGTTCGTTACGCAACTGGTGTTCGGGGTGATCCGCCGGGGCGGCACCCTGGACGCGCTGCTCAAACCGTTCATCCACCTGCCGACGCACGCGGTTCAGGACCGCGTTTGGGATTTGCTGCGTCTCGGGGCGTTCCAGCTTACGTTTCTCACACACGTTCCGAAGCACGCGGCCGTTCACGAGACGGTCGAACTCGCGGAGCACGTCGGCGCGCCGAAAGCAAAAGGGTTCGTCAACGGTGTGTTGCGCCGGATCGCGGAGCTGACCACCGACGAGTTCACGGACGCGCCTGGGGCCGCTGCGGTGCCGTTCGCGCTGGTCGAAAGCGCCCCGACGCACTTGGAAAGGGCCGGGGGGAGAGGTTCTTACCGCCGACTCACCAAACCCGTTCTCCCCGACCCCGTAACCGATCCGGCACCATACTTCGCCGCGGCGTTCTCGTTCCCACAGTGGCTCGCGAACCGCTGGTTGAAGCGGTACGGTGCCGACGAGTGCGTCCGCTTGGGGTTTTGGTTCAATGCTGCACCGCCACTGTGGGTGCGAGTGAACAAGCTGCGCGCGAGCCGCGAGAGCTACCGCATCCAGCTCGCGGCGCAAACGATCGAGGCGGAAGCCGGCGAGCACCCGCAGTCGCTGCGGTTCCCGCAGCACCACAGCATCCGCGACCTGCCCGGGTACGCCGAAGGCGACTTCGCGGTGCAGGACCATTCGTCGATGTTGGTAGCGTCCGCGCTGGGTGTCCAGCCCGGGATGCGGGTTCTGGACGCCTGCGCCGCGCCGGGCGGGAAGACCACGCACCTGATGGAACTGATGGACGGCCGCGGGCACGTGACCGCGTGCGACATCGACCCGAAGCGGCTCGAAACGGTCGCCGCCCTCGCACAGCGGATGCGGCTCACGGGCATCGAAACCGTTCTGCTGAAGGATAACGAGGAGTTCCCCGCGGGACCGTTCGACGCCGCCTTGGTGGATGTGCCGTGCAGCAACACGGGCGTGATCGGGCGCCGCCCGGAGGTACGGTGGCGTCTCAAACCCAACGAATTCGAGTACCTCATCCGCCTTCAGACGCGACTGCTGATCCTCGCGGCCGATCGCGTCAAGCCCGGCGGCGCGGTGGTGTACTCCACGTGCAGCATCGAGCCCGATGAGAACGAGGGGGTCGTGAAAGCGGTGCTACGCGGGATGCGCGGGCTGACGCTCGAAGCGGAGCACCACTCGGTCCCGGGGCGGCCGTCCGACGGCGGGTACTGGGCACGACTTCGGAAGGCGAAAGCGTAGCCGCCGCGGTTGGCCTTGACGCGGTCCGGCCGGGGCGGGTCTACTCTCGGTTCGGGTTCTCGCGATTACCAACCGGAACACGCCTATGGCCACGGACACGGCCCCGCCTTCGCCCGCCCCCGGCGGCGCCCTTGGCCCCGCGCCGCGGGGAGGGGGTGCTCAAACGCCGGCCGCCGACCCCACGACGCACCTGTGGCAGTTGCCGGTGCTGCTGATCGGCGTTGGCGTGTTCGTGTCCGCGTGGCAGGGGTGGCTCCCGGCCGGGCAGAGTGACCCCGCGTCCGCGTTCCGGCGTTCCGTCGACGCGCTCCGGGGCAGCTACGAGAAGCACGCCCCCGATCCTGAGGAGCTGAAAGCCAACCTCACCAGGGTGGCGACCGAAATCGACACCTTCCCCGAACACGCTCCGCTCGCCCGGTTCCACCTGGGCAGTGGGTACGTTCGGCTCGCCGAGATCACCCCCGCGCTGGACGAGTCGCGGGGGTACTGGACGCTCGCCCGCCAGCACTTCGAGCGGGTGGATGAGAACCAGATTCGTGACCCGAACGACGCCCCGCGGCTGTCGTTCCGCAAGGCAAAAGTGCGGGCCGCGGTCGGGCTGCCGGCGGACGCACCGGCGGCCGACCTCGCGCTCCTCACCACCGTACTGAACGCTCCCCCGCCGGGCGAAGAGGGGGGCGACACCAAGCGCCTCATTGCGGACCTGGCCCTGCGCCAAAACCCGCCCGACCTAGCGGGCGCGAAAGTCGCGTTGAACGACTACGTGCGGTCTGCGGGTCCGGTCACGCCCGCCGCGTCACTCGCCCGCGCCCGGCTCAAACTGGCGGCCATCTTCCTCCTCACAAAGGAATACGAGCACGCCCGCAAGTGGCTCGGGCAGATCGGCGCGGACGCACCCGTCGATGTATTTGCGCCCGCGAAAGCGGAGATGGCCCGCGTGCTGATGGCCGAGGGCGATTACGTCGGGGCGACGAAAGAACTGGACGCGCTCCGCGCCGCGCCCGGGCTGCCGCCCGCGTACCGCGTGGGGTCGGCCTACGACCTTGGCGTGTGCAAGATGCGGTTGCGCGAGCCCGACGCCGCCGCGAAGTTGTTCGAAGAAGCCGTGAAGGGCACTGGTGAGGAGGCCGTCGCCGCGGCGGTTCAGTTGGCCGAACTGCACCTCCGGTCCCAGGATCAGAACCGGCATAAGGCCGCAGTGCCGCTGCTCACAGACGCCGTCAAGGGTTCCAAGAGCGCCGCGGACTTCAGGAACGAGTTCGTGGCGGTTGCTGAGGTGCAGGCCGCGTTCGAGCTTGCGGTCACCACGCTGCTCACGGACGGCGCGTTCGAGCCCGCGCTGACGGTCGCGGACGCGTACGCCGCGGTGGCGGCGGCGGGCCGCGAGCGTGAGAAGCGGGCCGACGTGCTGGCCGCGTGGGGCACGGCGATTATGAAGTCCCAGACCCCGACCGAAGCGGGGCCGAAATTGAAAGCCGCGGCCGATGAGTACGCGGCACTGGTCGCGTTTCAGCCCGGTACCGACGGAAAACTGGAATTGCTGCGCCGGGCCTCGGAACTGTACCGCCGCGCCAACGACCCGGGGGCAGCAGTGCAGCGGTTGCAGGAGGCGGTGAAGCTCCCGAACATCCCCGCGCAACTCATCGGCCCGGTGTGGCTGGAACTGGCCGACGCGATGCTCGCCGCGAAGCAGACCGACGGGGTGTTGCGCGTGTTCAACGAGGTGATGGCCACCGAGGGGTACGCGTCCACCGCCACGCGGTACCGCCTGGCGCGCCAGTTCGTGGACTCGGGGCACAAGGGGCTGGTGCCCATGGGGCGTGCGCTGTTCGAGCAGATCGCGAAGCAGCAGAACGTGTCCCCGGCCGAGCGCGAGTACCACGAGCGGGCGCTCACCGAACTGGCCAACGACCTGATACAGCAAAAAAACTTCAACGACGCCGAGGCGCGCGTGCGGACGCAACTGAGCGTCTACCCGAACGGCCCCGAGGCGCCGCTGGCACGGCTGCTCCTGGGCGTGTGCTTGTTGCAGAAGGCCGAGGCGCCGGGCACGGAGCCCGCGGACGCGGCGAAGTGGCGTGAGGAGGCGGTGGCCGCGTTCAAACAGATCGTGGCCGATTGCAACCGGGCCGAGCAGCGGAACACAAAGCTGAAGGATGGCGAGCAGTGGCTGCGGCTCCAGGCATCGCTCCGAATCCTGAAGGCGTATCAGCAGATGGGCAAGCCGAACGATCTCTTGGGGGAGGCCGGCCGGCTGCTGGATCAGCACAAGGGCACGGTCGACGAGCTTATCATCTTGAGCCTGATGTACCACGCCTTCAAGCAAAACAACGACCCGGTGAGCATGGCGGCAACCCGGGATCGGATGAGGGAAGCGTTCGACAAGCTGCCGCCGTCGGCCTTCCAGCCAGCGGGCGAGTACAGTCGTGAGTACTGGCTGACGAAGTGGTTCGCCCCGGAACCGAACTAGTTTTCGTGTCCGGGCGCGCGAAACGGCAAACGGTCAGAGCCACCCCAGCTCTGACCGTTTGCCGTTTCGCGCGCCCGGACACGAAACTACTTGGCCAAGTAGATCACGACCGCGACCGCGAGCCACACCAGCCCGAAAAGCACCCCCGCGATCATCCCCGTGACCGCCAGCCGTGCGGTGCGTTGCGCCCGCGCCAGCGCTTCGGCCGCTGCAGCCGCTTCGCGGATCGGCCCCACATCAAGCCCGCCGGTGCTTTCCTGCACCGCCGCCGCCGCTAGCGGGGGCAGCTTTCCG
Source organism: Gemmata algarum (assembly GCF_034097035.1). Taxonomy (NCBI): domain Bacteria; kingdom Pseudomonadati; phylum Planctomycetota; class Planctomycetia; order Gemmatales; family Gemmataceae; genus Gemmata; species Gemmata algarum. Next base: position 26,942 of record NZ_JAXBLV010000205.1, read on the forward strand.
GACGACTGCCCGTGCCGGTCCGGGACGTTCACGAACGGCAGCAGCGCCTGCACCGCCTCGCTGGCGGTCGTGTAACGGTCCCTGGGCTCCTTGGCGAGCATGACTTCGACGATGTCGGACAGCGCTTCGGGGATCTCGTCGCGCAGCTCGCACGGCGGGATTACCGGCGTGAGCTGGTGCGCGATCATCTTGGCCGCGGTCGTTCCGGCGAACGGCGGTCGGCCGGTCAGCAAGTGATAGAGGGTAGCGCCGAGGTTGTAGATGTCGGCCCGATGATCCGCGCTCTCGCAATTGCGGAGCTGCTCGGGGGCCGCGTAGTCCGTGGTCGCCAGCAACCCGCTGTTGCGGGCCAGCTTCGTTCCCGATTCCTCAAAGAACTCTGCGAGGCCGAGGTCCAGCACCTTCACGATGCCGTCGCCTCCGACGAGCAGGTTCGCGGGCTTGATGTCGCGGTGGGCGACGCCCTTGTCGTGCGCGTGCTGGAGCCCGGCCGCGGCCTGCACGGCGTAACTGACCGCCTCGCCGACGGGCAACCGCCCCCGCGCCGTAAGGGTGCGGTCGAGGGTCTCGCCGTCGATGTACTCGAGTACGAGGAAATGGGTGCCCTTGTCGCAGGCGACGTCGTAGGCGTGAACGATGTTCGGGTGGTCGAGGGTGGCGGCGGCGCGGGCCTCGCGGTAGAACCGCGCCACGTTGACGGGGTCGAGGGCCTGACGCCCCGGCAGCACCTTGAGCGCGACCTTACGGCGGAGGGCGGCGTGCTCGGCGAGGAACACGGTTCCCATGCCGCCGGCGCCGATCTGGTTCAGGATGCGGTACGGCCCCAGCCTGAAGCCCTTGTGCTTGCCCTGGAGGATGAGCTTTGCCTGGAACGGGGTCAGGATGCCCGCTTGTACCAACCGCGTCGCGGTGTCGGAGGCGGTGGGGGGCAGCGGCCCGGACCGGCTGACGAACCCGCTGAGTGCGTCGTCGTCCGTGATCTCGGCGCGCCGCACGAGTTCGAGGACGGCGTCACCGGTGCGAGGTGGTTCGGGCATTCGGTGTGACCCTGAAGGCAGTGGGCGCGCCGCGAATCGCGAGCCCGGCGGAGACATGGCGATCCCGGGCGCGGGCCGACCAAACCCGCGGAGATTTTAATTGGCTACCGGACGGATGGAAAGTGAAACCCGCAATAAAAGCCAGCATGCCAAAACGAGGGATCGAAGTCAAACGTTTGCCGAAGGAATCCCGCCGCCTGCCAACTCGACGCCCCTGTGGCGCCGCGGTAAAGTGAATGCCGTCGCGCCCCCGAATTCTTTCAGCACCCGCACGAATATGGCTCGGCAGAAAGCACCTCTCCGAAGCCACCGACCAACGGTGCCCCGTCGTCTGGAGCCGATCCCGAGCGCCTGCCGGCACGCATCCTGTCGCTAACTGTGGAGAACGTGCGCTGTTTCAGCCCGAAGCACACCTTTGACCTGTCAGATGGGAGCGGCAAGTTTGGAATTCTTGCGGCACGTGGTACGTCACGCGGGATCGCGGTTGTGTGTGATTTGGGACGGCTCGCCGATTCATCGGCGTGCGCTCGTGATGGACTTCTTGCACAGCCCCGAGGGTCGAGGGATCGAGGTCGAACGGTTGCCGGGGCCAGCTCCGGATCTCAACCCGTGGGACACGGGTGGGTGGGACCACCTCAAGCATGCGGATTTCCGCGGACCCCTCATCACCCCAGACCTGGCCCCACGGCTTCACAGCTACTTCGGTGCAGCCCGGATCGCCGAAGCGCCGCTCATCGCGGTCGGCGGGGGCGTCGATCACATCCACCTGCTCGTGTCGCTTGGTCGGTGCGGGGGGCGGGTGCGTTGCTGATTTGGTCCGCGACCTGAAGGCGGCCCCGTCCGCGTGGGTTCATGAGACGTTCCCCGCGGTGCGGTTCGCGTGGCAGGCCGGGTACGGGGCGTTCGCGGTCAGCAAGTCGAACGTCGAGGCGGTGCGGGCCTACATCGGACGCCAGGAGGAGCACCACCGCAAGCAGAACTACCAGGACGAGTACCGCGAGTTCCTGACCCGGCACGAACAGGAATGGGACGAACGATATGTGTGGGATTGAGGCGAGCAAGATGAGTCATCCGGGGTGACGCGATGACGGAAGCCGAGTGGCTGGCGTGTGAAGACCGTCGCTTCATGCTGCACGGGGCGATGTCCGAAGTCGTGACCGGACGGAAAATCCGATTGTTCGGATGTGCGGCCTGTCGCCGGCTTTGGGACGAGATCGAAGACCGGCGGTGCCGCGAAGCGATCGAGGCGTCTGAACGGTACGCCGATGATTCGCTGCCGGAACGCGAACTCGATCGGCTCTCGGCCGCGGCCGAAGAAGCGTTCGAAGACGCGGTTGCGGAACGCGACGACCGGCTGATCCATCTGGCTGGAGCGTCATCGGATGTCTCAAACCCCTTGATGACGCTGACCCAAATCGTCGGGGCGGTCGAAGCGCTTTCTCAGGCCTCTTGGAGCGGTCCGCTCGAGGAGCGGCGCGCCCAGGTCGGTTTGCTGCGCGACATCTTCGGTGACCTGTTCAACCCGGCTGCGCTCTCCCCGGAATGGATCACCGACACCGCGGTGGCCCTATCGCGCGAGATGTACCACTCGCGCGACTTCAGCGCGATGCCGATTCTTGCCGACGCCCTTCAAGACGCCGGGTGCGACAGCAAGATCGTTCTTGCGCACTGCCGCGGGCCGGGGCCGCACGTCCGCGGGTGCTGGGTGGTAGACTTGGTACTGGGCAAAAGTTAACTCGAGTCGATACCCCCAGTCACGTGACGCGCCGCCCGCGGTGCCATCTGCCGAATGGGGCAGCGCGTCGCGGCAACGGCGGTATCAGCATCCGGTGCATGAAGCGGCTTGATGTGAGGCCGCGACCGGTCGCAACCGCACCCTTGGACAGCCCGAATGCCCGATGATTTCGGCGGAGTTTGTGCGATGAGCGGCTGAATCCACCGGGGACGTAGCGGAGTATACGGCGTGTCACCATCCGCAAGCAACGGGGGCACTGATGGGGGGCTGACGGGACATTCGCTGCCGGTGGGCGGGCCGCGGACTGGCAATTCGCTGGGTGCCCGCTACCACGAATTCCACGCTTCAACACTCGGAACGTGGCCCCAGTATTAATCAGGAAATGAGATGCAACACGTTGCCGTGTTTAGCTTTGCATTCGCATTTTACGAGCGAGTTGATATTTCCCGCGCTCGAATCCGAGCTTCGGCTCGGAACCGTGAGGGACAAATGAGCTGGAATGACCGACTTGCGACGACGTGGGCCGGTGCTCGGTGGTGGCCGGCGCGCCTGTTGCGGTTCACCAACTGGCCGCGCCGAACTTGAGGTCCGCTCATGCCCGATGACGTGTTCACCCTGCGTTCGCCGATGCCCGTGTCGGCCGACGAACTGTACGCCTGGCACGCCCGCCCGCTCGCGTTCCGGCGGCTCGCGCCGCCCTGGGAGGATACGCGGGTCGTGACGCAGGAAGGGGCGTTCGGTACGGAGGGGTTCCGCGTCACCCTGCGCACCAACGTCGTCGGACCGGTTAGCGGCACGTGGCTCGCCGAGTCCTACGACTTCCGCCCGGGACTTGGGTTCCGCGACCGGCAGCTCGAGGGGCCGTTCGCGACCTTCAACCACAACCACGAGTTCATCCCGAACGGCCCGGACCACTCGTTCCTCGAAGACCGCATCGAGTACCGCGTACCCTTGGGTTGGCCCGGACGGGTGCTCGGGAGCGGTATCGTCAAGCGGCGGCTCGCGCAGGTGTTCGCCGTGATGGGGCGGCACTAAGGCCGACGGCACCGAATACGCGGCGATGGCTCGTGTGTTTCTCTCACCGTGATTCTCCCTGCCGGAGTTCGTGACGTGACCTTTCCCGTTTTGCTCAGCATCGACCAGGGGACCACCAGCTCGCGCGCCGTCGTGTACGACGCCTCAACGTTCGCGGTTCTGGGGGCCGCGCAACAGGAGATCGAGCAGCACTACCCGCATGACGGCTGGGTCGAGCACGAGCCCGAAGACATCTGGTATTCGGTCGCGCGGACCGTGCGCGAGGCGCTCGCGAAGGCCGGGCACGATCCCAAGAGCGTCGCGGCGGTCGGCATCACCAACCAGCGCGAAACGGTCGTCGTGTGGGACCGCGCCACCGGCCGACCCGTTCACCGCGCGATCGTTTGGCAGGACCGCCGCACCACCGACTTTTGCCGCACCCGGGCGGCGGACCAGCCCGCACTGGCCGCCAAAACCGGCCTCGTCCTCGATCCCTATTTCTCCGGTACGAAACTGCACTGGCTGTTCGCCCGCGATTCTGAACTCGCGGCGCGAGCCGCACGGGGCGAACTCGCGTGCGGAACCATCGACACGTTTCTGATCTGGCGGCTCACCGCGGGAAGGGCTCACGCCACCGACGCCACCAACGCCAGCCGCACGCTGCTGTTCAACATCCACACCCTTCAGTGGGACGACGAACTGTTGAGCTACTTCGGCGTGCCGCGGGCCGCGCTGCCGGACGTGAAGCCCAGCGTCGCGGAGTTCGGCACTACGAAGGGGCTCGACTTCCTGCCGGACGGGGTGCCGATTCGCGGCGTCGCAGGCGACCAGCAGGCCGCGCTCTTCGGGCAGGGGTGTTTCAACCCGGGCGAGGCGAAATGCACATACGGCACCGGCGCGTTCTACCTGCTTCACACGGGTGACGTAGCCGTAGCGTCGCGGAGCAAGTTACTCACCACCGTTGCCGCGATGACCGATTCCCGCCCCAAATACGCGCTCGAAGGCGCGGTGTTTATCGCCGGGGCGGCGGTGCAGTGGCTCCGCGACGGGCTGCGGCTGTTCGCGTCGGCGGCGGACGTGGAGCGGCTCGCGCACGCCTCGAACCCGTCAGAGCCGGTGTCGTTCGTGCCGGGATTCGTCGGGCTGGGCGCGCCGCACTGGGTGCCCGAAGCGCGGGGCGTGATCTTCGGCCTCACGAGGGCCACCACGGCCGCGGACCTGGGGCGGGCGGCGCTGGAAGGCGTGGCGTTTCAGGTCGCGGATCTGATCGAAGCCGCGGAACAAGACGCGCGGGGGGATCGTTCATTCCCCGGAGGGGAGCGCGCCGGGACCGGGCCGCTGCGCGTCGACGGCGGGATGGCGAACAACGACTGGTTCTTGCAGTTCCAGGCCGATGCGCTCGGCCGACCGGTCGCCCGCGCCTCCCAGAGCGAATCGACCGCGCTCGGGGCCGGGTTCCTCGCGGCTGTTGGCGCCGGCCTCACCGACCAACCGGCTCTCGGGAAGGTGGTGGCGGGCGCCACACACTTCGAGCCGAAGTTGCCGGCCGCCGCGCGCGCCGCCAAGCTCGCCGTGTGGCGCAAGGCCGTTCGCGCGGTGGTCGCGTTCTACGCGGGCGGGGCTTGATAGCCGCAGCCCGGAACCGTATCCGTTTGAGGGCGCGCGACCGGGCATAAAATGAGCTGACCGAACACCTGAGGTTGATCGTGCTACCCGCCGACGTTCTGCGCCAGGTTCGACGGTTGCACTTGCGGGCCAGGCGGCTCGTTCAAACGCTGCTCGGCGGCGAGTACCACTCCGCGTTCAAGGGCGCGGGGCTGTCGTTCGAGGAGGTGCGCGAGTACCAGCCCGGCGACGACGTGCGCACCATCGACTGGAACGTGACGGCGCGGGTCGGGCACCCGTTCATCAAGCGGTTCGTCGAAGAGCGCGAGCTCACGATGATCCTCGCGGTGGACGTGTCCGCGAGCCAGGCGTTCGGCACCCGGGTGCTCACCAAGCGGTCCGCCGCGGCCGAACTCGCGGCGCTGCTCGCGCTGTGCGCCGTGAGCAACAACGACCGCGTCGGGCTGCTGGCGTTCACGTCCCAGGTCGAGCGGTTCGTGCCGCCCAACAAAGGGCCGCGGCACGTCCTCCGGTTGCTCCGCGACATCCTCGCGTTCGAGCCCAAGCACACCGGCACCGACCTCGCCGGCGCGCTCGACCACCTGAACAAGGTGCAGCGCCGCCGGGCGATCGTGTTCTTCATGAGCGACTTCGTCGGCGACAACTTCGCCGCCGCGTTCCGGCGGGCGGCGCACAAGCACGACCTGATCGCGGTGCGGACGAGCGACCCGCGCGAGCGCGACTGGCCCGCGGTCGGCCTCGTGCGGCTGCAGGACGCCGAAACCGGCCGCCAGCGGCTCGTCGACACCAGCGACGCGGGCGTCCGCGCGGAATTCGCCGCGGCCGCCAAGGCCCGCGACGAGGCGTTCGCCAAGCTCGCCCGCGGGTGCCAGGCCGACCTCATCGAAGCGGGCACCGACGGCGACCACTTCGACGCGCTGCTGAACTTCTTCCGCCGGCGGGACCGGCGCCGGAGGCACGGGTAGAAATGTGGAACACGCTCCTCGCGGCGCTCGCTCTGGCCGCCAGCGCCGGACCGGGCGCCGCGCAGCCGCCGAAGTACGAGGCGGCCGTTCGCGCCGACCGGGACCGGATCAAGTTGTGGGAGCCGGTCCAGGTGACGTTAACAGTGGACGGCCCGGCCCCGATGCGCGCCGCCGTGGAACTGCCGAAGCAGTTGCTCACCGACGCCACCAACGGCGACTGGCGCATCCGCCCGAAGGGCGACGCCGAGGTGCTCCCGCTCCCGGACGGGCGCGAGCGGTGGACGCAGACGTTCCGGCTCGACCCGCACGCGCCGGGGAAGCCGCTCCGCGCGGAACTCGCGCCGGTCGGCGTGAACGGCAAGCCGCTCGCCCAGACCCTCGCGGTTGAGGTGACGGTCGAGCGCACCGGTGGGGACGATACCCCGCTGCCCGAATCGCTCCCGGTCACCACGATCGAAGAACTTCCGCCGCAGCCGGGTACGTCCGCGGACCGCTCGCCGGGCACGGTTCTAGTGGCCGCGGCCGTTGCGGCGGTCTGTGCGATGCTTCTCGTGTTCGTCTGTCGCCGCGTGCGACGACCGAAATCGGTCCCTCCCGGCGCGTGGGCACGGACCGCCCTCGCGGCGCTGGAAGCCGAATACGTCGGCGGTCCGGACTTCGCCGAGCGGCTCGCGAGCGTCTTGCGGCGGTACGTGGAGCGCCGGTTCGCGATCCCGGCCACACGCCTCACCACCCCCGAACTGTACGAAGCCACCACAATCGGCGGATGGCCCGTGGGCGGGGCACGGGTGCTGCGCGGGCTGCTCGACGAGTGCGACCTCGCGAAGTTCGCCGGCACGGCCCCTGATGTTGAGGGCTGCGCCAAGCTGATCGGCGCCGCACGCGACTGGCTCGACCGCACCGACCCGGAACCCGGTGCGTGAACCTGCACCGGCTCACGCGCCTCCTACCAATCTGACCCGCATCCCAACGGGCGCAACGAATGCTGCTCACGATCTCCACGACCCGCACGCCGGCCACCGACCTCGGGTGGCTGCTACACAAGCACCCGGACAAGGCGCAATCATTCCCTCTCACGTTCGGGCAGGCTCACGTCTTCTACCCGGAAGCACGCGAGGAACGCTGTACCGCCGCCCTCCTGCTCGAAGTCGATCCCGTCGGACTCGCCCGCCAGCGGCGGAACACCGGAAACGAGTTGCTCGCGCAGTACGTGAACGACCGCCCGTATGTCGCGTCGTCGTTTCTGAGCGTCGCCCTTTCGCAGGTACTCGGGAGCGCGCTGAACGGCAGTTGTAAAGCCCGGCCGGAACTCACAGAAGAGCCGTTACCCCTTGTGGCCCGGCTCAGCGTGCTTCCGTGCCGCCGTGGGGGTGAGGGGTTCCTGCGCCGGCTGTTCGAGCCGCTCGGCTACGTCGTTACTGCCACCCGCCACCCGCTCGACGCGCAGTTCCCCGAGTGGGGCGAGTCGCCGTACTTCACCGTTGAATTGCGAGCCACGATTCGGCTCGCGGACCTGCTCTCGCACCTCTACGTTCTGGTCCCCGTGCTCGACGACGAAAAGCACTACTGGGTGAGCAACGACGAGGTTGAGAAGCTCCTGCGGCACGGCGAGGGCTGGCTCAACTCGCACCCGGAGCGGGAGCGCATCGCGGAGCGCTACCTGCGGCGCCAGAGCAAGCTGGTGCGGTCGGTCCTGGCGGCGCTCGACCCGAACGACGCCGAGGAGCCCGCGGAGGCGCTGGCGGCACAGGATCTCGCCGAGGAGCGGCTGGAATCCCGCGTGAGCCTCCACGAGCACCGGCTGGCGACCGTTCTCGGCGCGCTCCAGGCCACCGGCGCGAAGCGCGTTCTTGATCTGGGGTGCGGTGAAGGGAAACTGCTCCGGTTGCTCGCCGCCGATCCGCGGTTCACGGAGGTGGTCGGCGTCGATGTGTCGGTGCGGAGCCTGGAAATCGCCCGCCAGCGGCTCGACCGGCAGCGCCTGCCCGACAACCTCGGCGCCCGCGTGAAACTGCTCCACGGCTCGCTCACGTACCGGGACGTGCGCTTGGTGGGCTTCGACGCCGCGGCGGTCGTCGAGGTGATCGAACACCTGGACCTCCCGCGGCTGGGGGCGTTCGAGCGGGCGCTGTTCGGGGGCGCAAAGCCGCGCGTCGTGATCCTGACGACGCCGAACCGCGAGTACAACGTGCGCTTCGAGGGGCTGCCGGCGGGTAAGTTCCGCCATGCGGATCACCGGTTTGAGTGGACCCGCGAGCAGTTCGCGGGGTGGTGCGCCAAGGTGTGCGCGGCACACGGGTACGCGGTCCGGATCGACCCGCTCGGCACCACCGACGCGGAGGTCGGGGCGCCGAGCCAGATGGCGACGTTCACCCGCACAACCGGAGCGTGAGTGCGGCGCCACTCGATCCGCTGGCACCGACGCACGACCTGAGCTCGCTCGCGCTGCGCCGCCCACAGGCAGACGAAGACGACGAGGTGTATTGGGGGCCGTTCGGGCTCTCCGTGAACGCGGCACGCGGGAGGTGTTTGAAGCCGCCGCTCGGCTCACGAGCGCGTGTCCAGTGGCGAGGTCGCGACGAGCGGGGCGGGCGTAGCGCTGAGCCAGGTCGCGATCAGGCTCAGAAGGGGCTGAGGCGTAATGGATGCAAAGCCGAAACGAAAGACGTGGACGCGCTACAGCCGGTTTTGCACCTGAGCCAGTGGCCGTGGTTGTGCTGCGCGTTTTGACGAGCCGCGACCGCCAGGGTAATGGCATTCGTTTTCTCCGTTCATCTGGTCGCTTGGGCGCTGAATTGGGCTCGCCCGAGCAAACTGTTCGATTGGATGCGTTAGCAGCCGCCCCGGCCCACGAGATAACGAGGGCTGATCCTTCCCTTCGGCTCCCGTACTCGCCCTGCGGGGCGTCGGCCCGTGGGGCGACATTCGCCCGGAGCGATCGCCCCACAGGCCGACGATTACGGCGGCGACGATGGCCCACGCAGCCTCCGCGTGGATCAACGTGTGCGCTCATCGGCTCGCGCACGCCGAAGCGGACAACCACGCGCGAGCCATACGCAGGTTGACCGCCCGAGTACACGAGGCGATCAACCCCGCACTTCACCACTACGGCGAAACGGTCAATGGCCCTGGTCTGCGCCCCCGTGAGCCGTCGTTGGTCGAGGGGCGAGCCCGCGACTAGCGGACCAAGTTGCCCGCCTAGCGTCGGTTGCGCCTTTTTGCTACACCAACTCTTCGGCGTTCGGCCCGCCCCCAACAACCTGGTTCCGTGATGACTCCACAGTTCGGGGTAACTCTCCGCGGCACGGGCAGCGCCCTGCCCGCCCGCGTCGTCCCCAACCAAGAGTTCGCCGACGTCATGGGGTTGGACACGTCCGACGAGTGGATCCGCACCCGCACCGGCATCCGCGAGCGCCGGTTCGCCGGGGCCGGCGACACCTCCGCCACCCTCGGCACCGCCGCCGCCCGCGCCGCCCTCGCGTCCGCCGGGCTGACCGCCGCCGACCTCGACCTGATCGTGTGCGCCACCGTCACCCCGGACCTGATGTGCCCCGCCACCGCCGCGCTGATCCAGGCGGCACTGGGCGCCCGCGCGGTCCCCGCGTTCGACCTCACCGCCGCCTGCTCGGGGTTCCTGTACGCGCTGTCGGTGGGGGCGCAGTTCATCCGCACCGGCGCGGCCCGGCACGCGCTGCTCGTCGGCGCCGACGTGCTGTCCCGGACCCTCGACTTCACCGACCGCAACTCGTGCATCCTGTTCGGCGACGGGGCCGGGGCGGTGGTGCTGGGCGCCGCCCCGCCGGCCGACGACAGCGTCCGCGCGCTGCACCTCTACTGCGACGGCTCGCGCCAGGAGCTGATCCAGGTGCCGAGCAAGGTCACCCCGACCCCGCCGCCCGGCACGTCCCTGCCGCGGCTCGACCACATCCGGATCAGCGGGCGCGAGGTGTTCCGGTTCGCCGTGACGCGGATGGTGGAACTCATCGAGCGGGCCGAACACGACGTGCGCGAGCTGGGACTGCCCGGGATCGACGTCCTGATCCCCCACCAGGTGAACCAGCGGATCATCGACGCGGCGCTGGAATCCACCGGGTTCCCGCGGGACAAGGTGATGGTGAACCTGGACCGGTACGGGAACACGTCCGCCGCCAGCGTGCCGATCGCGCTCGACGAAGCGCTCCGGACGGGCCGGTGCAAGCGCGGGGACACAGTGCTCCTGGTCGCGTTCGGCGGCGGGCTGACGTGGAGCAGCGCGCTCGTGACCCTTTAACCAGCCCAGGGCGTCGGCGTGAGTGCCACCTTCAGCGCGGTGTTCGAGACGGCGGTTCCGCCCCACGGCACGCTCGGCGGTGACAACCCGCAACTGCTGCGCACGCGGGAGTCGCTCGACCGGCTGGCGACGAAGAACGGGCTGCCGTCGCTGCTGGCGTTCGAGAGCTACGCTCCCGAGGACGTGGCCGGCCTGATGGACGACGAACGGCTGGCCGAACTGCCGCCCGCGGTGTGGTTCCCGGCGGCGGCCGGGGTCGCGGCGGTCAACGCTCTGTACGAGTACCTGGAATCGCACCCCGGAGCGTTCTCCCGGCCAGCCGAGGTGATGGCCGAACTGTCCAACCTGGGAGACGAACTGGAAGCGGCGGACCGCGCCGGCGTCCGCTTCCGGCTCGCGGTCGTAATGTGACGCGCCCGGCCGCGCCTCTCGTCCGATCGGCAAAATTGCTCGCATGAGTCACTCCGCGCGTAAGGTGTTGTTTTGCAACGTCTTGCTATCCAACTCGTGTCCGTCGCCGCTACTCACTTTGGCTGACCGGGACCCTGTTCTTGGCTCCTGATACCTGGGATTCGGTGGTAGCAGCGTACCAGCGAACTGCCAGCTCCTGACCAGTCGGACGGTAGCGAATGTCCAGTCGGCGCCCCGTCGGTGGTGGCCAGTGCGGGGTGTACCCCCCGTTACAGCGCCGGCGGGTCGGGAGCGACGCCTCCGGACAAGCTTCAACTACCGCCTGCGCCGCGGTCCGTACCGCACAACGCTTCCAATCGGTGCCGAGCGCTCCGATCCGCGGCGCGTTCGTGTCCGTTCCCCTTTGCGCCGCGAACGGACACGCGACGGAGCCGGGTGCCATACACGGCCGATGGCACGCGGCGGCGTGTGAAAGTGCGACGGAGCGCCCCAGAAGATTTTGACAGGATAAACAGGATCTGCCTTCATCTTGTTCATCCTGTCAATCCTGTCAAAATCTTCATTGTGAATACGAGGTCCGCGCGAGCGCGAAACCACTTCCCTCACTCACTTCACCACCAGTTCTTAGTCACGTGGCGGCCCCGGGCGCGGATTCGCGGGCTGCGTTTTTGCGCCACTTCTGGCGCCCCCCGGCATTACCCTGGGAACGTCGTACCGACCAGGAGGAAACGCATGTCTCAACCGACCGCCCGTCGTGTGGCGACAAAGCTGCTGCGCACCGACCCGGCAGCGACTCAATCGAACGATGCGGAACTGCTGGCGCGGTTCGCCGAAAGCCGCGACGAGCAGGCGTTCGCCGACATCGTTGCCCGGCACGGGGGGATGGTGCGCGGGGTCGCTCAGCGCTGGGTCCGCGACGCGCACGTCGCCGAGGACGTGTGCCAGGCCGCGTTCCTGGTGTTGGCCCGGAAGGCCGCCGCGGTCCGGTGGGCGCCGACCGTCGGGCCGTGGCTGCACGCGACCGTCGTGCGCCTCGCGCGGAAGGCGCTGAGCCGCTCGAAGTGGGGGCCGGTGGCGCCCCCCAGCGGTCCCCCCTCACCGCCCGCGGACCTGGTTGCAACGCTAGCGTGGGCAGAGAGTTGTCGGGCACTGGACGAGGAGTTGGCGGCGCTCCCCGAAGAACTCCAGGGGCCGCTGGTGCTCTGCTACCTCCAGGGCCGCACGCGCGACGAAGCGGCCCACGCGCTCGGATGCTCGCTCACAAAACTGAAGCGCCGGCTCGAGCGTGGGCGGACGCTGCTCCGGGACCGGCTCACGCGCCGCGGGATCACGCTCCCGGCCGTCGGCACGGGGTTGCTCGCGTCGGACGTTGCCGTGGGCACGGCAGCGGCCGAAGCCACGGCCCGCGCGGCGGTGGCGCTCGTCTCGGGCGGCGCCGTCCCGCCCGGTGCCGCCGCACTTCTGGGGCCGGTGCGAGGCGGGTTCGGGGCCAAGACGGTCGCGCTCGTGGCGGCGGGGCTGCTCGCGTGTGGGGTCGCACTCGCGTCCCTGGCGCGGCCCGCGAGCGAGGACCCACCTTCGCCCGCCCCTCCCCCCGCGGCCGAAAAGGCTGCCGCTCCCGCGGGAGGCGCAAAGGCTGGCGCGGAGGGGCCGGGCGAAACGCTCCCGCCGGCCGCGGTCGCGCGGCTCGGGAGCACCCGCCTGCGGGGCACCGGCGCCGTCGAACGCATGGCGTTCTCGCCGGACGGAACGAAACTCGCCTCGTGGGGCGGGGACTCGCACACGGTCAACGAACTCGTGATCTGGGACACGAAAACGGGTCGCGCGCTGCGCCGCGTCGATCTGCCGGGCGTGCAGCTCAATCTGCTCGCGTGGCTCCCGGACGGGCGCGGCGTCGCCCTGGCCCGGTCGAGCTCCGACGACCCGGTTTGGCGGCTGTGGGAGTTCACCGACGAGAAAGCGGCGAAGCCGGAGGTGAAACCGCGGAACCAAGGGGGCATCAAGTTCGCCGCCATCGGCGGGCCGGTGCAGGACCTCGAATCCGATGCGTGCTTCGCCGTCAGCCCGGATGGAAAGACGTTCGCGATCGGCAAGGCGGGCCAGTTGGAGTCGGCCCGCGAGGTGCAGTTGTGGGAGTTGAAGACCGGGGTTGCGCTGGACGCCCTCAAGCCCCTCAAGGGCGGCGTCATCCATCCGGGCAACTGCGGCGCGGTTTACTTCACCCCGGACGGGAAGGGGCTCGTCGTCTTCACCCAGGCGAAGCACCTGGGCGGCGAAAAGTGGGAGGGCGAGCAACTCGTGACCGTTTGGGACGTGAAAACGAGCCGGGAGAAGGCGCGGTTCAAAGCGCCGCGCCCGGCCGCGAACGGGCGCCCCGCGGTCGCCCTCTCGAACACCACCCTCGCGATCGGTCTGGAAGACGGCGGCACGAGCCTGTGGGACCTGACCACCGGCAAGGAGCGCACGCTGGCGACCGACCACCGGAGCAAGAAACCGGCCGGCGGGTACGGCACCTTTTGCGTGGCGTTCGCACCCGACGGTCAAACGCTGGTAACCGGGGGCCGCGACGAGGTGACCAAAATTTGGGACGTGACCTCCGGCAAGCTCCGGCACGCGCTCGCGGGTTACAACTGGGTGGAAACGCTCGCCGTCGCCCCGAACGGGAAGCTGCTTGCGTCCTCCGGTCAAGACGGACTGATCCGGCTGTGGGACCCGGCGACCGGGGCCGACGCGTGCCCGCTCCCCGGCCACAAATACGCCGTGTGGAGCGTCGCCCTCGACGCGGACGGCACCCGCGCCGTCACCAGTTCCTGGGACGACACCGTGCGCTGGTGGGACGTAACGACCGGCACGGAGCAGCGCTCGATCGTGGTGAAAAACGGCTTCCGCGGGCTGACCCTCAGTCCGGACGGCCAGACGGTGCTGGCGGCCACCGACAACGGCAAGTTGCGGACCTGGGACCGCGCCACCGGACGCGAGACCACGCCCGCGAACCTGTCGGCGGACGCGAAAGGGGAGCACCTGTCCTTCACCCCGGACGGGAAGCACCTGATCGCCGCGATTGGACCAAAGGTAACGGTTCTGGAATGGCCCGCACTGAAGGTCGTTCGGACCATTGACCTCCCGAAACCCGGCACGCGGGCGGAGCCGAACCCGACAGAGGGCGAGAGCCAGTGCGACTGTGTGGCGGTGTCGCCCGACGGGAAGTCGCTCGTGACCGTCGCCCACCGGCACTGGCAGCGGGAGCGTGACGGCCTCCGGTACGGGTACGGGGCGAACAGCGTCGCGGACGTGTGGGACCTCGGGACCGGCAAACGGGTGCGGCGCCTGGCCGAGGGCAGTGGGTCGTTTCGGTCCGGTATGTTCACCGCGGACGGGCTGTTCGTGCTGATCGGCAGCGGCGGAATCATCGTCCAGCCGGACGGAGCCGAGGGCGAATCCTTCGCGAGCGAGATGACCCTGCTCGACCCGATCGCGGGCCGGGTGGTGCGTGCCTTCGAGGTGCCGGGCGTGCCGGGAACGGTGGCATTCCGCTACAGCGGCGCGTCCGCGCTGGCGCCGGACGGGCGGACGCTGTACGTGTCCTATAACACGGGTGACATCATCGGCTATGAGGTGGCGACCGGGCACCCCAGGCGCACGCTCGTCGGGCACCGGAGCAACATCGGCGGGCTGGCGTTCAGTGCCGACGGCCGGCGGCTGATCTCCGGGAGCCGCGACGGGACGGCGCTGGTGTGGGACGTGACGCTCGCCGGCGCCGCGCCGCCGCGGACCGAACCGCCGTCCGCGGCCGAAGCGGACAAGCTCTGGCAGGCCGGCGGCGGGAACGACGCGCGGGCCGCGCTCGTTGCGCTGGCCGAACTGGCGTCGGCTCCTGATGCGGCGCTGGAGGTGCTCCGCCGACACGTCAAACCGGCTCCGGCCGCGCCGACCGACGCGGCCCTGGATCGAATCTTCGCCGAGCTGGGCGGCGGGAATGTCGCGGACCGCGAGAGGGCGGCGAAGGAGCTGGACGGGTACGGCGAGTCGGCCGTTTCGGGCGTGCGAAAGCGCCTGGCCGGCAACCCGTCGGAAGAAGCGCGTCAGCGTGCGAACGCGTTCCTCAAGGAGCACGACAAGCCCGTTCCGTCCGCGGCCCGCGTCCGGCAGATCCGCGCCGTGGAACTGTTGGAAGGGCTGTGGACGCCGGGGGCACGGAAGCTCTTGAACGAACTCGCGCAGGGCGCGGCCGGCGCGCCCCTCACCCGCGACGCCGCGGCCGCGCTCAAGCGGCTCGGGCAACCGTAACCTGCGAATCGCGCCGGAGCACGACCGCCGCCCGTCGATGATGGCGCGGCCAGCAGACGCGGGCCGAATAAGGCGTCGCCGGCCAGCACCCGCAACGACGGCCACAGGGCGAACAGGTCATCGAGGTGGGCCTTGAGAGCCCCCGGTTCGGTGCCCTTGCCGTCACCGGCGGCCCCGTGCGCCAAGCACACGCGGGCCTCATGAGCGAACACGTTGGCACCTGGATCGTGTCTCCCTTGACATCGTCGGCCGGCGTGTCGGCCCCTTCCACGCAAGGAACCTCAATCCCTGCGCTCTCGCTGCGAAAGTGTCGATTTCAAGCAAAACCCCGCTGCCGTTGTCGGCAGCGGGGTTTTCAAAGAACATCAGGCGGAGGGGGTGGGATTCGAACCCACATACCCGTTTAAGGGCAACCGCTTTAGCAGAGCGGCCCGGCCAAGCCGTATCCGGCTCCCGTCCGTCGGCCCGCTCACTCGAGCGGGCGGTGATCGGTGCGGGTGCGGGGTGCGGAACGAGCCCCAGTCGGCCGGACCGTTGGTAAGGCCGCGCCCCGCGCCCGCCGCACGCGCACCGATCGAGTGGACCCGCCGGGAGTCGAACCCGGGCTGCCGGCATGCCATACCGGCGTCATCCCGCCTAGACCACGAGCCCACAGCAAAGGAGTCCGGCCCGATGCGCCCCGAACTCCAGTGGAACCGCGGGGAGTCGAACCCCGTGGCCGTGCTTGCAAGGCACAGCCCTCGCCCGCGAGCGATCCCGTTTGACGAGCTTCGAGTTGGGGTTCCGAGTTGAGAGCGGCGCCGATTCGCGCCCCAACTTGAAACCTGGAACCCGCTGAGTGACCTCGGTGGGAGTCGAACCCACACGCCTCGCGGCAGCCGGCTCTCAACCGACTCTGGCTACCAGTTACAGCACGAGGTCATTCGTCGCGGGCGGTGTCGTGAACGAACCGTCCGTTCACGACGCACCGCCACCAACAGTGGCCCAGGAGGGAGTCGAACCCTCACGCCTTACGGCACCGGCTTCTGAGACCGGGGTGACTACCAGTTCCACCACCGGGCCAACGTTCGCGCCGCTGCGGCGCGGAGTCGCGGAGCCTGGGACTCGAACCCAGCAACCGGGCATATGAAACCCAGCCGAGCGCCTGCCCGCCCGCGAAACATCAACTCGTCCAGTTGCGGGCCTCAGAGTCGAACTGAGCAGCCAGGCTTATGAGACCCGGCCGAGCTCCGGCCCGCCCGCAATCGTTTCGGTCCAGTGGTGACGGTGGGATTCGAACCCACACTGTCCACGTTCTGGGCGTGGCGACTCCTGCCAGTTGGTCTACATCACCTCACCCCGCTTGCGGCGGCTCGACCGCCGCGCCGGTCGCTCTCGCGCCGGCAGTGACCCGTGGGGGAATCGAACCCCCGTTTACAGGTTGAGAACCTGTTGTCCTGAACCGCTAGACGAACGGGCCGTATATCACACGCTCACATCACAACCGTCTCATCTCACAAGTGCCCCGGGTGGGAATCGAACCCACATTGTCCGTGAGGACGGCTGCTTTACAGGCAGCCTGGCGGCCCACCGCGCGTCCGGAGGCGTAACCGTCGGTCGTCGGAGTAGCACGGGAGGGATTCGAACCCACACGCACCAAGGTTTGAGCTTGGCCGCACTCCCGGTTGGCGTACCGTGCCACACGATCGTTGCGAAATTCGGAACGCGGAGTTCGGAACCAAGGACTCGGACACGACGCCGGTCTGCTCGCTCCGCTGATACACCCGCCCCACCAAGCCCTCGGCGGGAATCGAACCCGCGCGTCCGTCATACCAAAACGGCAAGCTGCCACTACATCACAAGGGCCGCACATATCACGTCTTCAACTTCATGTTCCGAACCCCTCGCTCCGAATTCGGAAGAGCGCCCAGCGGGAGTCGAACCCGCACATCCGCCATGGCAAGGCGATAGGCTACCGCTACATCATGGGCGCGTTTATCATCACAAGGTCATCAACCAGAGCGTCCGGCGGGAGTCGCACCCGCGTCGCCACCGTGGCAAAGTGGCGTGTTGCTGACTACACCACGGACGCACGCGAACCAGTGGAAGCGGTGGGAATCGAACCCACGTACACCTGCTTAAGAGGCAGGCCCCTAGCCAACGTCGGACACACTTCCGGCTCGCCCTCGCGGGCAGCGGTCCACACGGGAGTCGAACCCGCACCCTTCCGCTCGACAGGCGGCTGCTCTACCAACGGAGCTTCTGGACCGTACACGTCACTTCGACCAGCAGGTGGCGGAGGAATCGAACCCCACAGGACGGAGCCGTCGGTTTTGGAGACCGAGCGCGTTCCCAGACGCGTTCACCACCTGTAATTCCCAGTGCCCCGTGCGGGAGTCGAACCCGACCTAAGCGGCTTGAAAGACCGCCGACCTCACCGGAAGTCGAACGGGGCGTTCCCGTGTCGTTCGCGCCCCGGCCACAAAACGAAACCGGCCGGGGGTCGCTTGTACCCCCGGCCGGCGCGGTCGCCACTCACATGGCTCGCCAGGGGTTCATCCGCTCGTATCGCTCAGACCGCTCAGGGCCGCTTCAACTTCGGCTTCAAGATACGTCGCCGTATCACGGCCCAGACCTAACGCATAACCCGCTTCCCAACCGGCCGCGAGATACGTCGCCTTCGCGGCGGCGGCATCAGCCGTCGCTTGAAGTTCGGTACTCGTGTGCCAGAGGGTCATGGTTGTATCGTGTGTAAGTTGTGAACCGTTGTTGTTGACCGCGGGGATTGTTGTCCCTCACTCGCGGTGTACGCTAGATAGACGCGGAACCTATAAACGGGTTCGCACGAAACCGATTTTATTTTGTCCCCGTGTTGGGAACCGAACGGTGAGCGAGTTGGAACGCTGGATGCGACACGCCCTTACGCTCGCGGCTCGGGGGCGCGGGGCCGTCGAGCCGAACCCGATGGTCGGGGCGGTGGTGCTCGACCCGGCCGGAAAGTTGGTCGGCGAGGGGTGGCACCAGAAGTTCGGCGGCCCGCACGCGGAGGTGTTCGCCCTCCAAGCGGCCGGCGCGCGTGCCCGCGGCGGAACGCTCTTCGTCACCCTCGAGCCGTGCTGCCACCACGGAAAAACGCCGCCCTGCACCGATGCGGTGCTGCGGGCCGGTGTGGCGCGTGTGGTCGCGGCGATGGCCGACCCCTTCCCGCGCGTCGCCGGGGGGGGGCTCGCGCTCCTCCGCGCCGCCGGGGTGGACGTTCAAGTCGGGTTGTGCGAAGCGGACGCGCGGGCGCTCAACGCGCCGTACCTGAAGTTGCTGAGCACCGGGCGCCCGTGGGTCCACGCGAAGTGGGCCATGACGCTCGACGGCAAGCTCGCGGCCCGGACCGGCGACTCCAAATGGATCAGCGGGGCGGAGTCACGCCGGCGGGTCCACGAGTTGCGCGGGCGGCTCGACGCGATCCTCGTGGGGCGCGGAACGGTCGTCGCGGACGACCCGCTCCTGACCGCCCGACCCGCGGGCGCGCGCGTGCCCGCGCGGGTGGTGCTGACCGCGTCCGGGGAGCTACCGGCGGCGTGCCAGTTACGCACCACCGCGCGCGAGGCGCCCGTCCTGGTGTACACCGCCAACCCCGGAAAGCTCGACGGGTGGGCCGCCGACGGTGCGGAGGTGGTCGGCTTCGGTGAGCTGACCCTCGACGCCGTTCTCGCGGATCTGGGCCGGCGGCGCTTCACAAACGTGCTGCTGGAGGGCGGCGCGGGGCTATTGGGGGCGGCTCGGGATGCGGACGCGATCGACGAGTTTCACGTGTTTATCGCGCCAAAGGTGGTCGGCGGAAGTGCGGCGCTGACGCCCGTCGGCGGTACGGGCGCCGCGCGAATGGCAGAGGCGCTGGCGCTCGAAGGGGTCACGTTCGAGTCGTCCGGGGCGGACGTGTACGCCCACGGGTTCGCGCCGGGGCGGACCGTCTACTTCTCGCCCACCATACCCTTATGAGTCAGTTGGGCCTTCCCGGTCTTCTGGTCAACGAGATACGTGTACGACCACTTCGAGGGCTGCCCTGAACTGTTGAGCCGCTCGCCCGGCGTGAGTAGCAGAACCAGTTTATCGCCGGCCGCGCTCATCTGGACCCCGGTCACTCCTGGTCCGGTGGTCAGCGTACCGGGCAAGAACGCGCCGTCCAGTTTCACCGAGTTGACCACAATTCCGGCGGCGTTCAGTTCTTGGAGTTCGACCGGGTCGAGGCCGCGCAAATCGCCCTTCAGCCCGTACAGTGCGTCCGTCTTGGGATGGTAGGTGACCACTGCTGGCGGTTTCTCGGCCAGCGCCTCCCACTTGCCCGTCTTGGGCGTGTACGAGTACAGGATGCCGCCGCCGCCGGACGTGGTCAGCAGCACCCGGTTCCGTTTGGTGTCGAACGTGACGTTGTTCGGCCAACTGATTTTCGGCACGGCGAACCCGATGTCGATCTCTGTAGCCTCTTGCTTCTCGAAATCGATCTCCGCGAGCGCGTGTCTGGCGATGCCGTAGTGCTTCTTGCCGACTGGGTCGTAGACAACGCGCGACACATTGCGCGGAAGCGGCTTGAGCGTGTCCGCCTTCGGCCCGGTCAGAGTGAACTCGCCGAACGAGCGCGATACCTCGTGCGGGTGCTTACCGAACGTACTGTGAACTGCCGAAAACGACAGCTTGGGTAGGTGTGCGGCCGGGGCCGGTACGGGGTAATCGACCGACAGTCGGTCTTCGGCCTGAACCGTGTTCACCTCGATCAGTGCATCGGCTTTTGCCCGGTACGTGCCGGTGAAGCTCGCCAGCCGTTTGTGCCCGAACTTGTCGGCCAGTCCCTCAAGGAGCCTGTGGTACTCGGGCGCCTCGGTCGTGTACGCGCAAAACGGCACGGTCGCGTCCTTGCTGCCGCGGAACCCTTCCACCACTTCGACGCCCGCGGGCAGCCCTTTCACGTCCGCGCGATCGGCCCCGCCGAGGATCACCCGCTCCAGTTTGGTGTCGGCGCCGACGCTGACTTCCCAGGTCACCCGGTCGTACGTCACGAGCACGAGCGTCACGCGCTGCTTGGGGCGGTCGAGCAGCACCCGGGCCTTGCCGCCGTGCAACTTCCCGTCCGTCTTGGTGAACCCCTCATATATGCCGACGACGTGCAACTCGCCTTTATCGTCCTTCGCTTTGGCCGGCAGCTCCCCCCGGACCGGTGCCAGGGGCCGAACGGCCCCGGCCAGCAGCAGCAGCGCGGCCGCGCAACAGATACGCATGGCGTCACTCCGTTGGAATGATTGCGTCCACGATCCGCCAGACACATGGCCGATATAGTATCCGAATCGTGCGCGGTTCGAAACGCAATTCCGCACTCACTGCACGGCCTTGATGGTCATGGTGAACGTGCTGCCCTTTCCCGGCTCGCTCCGGACGGTGATCTGCCCGCCCATCGCGGCGCACAGCCGCTGACTGATCGCCAGCCCCAGCCCGGTCCCGCCGAACTTGCGCCCGGCCGTCGAATCGACCTGGGTGAACGCCTGGAACAGCCGCCCCACCTGCTCCGGGGTCATGCCGATGCCGGTGTCGGACACCGCCACCTGGACCGAGTCCACCCCGGACACCGGCGCCCGCCGGGCGGTCACCTTCACCAGCCCGTCCCGCGTGAACTTGCACGCGTTGCCCACCAGGTTCAGCACGCACTGGCGGATGCGCGTCGGGTCGCCCATCGCGCGGCCCAGGTCCGGCGGGCAGTCCAGCTCGATCCGGTTGTTGTTCTTCTTCGCCAGCGGCTCCACCGACACCATCAGGTCGTGGATCAGGCTCGCGGGCGCGTACGGGTCGTTAGCGATCTCGAGCTTGCCCGCCTCGATCTTCGAGAAGTCCAGGATGTCGTTGATGAGCGCCAGCAGGTGCTGCCCCGCGCTGTGGACCTGCTGGAGGTCGGCCGTGTACTGCGGCAGGTTGTCCACCGCGGCCTGTTCGAGCAGCATTTCCGAGTAGCCGATGATCGTGGTGAGCGGGGTGCGCAGCTCGTGGCTCACCGTCGCCAGGAACCCGCTCTTGGTGCGGTCGGCCTCCTCGGCGGCCTCCTTGGCCACCCGCAGCCGGTTGGTCTCGTCGTCCTTCTCCAGGCGCTGCAGGCCGGCCCCGACCGCGGTCGCGAGCAGTTGCACCACCTGCGCCTCCAGCGGCCCGATCTCGCGGCCCCGGGCGCGCTGCATCCGGCTCCCGTACACCACCCCGACCACGCGGTCCTTGCCGTCGAAGAACGGGGACACCACCACGCCCTGCACCCCGACCAGGCTCTCGCCCCCGCCGGCCGCCGCCGCGCCCACGTAGAACGTGCGCTTCTCGGTCAGCGCCTGGTTCACCAGCGCGTGGCTGAACGCCCGCCCGGGTTGCTTCTCGTCGCGCACCACCTGCGCCACCACCCGCCACGCGTCCCCGTCGCGGGTCAGGACGATGCCGGTGTCCAGGCCGATGTGCTCGACCAGCGCCGCCGCCGCCTGCTTGTAGAAGGCGTCCGGCTCGCCCGCCTTCTGGACGTTCACCACCGTTTCGAGCCAGCCGACGATCTCCTCGGGCTTGGCGCCCTCGCTGCGGTCGATCAGCGCCGGCTGGGTGCCGGACCCGACGGCGCCGACGGCCCGCACCGGCGCCGCGATGGTCTTCGGCACGTTCACCGACACCGGCTCCGAGTCGCCCGAGTCCACGTCGATGACCGTCTCGCCGATCGCGAGCCGCACCGGCAGCAGATAGTCGCAGTCGGCCCCCGGGTTCAGCACCGCGTGGTTGTCCACCGTGACCGGCGCCTTGGTGCTGAGGTTCGCCACCTTCACCTTGCGCCCGGGCTGCTCCTCCAGCCGGATGTGGTCCCGGGACACGAACGCGTCGCGCACCACCACCCGGCTGACGCCGGACCGCATCGGCCCGCGCCCCAGCTCCAGCGGCCCGCTCTGGTGCGTGAGCTGCTGCGTCTCCAGGTTGTTCTTGATGGTCAGCGTGAGCATGGGATGTTCCGCAGATCGGGACACGACCGCATACAGCAGCGGTCCAAGTCGAGCAGCTTGTGCCCGCCACCCGCCCGCGGTCGCCCG
>NZ_JAXBLV010000206.1:0-47871 GCF_034097035.1 Gemmata algarum
TTTTTTGCACCTACACTTCACCCACCACTTCCGATCGCCCCTCCCTGGCCACTGAATAAGTTCCGACCACCGGCCGCTGCCGGTGCCGCGCCAATACCGACATTATGACGGGCGCGAAAGATGTTCATGAATACCGGGTACGACACCAGTGCCAACGAGTATTAATTCGTTGAGCATCCGAGGCTTTCGTGATTGTGAGGTCCGAAAAACGCCATTTTTAACAGCAGGGCCGCGTGAACCCCCTGGAAATCCAGGCAAAGAGAATACGCGTTGGCCCTGGCGACCTGATCGGCTAGGCGTGCGGCGTGGTGTTGGCGGTACGGACCGTGAGCGCGTACCTGCGGCGCTGGGGGTATACGGCCAAGAAGCCGGTCCGTCACGCCAAGAAGCCAGATCCGGAGGAGGTGCGGCACTGGCTCGAGCACACGTACCCGGCCCTCCAGAAGCGAGCGAAACAGGCGCGTGCGGAGACCCACGAGTGCGACGAGACCGGGGTCGTTGCCGACCACTGTTCGGGATATGGGTATGCCAAAAGGGGCCAACGCGCGACGATGGATGTGCCGGATCTGCACCTCGGCGTCAACATGGTGTCATCGATCACCAACGCGGGGACGCTGCGGCTCACGATGTACCCGGGGACCATGACGGGCGAACGATTCATCGTGTTCTTGGGGCGCCTGCTGCGGACCACGACGGGCAAAATTATCCTGATCGTAGACCGCTTGAAGGTGCATCAGAACGCTGTGGCGCCGGAATGGGTGGCGGCCCATTCGGACCGGTTGGAGGTGGTCGCGTTGCCCCGCCGGGCGCCGGAACGGAACCCGGACGAGTACCTCAACAACGACGTGAAGAGAGCCGTGGCGGAGGACGGGCTGCCGGACTCCAAGCCGGCGTTGCGAGACAAGCTCCATCACGTCATGCGGAAAGTCGGCCACCTGCCAAAGCACGTCGTCAGCTACTTCCTCCAGCCATGTGTTCTCTATGCCGATGTGGAGTCTACTTGATCATTAAGTATCTTTCATGCCGCCGTAATATCGCGATGGCCGCCGAACTTGTCGGCCACGGGGTGATAATGATCGCTGTCGCGCGACACGAACTGGGCATCTTCCCGCGGGCGGAACCCACCTCAACGGGACCGTGACCAATGACTTACCGTAGCGGGTTCTTTTCGGGCTTTCCGTTCGCGCCCAGAATCTGGAAGTGGTGGATGCCGACCTTCCGGGCGTCGGTGTAGGTCCACACCACCTTTTTGTCGCGTGTCAGCTCGAACAGCTTGGTCTGGTTCGAGGTCGTTCGGTAACTGGTCAGCACCGTGTTCCCGTTCTCGAGCCGCTGAACCCCGCACGCGTCGCTGATGAGCTTTGTCGGCAGGTCGTCGTTGGTCACCCGCCACACCTCCTTACCGTCCTTGTTCACCTCGATCACGAGGTCGCCGTGCGTGCAGCCGATAAGCGTGTTCCCGTCGGCGAGCCGGATCGCGGTGAAGGGCATGTGTGGCGTCTTCACCTCCCACACGATTTTGCCCTTGGGGTCGTACTCGCGGACCACGCGGTCCAGCAGTTGCGGCACGAGATAGTTGCCGCTCGCGAGTTTCCGTGTCATCCGCGTTTGCAGGTGGTGGTCCTTCGTCTGTGCCTGAATCGCGACCTCGGTGACAACCTTGCCGTCGCGGTCGACTTCGAGGACGCGCGGCTTGTCCCCGGCCTCGGTGAGCAGCACCGTTCCGCCGTCCAGCGGTTGGACCGTGTTAACTTCCGATTGGGTGCCCTTGAACTCGAACAGCGTTTTGCCGTCCCGGTTCACTTCGACCACCGCGCCGCCGGGGTACGTTTTGCTCTTCGAGAGCGCGAGCAGGACGTTCCCGTTGTCCAGCACCCAGCCGTCGCGCGTGGCGTGCGGGTACTTCCAGACGGTCTTGCCGGATTCGTCGGTGATGAACGTTTCCCCGCCGGTGGCGAGGAAGCCGTGCTTGATGGAATCTGCGGCCAGAGCGGTTGAGCCGAGCAGGGCGGCCCAGAGGGCCAGCGGAACCGAGCGGAACATGCGTGTTCTCGGACAAGGTGGTGGGAGCGGTGCCGGATTGTCGCGATTGTGCTCGTCGGTAGCAACGGAATACTGCGGGACCCTGGCCCGTGCCGCCGTTCCAACTCGATGCCCGCCGGGCCTTTCATTCCGATTGTGAGCCCGGAACGACTGAGCTAGGATTGCGGGCCGCGGTGGCGTGGGTACGGGCGGTTCGGTTGCTGGAAGGGGGTTGGAGTGGGCGAACTCGTGAGCCGGTTGTTGCGCGGCTGCGGGCCGGCGCTGCTCGTCGTGGCGGTTGGCGCGCTCGGGCTCGCAAAGGCCGACAGTTACTATGGCACGCTGCTCCGCGGGTTCGACGCCCAGTTTTACTACGCCGCCGCGCGTTCGGCGGTGGTCTCCGGTGACTGGGACGTGACCGATGATTTGCCGCTCGGGCCGGCACAAGGGCCGTTCCGGACCGACGTCGGCGCTCCCCGGCGTGCGGACGGCGGCATCAAGAACGTGTTCCCGGTCGGGCTGTCTCTGCTGGAGGGGGCGCTCCTACGACCGGCCCGCGTGCTGACCACAATTGCTGGGAGCACTAGTGGGCCGGCGGGTTACACGCGCCTGGAGGTCGGTTTCGTCGCGCTCGGCTTGCTGTTCGTAGCCGGCATCGGTGTGCAGATCACGTTTTCTCTGGTTCGTACCACGAGCACGACATCGGTTGCGGCTGTTGCGACGATCGCAGCCTGGCTCGGCACCCCGCTGCTGTACTACACCGCGTGGTTTCCGTTCAGCGTCCACCCGACCGCGTTCTGCATCATGGCGCTGCTGTTGCTGCTCGCCGACCGGATACCGCACGCGCGGCGGTCGAACGTCGCGGTGTTCGTGTTCGCGGTGCTGGCGTCGGCGCTCTACCTGACTCGGCCGCACCAGTCGCCCTACGTGCTGTTGCTCGTGGCGTGGCGCGGGGCGCCGCTCCTGCGCCGGGGCTGGCGCGCGTGGGGGCCGGGTGCGGGTGCCGGTCTCGTGGTCGGTGTCGCGGCCATCGTGTTCCAGGCACAGGTTCACGCGGTAAACGTCGGGACGCCCGCGCTGATCGCTCACGGCACCCACGATCATCCCATGATTAGTGGGCATTTCGTGAGTGCGCCGGACGTGTCTGCGGTGCTGGTGTCCCCGGCGCGCGGGCTGTTCTGGGTGACGCCGGTCGTGTTGCTCGCGCTGGTCGGTTACGTGTGGCGATGGCGGGATGTGCCGTGGTGGGGCTGGGCGAGTTTGGTCAACGCCGCACTGCAAACGACGATTTTGGCGTTCTGGAGCGATCCGGGGCAGGGTGATTCGTTCGGCGTCCGGTTATGGGTGGAACACGTGCCAGTTGTGGCGTGCGGGTTGGCGGTATTGGTGGGTGGAGCGTTCGCGTGGGGACGGACCGCACGCGCCGTGCTGGTGGCGGTGCTGCTCGCGTGCGTGAGTTGGACGCTGTTACTGTGCGCGTGCTACATCGCCGGCCGGCTCCGAACGGACCAGACCCACGGGGAGGTCGTGTCGCAGGCCGTCTCGCTGGTGTTGCGCCGCTGAACGCGCTCCTCCCGACATCGCACTGGCGCCGCGCGGCGGTATCCTCGTTCGTTTGTCCGAACGGAGGGGGTCATGCCCGTCGTCGTTGAGAGCCGCCGCAAAAAGGCCGAAACAGTCGCGCAACAATGGCCCGGAGCGACCGTCGCGGACGTGACCTCGAAAGGACCAGAACCGTGGGTGCGGTTCAGTCCCTTCTTTCCTCACGGCGGTATCCCGATTCCGAACACGCCTCACGAAACCGCTTCATCGGTCGAAGGGCTCTGGCAAGGTCTGAAGGTCTTTGAGAAGGAAGACATCGACCCGAAGAAGTTGGCGATCAAGGACATGCGGAACATCAAACGCGCCGGGGCGAGTCGCGGTGCGGTCCGCGGGCACCGGTTCGGCGTGGGGAGCGGAACGCTTCTTGGCTACCGGGAGGCCCGGTTCCGCATCTACCTCCCGGCGTACGCGTGGGTTCTGGAGCGTTGCCTCGCGCGCGAAATCGAACGGCTTCGAGAGGTTGCGAGGGCCGGGACGGTCGTGCTGCTCGATTACGAAACGAACACCGATGTCGAGGACCTTTCACGCCCGCTGTCGCACGCCGCGCTGGTGCGGCATTTTCTGGAAGAGACGTGGCCCGAACAGCCCACGAACTGATGCTCGCTTCGGGGCGACCGGTGTGCCCGGGCTCGTTCGGCTCGAACAGCAAACTAGTAACCCGAGGGGCGCTGGGCGGACACGAGTGTGCGCCCAACGCCCCCTGTGAGGTGCTGTTGCACCCACCGCCGGCTTACGCGGCCCGCGATTCGGCGTGGGCCAGCCACCCCCGGACCCGCTCCAGTTCTTCCGCCCAGCCGGGGGACAGGCGCACCGTCAGGAAGTGGGCGTACAACAGGTCCAGCGTTTCGACTAGTTCGCGCACCTGCGTCGCCCGCTCGTCCAACTTGGCCCGTGCCTCGGTTACGTCTTCGGGGAGGTCGGGCATCTTGCACGAACCCACCGCTAGCGTCTCGGCGTGCAGCGTCAGCTCGTACTGCAAGCCGTGCCGGACCATCGTTAGCCCCATCTTCCGGGGCAGCTTCCCGGCCTGCACGGCGCGGCGGGCCTCGGGCAACCGGGTCGGCCCGTCGCTGGCGATGGTCTCGCTCCCGGTGACGCCGCGCGGGCACTCCAGGGTGAGCGTCCGCGCGGGCATCAAGGTGATGTCGCTCCCGTCCGCCGCGGTCACCGTATCGGTCTCCCGGTCCGTCAGGAACCAGAGCCACAGGAGGTATTCGTTGCCCAGAAAGTCGGCCGCCCCGCCGCCCGGGACCCAGGCCACCTCGCCCTCGTTCCCGGGCACGAACTCCGACGGCATTTCCGCCGCACCGGTGAGCCCCAGGGCGCTCGCGGCCCGTTCGGCCTGGCGGCCGGCGGTGAGCGGTTCGAGCGGGAGCCCGAAGGTGCGCTCGAACAGGTCCGAGAGCCGGTCCGCGTGGGTGGCCGAAGTGGCCCCGAACAGCACCTCGTTGGCCGCCCGGTCCCACAGCACCGGGGTGCACTTGCGTCGCTTGAACCGCCCGTCTTTGGCTTCCGCCTCCAGGCGGTTCCGCGCGCCTTCCTTGGCCTCGCGCTTCTGCCGGGCCGACGCGAAGCCGCTCGGGTTCTCTTTCGCGAGTGCGGCGAGGTCGGTCTCGTAGTACGCTTTGAGCAGGTCGCCCGGGAGCCGATCGGTGTCCACTCGCAGGTCGAAGTGGAGCGTGTCGTTGATGACGTTCTTGGCCAGATCGAACTCAGTGTCTAGTACCGACTTGCCGGCCGCCCACCCGGTCTCGATGCCGTCCGCGGCGGCGAGCGCCTGCCGCCCTGCGGCGTGCTCCCGGAGCCGGTCCAGATGTTCGTCGTCGAAGAACCGCGGGGCCGGGCCGCCGACCGCGAACCGAAGGAACGTAACCCGCCCGGTGAAGAAGCCCATGTCGGTGCCCCCGTTCGTAGTGCGAACACGAGTGTCGCGTAAGGTATTCCACTGTGCGGCGGCCCAGAGTGAAGGCCGGGGGCGGGTGGTTCCGTGGCCGCCGGGCGTCTCCCCTCGCTCCGGCCGGTACGACCCGACGTGCCGGAACGTACCGGTGCCGACATTGCCGACCGTGCCGGTAAGGCACGTGCTGCCGCTCGAATCGGTCCGATGTGTTTGATCTGTACTTCCCGCGAAGTGGTGGTGACGAAGAACGCGACCCGCCCGCTGGGCTCGTCCACCCGTATCACCCGGATCGCTCCACCGGCCGGGTGTTACGCACTGTCGCCCACCACCCGCGACGCCAGCCACCCGTGCGCCCACCGCCATCGCCAGCCTGGTCGCGAACGGGGCCGGTCTGCCGCCCGCACCGCTCTCAGGTTCGCCTTCCGGATGGACCGCCGGGCCAACAGGGATAGAGCCACGACCCCTATCAAGAGCCGGGAGCCGTACCGGACCGCGCGAGGGTCGGCGGTGCCGCGGTGTGTTCGCCGCTTGACGACGGTAACGGTCCGGTCGGGCGCTTCACCCGGAACAGCAGGACGTACAGGGCCGGCAGGTTGCCGAGTGTGAGGAACGTGGCGACCGACAGGCCGCCCATGATAGCCACCGCCAGCGGCCCCCAGAACACGCTCCGGGTGAGCGGGATCATGGCCAGGATCGCGGTCGCCGCCGTCAGCACCACCGGGCGGGCACGCCGCACCGCCGACTCGATCACCGCGTCCCACAGCGACATCCCGTGCGCCACGTCGTGTTCAATCTGGTCGATCAGGATCACCGAGTTCCGCATGTCCATGCCGGCCAGGGCGATCACTCCCAGGAGAGCGTTGAACCCGAACGGCGCGTGGAACAGAAGCAGTGCTGACACCGCGCCGATCAGCCCCAGCGGCGAGATCACGAACACCAGGAAGAGCTTTTTGAAGCTCTGCACCTGGACCATCAGGAGCGTCAGCATCACCGCGATCATCACCGGGAACACGGCGAACAGCGCCTCGTTCGCCTTCTGGCTCTCTTCCACCGCCCCGCCGGTGTCGATCCGGTAGCCTGGCGGGAGCCCCTCCTTGAGCGCCCGGAGTTGGGTCAGAATCGCGGCGGTCACGTCCGGCGCCTGAACGCCGTCGGCCACGTCCGCCCGCACCGTCAGCACCGTCTCCCGGTCGCGCCGCCACAGGATCGGCTCCTCCTGCTCGTGGGCCGCCGTGGCGACCTGCGAAAGCGGCACCGCGCTACCGGCCGGGGTGATGATCGTCAGGTCGGGCAGCGCGTCGAGCTTCAACCGCTCCTCCGGCACCGCCCGCGCCACCACGTCGATCAGTTCGATGCCCTCGCGGTACTGCGACACGGGCGCGCCCGTGAGGAGCGTCTGAAGGGTTGCGGATACGTCCTGCGGGGTGAGCCCCAGCGCCCGCGCCCGGTCTTGATCCACCCGGAGCCGTACCACCTTCGACGGCTCGTCCCATTCGAGCTGGGCGTCCCGCGCGTGCGGGTTCTGGCGCACCACGTCGCGGACCCGGTGCGCGATCTCGCGGACCCGTGCCGGGTCCGGGCCGACCACCCGGAACTGTACCGGGAACCCGACCGGCGGGCCGAACTCCAGCCGCACCACCCGCACCCGCGGCAGCGCGAACGTGTCGTCCGCCGCGACCCGCTCCAGGAGGCGGGTGCGAAGCCGCTCGCGCGCCGCCGGGTCCTTCGTCTGGATCACGAACTTGGCGAAACTCGGGTCCGGCAGGTCCGGGTTCAGCGCCAGATAGAACCGCGGCGGCCCGGCCCCGACGTATGCGGTAAAGTGGTCGATGTCCGGATCGCCGGCCAGCACCTGCTCCATCTTCACCACCTCGGCCTCGGTGGCGGTGAACGACGACCCGCCCGGGAGCCGGAACTCGACCATCAGTTCCGCCCGGGACGACTGCGGGAAGAACTGCTTGGGCACGAACGTCATCCCGTACCCCGCAGTCACGAACAGCGCGGCCGTCACCGCAACAACAAGCCGCGGGTGACGCACGCAGGCCGTCACGGCCCGCCGCAGGATCCGGTACATCCGGGTGTGGTACGGGTCGTGGTGCGCGCGCCCCGCGTAGTCCGGGAGCAGCCGCACGCCGAGGTACGGGGTGAACACGACCGCCACGAGCCACGAGGCGACGAGCGCGATCCCCACCACCCAGAAGATGCCGCCGGCGTACTCCCCGGCCGCGGACCTGGCGAACCCGACCGGCAGGAACCCGACCACCGTGACCAGCGTGCCGGTGAGCATCGGGAACGCGGTGTTGCTCCACGCGAACGTGGCCGCCGACACCCGGTCGTGCCCCTCCTCCATCTTCACCACCATCATCTCGACTGCGATGATGGCGTCGTCCACGAGCAGCCCCAGCGCCAGAATGAGCGCCCCCAGGCTGATCCGGTCCAGCGCCATTCCGACCGCGTTCATGACCACCAGCGCGCCGGCCAGAACCAGGGGCACGCTCAATGCCACCACCACCCCGCTCCGCCAGCCGAGCGACAGGAAGCTGACCACCAGGACGATGACCAGCGCCTCGACGAACGACCGGGTGAACTCGCCGACCGACTCCTCCACAACGTGCGGCTGGAACGCCACCCGCTCGACCGCCGCGCCCGCCGGCAGGTCGGCTCCAATGCCCGCCAGTTCCGTGTCCAGCGACCGCCCCAGGGTGAGCACGTTACCCCCGGCCCGCATCGCGACCGCCACCTCCACGGCCGGCTTCCCGTTGTGCCGCACGGTGAACGTCGGCGGGTCCTCGTACCCGCGGCGCACCTCCGCAATGTCCCCCAGGCGAAAAACCTTGCCGCCCGCGTAAACCGGCACCGCCTGCACCTTCTCGACCGCAGCGAACGGCCCCTCCACCCGAACGTACACCCGGTCCGTCGGGGTCTCCACGCTCCCCGCCGGGGCGACCGCGTTCTGCCGCCGGAGGCTGTCGAACACCTGCTGCGGCGGAACACCGAGGGTGGCGAGCTTCTTGTGCGAGAACTCGACGAACACCTTCTCCGGGCGCTCGCCGACAAGCACCACCTTGGACACGTCCTTCACCCGCAGGAGCCGGCGGCGCGCGTCCTCGGCGAGCCGCTTCAGCTCGGCCGGGGTATAGTCGGCCCCGGTGAAGGCGTACACCGCCACGTACACGTCCCCGTACTCGTCGTCCAGGAACGGCCCCACCACGCCCTCGGGGAACGTGTGCCGGATGTCCCCGACCTTCTTCCGCACCTGATACCAGATGTCGGGCACGGCCTTCGGCGGGGTGTCGTTGCGGAGCTGCACGGTGACCACCGCCCGGCCGGGCAGCGAGTAGGTGCGGAGGTAGTCCAGGTATGGCGTCTCTTGGAGCTTCTCCTCGATCTTGTCGGCCACCTGGCGCTGCACCTCGTCGCTGGTCGCCCCCGGCCACGCGGCGGTGACGACCATCGTCTTGATGGTGAACGACGGGTCCTCGGCCCGGCCCATGCCCAGGTAGGCGTACAGCCCGGCCGCGCCGGCCGCGAGGATCAGGTACAGAACGACCGCCGGGTGCTGAACCGCCCAGCGGGACAGGTTGAACGCGCTCACGGGTTCCCCGCTTCCCAGGGCCGCACGGTCAGCCCCACATCGAGCTTTTGCACCCCGGCGGTGACGACCAGTTGCCCCGGTTTCACCCCGCCGGACAGCACCACCGTTTCGTGCCGGTACTCCCGAACCTCAACCGGCGTGAGTGCGAGCGCGCCGGTCGCGCGATCCACGACCCAGACCGCCGGCCGGTCGTCGGTTCGTAACAGCGAGGAAAGCGGCAGCACATATCCGGGGGCCGCGTCGCCCGGGGCGAGGTGAACGGTCGCCGTCATGCCGAGCGCGATTTGCGGCCCGGTCCCGTCGATGGTGAATCGCGCCTGATACGTTCGGGTGACCGGGTCCGCGATCGGCGACAGCTCGCGGAGCGTGGCCGGGTACGGCTGGCCCGGAGCGGCCCAGAGGGTGATCGTGGCCCGCGCGGTCCGTGCGGCATTCACCCGGTTCTCGGGCAAGCTCACCACCGCTTCCCGCTCACCGTCCCGGGCGAACCGGGCGACGACCTGCCCCTCGGCCACCACCTGTCCGGTCTCGGCCGGGAGCGCGGTCACCACGCCGTCCGAATCGGCGGTCAGTTCGCAGTACGCCAGGCGGTTACGAGCGAGGGTGAGCAGTTCCTTCGCCCGGTCGCGCCGGCCCCCGGTCCCGTACAGCGCCGAGCGCCCCTTATCGAGGTCCGACGAACTGCCGGCGCCGATGTTGTGAGTGCGCTGGAGCCGGTCGTACTCCGCGGTCGCCTGAACCACCTCGGCCTCGGCCGCCACCAGATCCGCCTCCGCCGCCTTCAGCGCGAGCCGGTAGTCCGTCGGGTCGAGCCGGAACAGAACGGTTCCGGCCGCGACCCGCTGCCCGACCTCGACGTGCCGCGCGACGATCTTGGCCCCCACCCGGAAGGCGAGGTCGGTTTCGTACCGCGCGCGGACCACTCCGGTGTAGGTCTGGCCGCTACCGTCCAACCCGGCCCGCACCTCTGTCACCCGCACCACACGCGACTCGGGAGCGGTCACCGGTGGCGGAACCGGCGCCTCGGTCGGAGATTTACCCCCGGCCGTGTGCGCGACGCCGGCCCCGACGCCCGCGAGCGCCAGGGTGCCGGCCACCGCGAGAAAGCGAATTCGATTGCTCATGCGCCGCGCCCTCCACATGAGTCCGCCCCGGCGGGGCGAACTGTAGCAAGTTGCATATGCAACTTCATGCCGGTAAAGTACCTGCACGTACCTGCCACCTTACATGGATTGTGCGCGAAGTTAGTGAGTGGCACAGGGCTCCCGCCCTGTGCTACGCCCGCCGGCCCCTCCGGGGCGGAGTACTGTCAAACGGGAGAGACGCACCGGTTACATTTGCACCCCGGAGGGGTCGCCGAACGTAGCACAGGGCGGGAACCCGGACAGGGCGCTACAGTTGTGGTCGGCGAACCCGAGGCGGGGCACCGCGCGCCGGGTTGGGTACGCAATCGAGATCGCACGCACCCGGCGTTTCATAGTTGATGGTCGGGCAAATCGTGCCGTCTCGGATGGTCAGGGCGCCCGCAGCCAACGCGCACACAATCCGACCCGGCGCGATCACTCGGAAGCAGCGCTCCCGCTGTTCGCTTGCCGGATCTTGCCCACCGCCGCGAACAGCCCTTGCGCGAGTTCCGGGCCGATCAACTCGTGAACACGCTTCTGGGCCTCTTCCCAGGCGGGCATCAATTTCTCGATCAGCGCTCGCCCGGCGGGCGTGACCTCCAGGTCTTGCGCGCGCCCCTCAGCGGGCGTGGAACGAACCCACCCTCGGTCGAGCAACCGGTCGAGGTCGCGGCTGAGGGTCGATTTGTCGAGCTGCAACACCCGGCACACGTCCGCGGCCCGAACCGGTCCCTGGTCCGCAATAACGACCATGACGTTCATCTGACTGATCCGCACGCCGTGCGGGCGAAACGCGTCGTCGTAGATCCCGGTGATGACCCGGTTGAGAATGCGGAACCGGCCGGCCAAGCACTCGGCCGCGACCCGGTTCGCAGGGTTTGGAACTTGTGACATGTTAAAATTGTATATGCAACACCAAGAGTCCAGTCAATGCCATGCTGCGAAACTGAGTATGGTCGTCTTCCGGTTCCGGAACCTAACTATAAGGATGGCGGAATGGATGGCGGGTCGCGACTTCGTTCCGGCCCACACGGGATTCGTGTTTACGAAAACAAATGATGACATGATCGACATAGTTAATTTGATGAAGATCGGTCGATTTAAAACGCTGTTTATTATGTGGATCATGCGAATCCTGTCAAAATATTCTTGGCTCAGCCATCGAGTGTTGATGCTATCCGTCCTCGCCTCGGCGGCCTCATCCGTTGCCGGTATTACAGACGGCGAACTGGGCGAGCAGTTGCGGCACCGCGGTATCGAACCCGACCACGTCGAGCATTCCGGCGTCGTCCGGATCGGCGATTGAGAACTCGTTCGCCACCATCCCCATGACCACCAGCTTCGCCGGGATGCCGGTCTTCTCTCGGTACTGACGCAGCGCCTGCGCCGGGTGCATGTCCCCGTGCCACGTCTCGCTATCCGTGTAGACCACGAACACGTCCACCGCCAGTTTCCGCTCCAGCGCGTACTGCATCGGTAGGGCACAGTCCGTCGGCCCCATCGGCAAGGCCGCCACCATTCGGGTAACCGCATCCAGCCGCTGCCCCGACCGGATCGCGAGCGGTTCCACTCCAGGTCCGAACGTTCCGTCCCCGCGACCGGTGAAGCCGACGATCTTGTGGGTGGGTTCGGTCCCGGCCGTTACCAGCGCCATTGCCGCCGACGCCTCACGGGCAGACAGATTCGGCACACCGGCCACCGAGCAGCACCCCATGCTGCCGGACACATCCAGGGCCAGGAGCCACCGCTTGTTGGTCGGTTCGACGTGAGCAAACGCGGCGTAGAAGGCGGCGTCGAGGGCGTCCGACACGGCCGGCACCGGGGCCCACCTGCCCGCCCCGCGCGCCCCCTGACCGGCGGCGTACGTGCGCAGCGCGGTGAGCAGCGACACCGGGTGAAGCCGGGAGCGCCGGAGCCGCTCCGAATCGCCCAGCGCCTCGACCGCCCGGCCCGCGGCCTCACTGCCGGCGCTCAACAAACCGATCCGGGTCATCGTCGCCAGGTTTCGCACCAAGGCTCCGAGCGGCATCCGTTCCAGCAGCGCGTCCCACACCGCAGCTTTCGATAGCCACCGCGTCGGCACGCACTCGCGAACGAGTCCGTAATCGCGCACGAGTCGAACGACCTCGTCAACCGTCGTTGCACGGTTCACGGCCTCGACAGCAACCAAGAGAGCAAGTGGATCGGTCGGGGCAACCACATCGACAGGCGGCAGTTCACCTCGACCGACGGCCCACCGGGCGACATCGTTCGCCGTACCGGTCAACTTCACGTGACACAACCGGAGCAGATCGCGGTGCGACCACCCGCCCCGGCACTGGTACTTGGCGAGTTGGTACGCCAGTTCTTGCGGCTCTTTCCCCGCGTACCACGCCGCGACCGCGCGTTTGAGCCCGCGCCCCCACCCTCGAAACCCCTCGACCGCCTGAACGAACGCGAACAGGTGGGTGCCGATGCGGCACACCCGCGGAACGGCCGCCAGAGCGGCGGTCCGGGTGGCGATGTCACCCATCGCGGCGGCCAAGGCCAGAGCGAAGATCGCCGGGTCGTTCTTCGGGGCGCGGCCGGCCTCGCTCACCTCGGCAATCCGGGCCACCGCCCGGGGACCGTCGGCGGCGACACACCGGCGCACCGCCTCGGCGTTCCGGACCGTTAATTTGCGCGCGGTCGCGTAGTAGCTGCCGCCCTCGCTGCCGAGGATCAGGAAGCGGTCCAGTTGGGTCCAGTCGTCAACGGCGAAGGCGTACCCGCCGGCGCTGTTACAAATCTGGTTGCTGCTGGGGATCGGCTCGGATTGAGGGGTAGAGCGAAGCGAATAGTGTTGGGTGTAGGAGGTGATCAACGGGCGTCCTTATTGGGCGTGAACGGCTTGATCGGAACGGAACACCGGGTCAGAACCTGGCGGGCGGCGGTGGGGCTGGGCGTTAGCCCCACCGCCCGTTCGGTTGCGGGGGATGAGCCCGCCGCGCCGGCGGCAAAGACCGGCTTCATCATCGGCTCCAAAAGTCCGCGGTGAAGTTGATAACCTTCGCCACCGGCTCGCCGGCGTTACCCACACCGGCCGAACAAAGAGTTGGGGAAGGTGTCATTCACTAACGCACGTGCGGTGCCAAAGTCCGTTTTGCTCGACCGATGTCGCTCCACGCAGACCGCGTTCGCTCACGATTTTCGCGCACAAGTTCTTTGCGAATCTGCAACTTCGGTCGATCACTCGGACGGCCCCAGAGTCCCCAAAATTCTCCCGGCAAGCCGATCGCGTTGGCCACGATGCGGATGCCGTGTACAAACGAATTTGTCATCCCGTCCAATCCCGTGGTGATCGATGCCCACGCGCCGCATTCTCGTGTCGTGGATCGGGTACGCCGACTTCCGGGCGCTCGCCGCCACGCTCCCACCCGACCAGGCCACCGAGGTGCTCCGCGGGCTGAACCCGCCGACGCCGTTAACCGGACAGGCCGGGCCGCTCAAAACGCTGATCGATCGCGAACGGTTCGATGAGGTCCACCTGCTCACCAGCCACACCGGCCCGCGGAACCGGCTGTACACCGAATGGGTCGGCGGGAGCCCGGTGCTCCACCGGCTCACGGTCAAGAACCCGACCGACTACGTAGAAGTGTTCCGGTTGATGGACGACGCGCTGGCCGGGATCGTGGGGCTCCCCCGTTCGCCTGACGAAGAGCTGTGCCTCCACCTCAGCCCGGGCACCCCGACCATGACCGCCGTTTGGGTGCTGCTGGGCAAGAGCAAGTACCAACCGGCCACCTTCTACCAAACCCACGACGGCAAGGCGTGGGTGACCACCGTCCCGTTCGACCTGATGGTGGACTACGTGCCGACCGTGCTGCGGGACGCCGACGCCCGGCTCCAGGCGCTCGCCGCGGACGGTCCGCAGGACGTGGCCGGGTTCGAGGCGGTGGCCGGCGACGGCCCCGCCGTCCGGCTGGCGGTCGGACGCGCGCGCCGGGCGGCCCGGCGCGACGTGTCGGTGCTGCTGCTCGGTGAGAGCGGGACCGGTAAGGAACTGTTCGCCCGGGCGATCCACGCGGCCAGCCCGCGCCGCGAGCGCCCGTTCGTCGCCATCAACTGCGCGGCCGTGTCGCGGGAGCTGTTGGAGAGCGAGCTGTTCGGGCACAAGAAAGGGGCGTTCACCGGCGCCGACCGGGACCGGGACGGGGCGTTCACGGTGGCCGACGGGGGAACGCTGTTCCTGGACGAGGTCGGGGAGTGCGACCCGGCGATGCAGGCCAAACTGCTGCGGATACTTCAACCGCCGGCGGACGGCTCGCCGTGCCTGCGGGCGTTCAGCCGGGTGGGCGACACCCGGCCGCTCTCCAGCGACGTGCGGGTGGTCGCCGCTACCAACCGCGACCTGCTCGGGGGCGTGGCGGCCCACCAGTTCCGGGAAGACCTGTACTACCGGCTGGCGGTGCTAACGGTCAAGCTGCCGCCCCTGCGAGAGCGGCGGGGCGACATCCCGGCGATCGCCGGGCGGCTGCTCGAGCGGCTCAACCGAGAGTTCGCCCGCCAGGAGCCGGGCTACCGGCCCAAGCGGCTGTCGGCGTCGGCGCTACGGTTCGCGACCGCCCACCCGTGGCCGGGAAACGTGCGCCAGTTGCAGAACACGCTGACCCAGGCGGCCGTGCTGACGGACGGCGAGGTGATCGAACAACAGGACATTGAAGACACGGTCGCCGAGGTACCGGGGGCCGGGGCCGCTTCCCCCGACCTGCTGTCGCTACCGCTGGGGAACGGGTTCAGCCTTACCCGGCACCTGGAGGAGATCCAGCGCCACTACTTGCGCCGGGCGATGGCGGAGGCGGACGGCGTCCAGCGGCGGGCCGCCGTGCTGCTGGGGTACAAGAACTACCAGACGCTCGCCGCCCAACTCGACCGCTTGAACATCGAGTCCCCTAACCAGTGATGGCCGGTTCGCGCGAGCCGTTCTGCCCAGGGCGATCGAGGTTGTGCGTCACTCACGACGTTCTCCGCCACGGCGAAGGCGACTACTTTCCACCGCCGAGCGTTACTTCCACCTCGGCGTCGAACACCAGCCCCGGGTCGCCGCGGCCCGCGAGGGTCTTCACCAGTGTGCCTACGGTCCGGGGCGCGATCCCGGTGAACAGCGCCTTGCCACCCTGCTTCACCTCCACGGGCTTGTCGAGGTCGGCGGTCCGGTCGTCGAACCGGACGATGAGCTTCGACACCTTCTCCGCGGTCGCGATCTCGACCGTCTGGCCGGCGCGCGTCGCGACCACGAGCGAATCACCCTTCGCCTCGCTCTTCGGCACCGCGAGCCAGTACGAGCGGTCGTGCGGCGCCCCGGTCTGCTTCCACACCACCTTCTCGGGCACCGGGTTGCGGGTGAACTTCGCCATCCACGGCAGCGCCACCTTGTCTTCGAGGCTCATCCAGTGGGGCTTGCCCTCGTGGATCTTCACGAAGTGCTCGTACCCCTTCGGGTCGTCCTTTTGGAGCTTGTCGAGCTGTTCGCCGTACTCCTTGCCGACCTTGTTGCGGTTGTACGCCGAGTCGTTTCCGCCCACCTGGAGCGCGAACGGCACGTTCCGCAGCGACAGCAGCGACACGCCGTTGGGGTGCCCGGCCATCATCGCCGCGCCGGCCCAGTGGTCCGCCATCCGCGGGGCGAGCTGGTACACCCCGTCGCCGCCGGCCGAGTACCCCAGCACGTACACGCGGTTCGGGTTCACGTCCTCGAGCACGATCAGGTCCTCGATGAGCCGGGCGAACATGCGGTCGATGTGCGCTTCGTGCCAGAGGTTCCAGGTGTTCGTCGGCGCGCGGGGGGCGAGGTAAATGCCCTCTTCCACCGTGTACAGCTTCTTCTGGTTCTCCCACTGCCCGTCGTTCACCTGCTTCGGAGCGTTGCCCCCGCCGTGCATCGAGATCCACAGGCTCCGCCCGTCCTTCGGCTTGGCCCCGAACGTCTTGTACGAGAACGGCATCTCGAGCTTGTCGTCCTTGATGACCCGGTCCTTGATCTCGGCCGCGCGGTCCGCCTTGATGATCGCGGCGTGCGCGTCCCACAGCAGTCGGCGGGCGGTCGCGGCGTCGGCCTTCGTCAGCGGGATTTTCGCGAAGGGCTTGTTGGCGAGGTCCGCGAGCGCCGCCGGCTTGGCCTCAAGCGCCGCCCGGAGTTCCTTCAGAGCCGATTCCGATTTGGCGGTCTCGGCCTTCGCGTCCGGCGCGGCCTTCCGCGCGTAGTGGTCGGTCACGTTCTCGCCCGGCACGCCGTGGTTCCGCGGCGCCCACACCAGCGGGAAGTGCTGCGACGACTTCTTGAAGCTCGCGGCGTAGATCGCGTGCTCGGGCACGTCCTTCTTGGCCTGCGCCGCGGCGCCGACGAACCACCCGCGGTCCAGCCCGGCCGGGTCCGGCTCGCAGGCGCCGGTGAAGTGCCAGCCCTTGTCCCAGATCTCGACCCAGGTGTGGTTCCCGCGCTTGTCCACCCACAGCGGCGTGCCGACCAGCCGGGCCGGGATGCCCACGGACCGGCACGCGTCGCTCAGCACGATCGACAGCCCCGTGCAGGACGCCTTCCCCTGCTCGATGGACTCCTTCGGGCTCTGGTTCGCGGCCCGCCGCTGCGTCGAGTACCCGAGCTTCAGCTTTTTAAACAGTTCCGCGTTGAGCGCCTGCACCGCCTCGGTGGGCGTCTTGCAGTCCTTCACCATCGGCATGCACAGCTCGTAGAACTCTTTGCGCCACGCGTCGCGCTTCTCGTCCACGTTCGCGTAGGGGAGCACGTCGTTGAGGAACAGCTCCTCGGGAACGTCCTTGCCCCACCGCGTCTCGTTGCGGGCCTTGTACGCCAGGTCCACGTTCGTCAGCAAGAACTCGGCCTTCAGCGCGGCGCGGTCGGCGTCCGGCATGTTGGCGATCAGGAACGCCATGCCCTTGCGCTGCTCGGGGGGAACGGCGCGCAGCGCCTGCTCCAGCTCCTTGCGGTTGTCCTTCGCGCCCGTGAGCGCGGACTCCACCTCGGCGTCCCACCACGGGGCGGGGGCGGCGGCGCGCAGGGCGCTCGCGGCGAACAGTACGACGGCAACGAAGGCGAAACGGCTCGGCACGACGGGTTCCCCTCAAAAAGTGGTGCGGGCGGCTCTCGCGGCGGGGCCATTCTAATCGGAACGCCGATCCGAACAAACACGTTCGCCGGGCCGGCCGCTACAATAGCGGCTCACCGACCCGGAACGCGCCGATGGCACTGCGCAAATCGATCACCGGCGGCCCGCCCGCCGTACCGGCCGCGCCGGCGAGCCGCAAACGGTGGGCGGCGCGCGTCGCGGTCGCCCTTGCCTTCGGCGCCGCGGCGTGGGGCGCGTGGGCCGCGCTCGCGCCGGACCCGCTCCGCGACGCCCGCGCGGCGCTCGACCGGCGCGACTTCCGCACCGCCTCGGACATTCTCATCAAGCGCCTCACCGGCCGTCCCGACGACCCGGACGCTCGGCTCCTCGCGGCCCGGGCCGCCCGGCGCGAGGGCGATTTCGCCGTCGCCCGCGAACACCTCCGCAAGTTCGAGCAGGCGCACCCGCCCACCGCGGCCTACGAGTTCGAGTCCGACCTGCTCGCGGCGTACACGGGAAGTGCGGCGCACGCGGACAAGTTGTTCGCCGCGTCCACCGCCGCCCCCGACGGCCCCGACGCGCCGTGGGCGTTAGAGGCCTTCATTGAAGGCACGCTGAAGAGCCGGGTTCCGTACTCCGGGGCGCAGTTCGACCCGGAGCGCGACGACCCGGCGCTCGTCACCAAGTTGCACACCGCCGCCGAGCAGTGGCTCGCGCGCCGCGCGGGCCGCCCCGATCAGGTTCAGGGGCTCACCTGGCAGGGGCGCATTTACGGCTACGCGGGCGAGCTCGACAAGAGCCTCGCCAAGTACCGCGCGGCGCTCGCTCTCGACCCCGACCATTTCGAAGCCCGGTACCACCTCGCGGTCGCCCTGGTGCAGTCCGCGCCGGACGAGTGCCTCAAACACTTCGATGTCCTGATCCAACAGAAGCCCGGTAACCGGTTCCTGCGGTTCCTCGTGGCGACTACTCGGCGGCGGTTCGGGCAGTTCGAGGGCGCGCGCCGAACCCTCGACGCGATGCTCGCGACCGACCCGAACGACATCGCGGCGCTGGTCGAACTCGCCCAACTGGACCTGGACGAGCACAGGCCCGCGGCGGCCGAGCCGCTCCTCCAGCGGGCGCTGCGGGTCGGCCCGAACGTGCCCGAGGCGCACCTCGCCATGAGTCGGTGCCTCCAGCTCAGCGGCCGGCCGGACGAGGCCCAGCGCGCCCGCAAGCGGTTCGAGGACCTGGAAGCCGAGCGAACCGCGCGCGGCCGGCGCCGCGGCGCCGAGCCGCCGCCGGGGATCGCCGCCCCCGGCCCGTTGCAGTAGGATCCCGACCCTGCGCCCCGGAGCACACACCCGCCCGGGGCTCAACCGCGTCAGCGGCGGTTACCCGCGCCGGCCGTTCGAGCGGGTCGGGGGCCGGAGCCACTCGGCGGCGCCGAAGGGGCGGCCCGAACGACAGCCCTCACGCTCAGGACGCGAACCATGTACGCCCCCACCCCCGTTCTTCGCTTCGTGGCGCTCGCGGGCGCGGTCGCTGTGGCCTTTGTCCTCGGCGCGTGCGGCCCGCGGGCGCAAGAAAGTAGACCCGCGGCCGAGCCCACGCCGGCCGAAGAGCCGCAGTACAACGGCCCGGCGTGGTTCAAGGACGTGACCGCCGCCGCCGGCATCCGCGCGACGTGTCGCAACGGCGAAGAGGCCGACCAGTTCACCATCCTCGAATCGCTCGGCGCCGGGGCCGCCGTGTTCGATTACGACCGCGACGGCCGCCCCGACATCTTCATCGTCGGCGGCGGGTACTTCGACGGCCCGACGAAAACCGACCTCAAGGGGCACCCGTGCAAGCTGTACCGCAACCTCGGGAACTTCACGTTCGAGGACGCGACCGCCGCGGCCGGTCTGGAACTGCCGTGGTGGTACACGCACGGTGCGGCCGTCGCGGACTACGACCGCGACGGGTTCCCGGACCTCGTCGTAACCGGGTACGGGCGCATCGAACTGTTCCACAACGAGCCCGATGGTAAAGGCGGCCGCAAGTTCACGCCGGTGGGCGAACGGCTCGGGCTGCGCGACTCGTCGTGGAGCACCAGCGCGGGCTGGGGTGACATCGACGGCGACGGGTTCCCGGACCTGTACGTGTGCCGGTACGTGGACTGGTCGTTCGCGAACAACCCGCCCTGTCCCGGCCAGATCCCCGGCGTCCCGCGCGACGTGTGCGCGCCCCAGAAGTTCAAGCCGCTCGTCCACGCGCTGTTCAAGAACGAGAAGGGGCAACGGTTCCGCGACGCCGCGGCCGAACACGGCTTCACGGCCACGGGGTGCGGACTCGGGGTGGTGCTCGCGGACCTCAACGGCGACGGAACGCCGGACGTGTACGTCGCCAACGACGCGTCGAACAACTTTCTGTTCTTCAACCGGGGCGGGAAGCTAGAGGAGAAGGGCGGGCCGTCCGGAACGGCGGTGGACGACACCGGGCGGTACAACGGCAGCATGGGCGCCGACGTCGCCGACTACGACCACACGGGGCGCGCGTCGATCTGGGTCACGAACTACCAGGGCGAGTTGCACGCGCTGTACCACAACCTCGGCGGGGAAGTGTTCGACCACCGCTCGCGGGCGCTGGGGGTGGCGAAAGTCGGGCTGCACCGGGTGGGTTTCGGCACTGCGTTCGTGGATTTCGACCACGACGGCTCTGAGGACGTGGTCCTGGTCAACGGGCACGTCATCCGCCGGCCGGCCGGGAGCGCGCTCAAGCAGTCACCGGTCCTGTTCCAGAACGCCGAGAGCGAGGGCCGGCGCTGGTTCCGCGACATCAGCGAGCGGGGCGGCGCGTACTTCCGCACCCCGGCGGTCGCGCGCGGGCTCGCGGTCGGCGACCTCGACGGCGACGGCAAGCCCGACCTCGTGGTCACGCACACCAACGGTCCGGTCGCGGTGCTCCGGAACGAAGCCCCCACGACCGGACCGTGGCTCGGGGTCCGGCTGGTAGGCCGGGACAACCGCGACATCGTCGGTTCCACGGTGACGGTCGAGTTCGAGAACCGGAAGCTGACGCGGTTCGTGAAGGGCGGCGGCAGCTACCTGTCGGCCCACGACCCGCGCGTGCATTTCGGGCTGGGCACGTTGGGACCGGTCAAGCGCGTGACGGTGCGCTGGTCCTGGGGGGGCACGCAGTCGTGGGAAGCGGTCGAGCCGGGCGCGTACTGGGAGCTCACCGAGGGCCAACCGGCAGCCAAGCGACTCAACTGATACCGATCCGCGTGCGGCGGTAAAGCCCGGCGAACCGTGGGGCCGCCGCAAAC
This sequence comes from Gemmata algarum, assembly GCF_034097035.1. Classification (NCBI taxonomy): domain Bacteria; kingdom Pseudomonadati; phylum Planctomycetota; class Planctomycetia; order Gemmatales; family Gemmataceae; genus Gemmata; species Gemmata algarum. The sequence continues at coordinate 20,621 of NZ_JAXBLV010000206.1, forward strand.
GCTACAAAACGCCCCGGCCTCACACCGGGGCCGGTGTCACCCCGCGGCGCGCGGCCGGTTTCGACCCCTCATTCCTTCTGCGGCAGTGGGTCTTACGCGCACGCGCGGATTACTGCGAGCACACGGCACAGGGTACCGCGTGTCGCCGGTTCCGCGTTTCGGGGCGAAAAAGGCGGTTCACCCGGGAAGCGGTTGGGACTTAGAATAGGCCCATCGCCGCTCGTCCCACTTGTTCCGCCCCACGAGGCACCCAGTGTCGATCGTTGCCCAGTGCCCGCACTGCGAAACGCGCTTCACCCTCCAGTCGGAGATGAGCGGGAAGTCGATGCGGTGCCCGAACCTGGAGTGCCGCCAGGTGTTCACGGTGCGGCCGATGGTCGCCACCGCGCCGCCGGCGCCCGAGCCACCCCCGGTCCCGAAACCGGAGCCCAAACCCGCACCGAGAGCGGAGCCCAAGCCCGCGCCGAAAAAGCCGCCCAAACCGGCCGAGCCCGAAATCGTCGAGGCCGCGATCGTGACCGCGGCGGTCGTCAAGCCGCCCAAGGTGAAAGAGGTCGTGTGGTCCGAAGGGACCGACGTACCGCCCCCGAAGAAAGACAAGAAGCCGCTCAAACCCGCACCCGCGGACGACCCGGACGACGGGATCGTTGTCCGGAAGAAAAAGAAGAAGAGCAACCGCGCCCCGCTGCTCCTCGCGGGCATGGGAATTTTCATCGTCGCGGCGCTCGGGTTCGCGATCGTTTACATCTTGCAGACCGAGGGGAAGAAGGAAGAGCAACTCGCGAAGAGCGCCCAAGAGGAGTACCAGAAGGCCGAATACGCCGCCGCCGGCAAGCTGTACGAAAAGCTCGTGCAGGATTACCCGGGCAGTGATCGGGTCAACAAGTACAAGTTCTTTGCCGACCTGTCGTCCACGCAAGTGACCGTCCGCGCGGTGACCAACCGCCAGGACTACGAGCCGGCCCTGAAGCGGTTCGCGGCGTTCCTCGAATCGCACAAGAGCTCCCCGCTGACGAAACCGACCGAGTACGGCCGCGACGTGCTCGAGGCCGGCAAAAAGCTGTGCGAAGACATCGCCGAGTACGCCGGCGACCGGGTCACGGCTTACCAGGCGGACCGCGCCAAGTCCGAGGAGCTGTCGCAGGCGGACGCGGCCGTCGCCAAGGGGCGCGAGCTCGTCGCGGCGCTCGACCCGCTCCGCGGCCCGGACGACCAGCCCCTGGACAAGTTGAAAGGGCGCCTCGACCAGGCGGAGAAAAGCGTCCAGCGGGAGCGGGCCCGCACGGCCGCCTTCGCGCGAGCCAAGGCGCAGCTCGAGGCCCCCACCGACGCACTCATCCTGAGCGCGGAAGCCGAGCTCAGGGCCGCGGGCTTCATCGACGACCCTGAGGTGCGGGCGCTCGTTGCGACCGCGAAGGGGAACCTCCGCAAGCTGGTTCGCTACACGGACGACCCGGCCCCCCCGGAGCCGGTCCCGCCGACCACGGCCGCGTCGCTGCTGTTCGTCACCCCGGTCGGCAAAACCAAGCTGCACGAAGCCGGTGTCGGGGCCGCGCCCCCGACCGTATTCCTGTGCGTGGCCCGCGGCATCCTGTACGCGCTCGACGAGGACACCGGGACCCTCCTGTGGGCCACGCGGGTCGGGGCCGACATCACCGACCCGCCCGTTGTGACCCGGGTGACGCTGGCCGGCGGGCCGACCGACATCGCCGTCGTCGCGTCCAACGTGGGCGGGTCCGCGGCGGTGTCGGGGCACGCCCTGAAAACGGGCGCGCCGCTCTGGTACCAGCCCCTTCCGGCCCCCGCCGGCCCGGCGGTGGTTGTGGGGGGGCGGGCGTTCGTGCCGCTCCGGGACCCCGAGGGGACCGTGTACGAGTTCGACCTCGCCACCGGGCAGCGGATCGGGCACATTCGCCTGGGGCAAACCCTGGCCGAGAACGGGGCCGTCCTCCGCCCCGGAACGAACCTGCTGTACGTCGCGGCCGAGGCGCGGCGGCTGTACGTCATCGACGCGGGCGGCAAGGACGACGGCGGCAACCGCATCAACCCGCGGTGCGTTCAAATCGTCGCCACCGGGCACCTCGCCGGCACCCTGCGCGTGCCGCCGCTGTTCGTCGGCCCCGAGGGCACCGACCCGGCCGACCGGTGGCTCATCCTTTCGCAGTCCCACGGCCCCACGGTCACCAACCTGCGGGCCTTCCCGGTCGGAACCGTCGAGCCCCCGCCCGACGGCGCGACGGTCCCGGAAGCGCCCGCGGCCCCGGCGGCCGAGGTACCGGTCCCGGGGTGGGTGTGGTACCCGCCGGTGTGCGACGGCGAGCGCCTCGCCGTCGCGTCGGACACCGGGCAGTTCCGCGTGTTCGGTGTGAACCAACCCGGGAACCTGGACAAGCCTCTGTTTCCGATGGCGGCGCCCGCGCTCCCGGGCACGCCGGACGACCGGCCCGTGCGCGGGCTGGTGATCCCGGTTGGGGAGTCGGAGTACTGGCTGCTGGCCGGGGGGCACTTGCAGCGGGCGCGGCTCGTGCTCGTTCCGAACAAAGGACAAGACGTCGTACTGGCCGGGACGCGGGCCGGCGTCGGCGAGCCGGTTCACGGCCCGCAGCTCAGCGCGCGAAAGGACGCGGCGTGTCTGGTCGTGCGGTCGGCGAACTCGTCCGGGTGCCGCGCGGTGGCGTTCGACCTGCGCACCGGCGAAGTGCGGTGGCAGCGCCAGCTCGGGTTGGTGCCCGCCAAGCTGTCGTCGGCCGAACGGTGTGCCGGTCCCGTGCCTCAGGGCGACTCCTTCGTGCTGGTGGACGAAGATGGTGGCATCGTGGTCGTGCCCGTGGCGGGCGAGGTCGCCGCGAGCCAGTCGCTCGCGGCGAAACCGGAGTGGGTGATCGCGTCGGCGCCGCCGGGCGCCAGCGGGCCGACCGTGGTGGCCGCCGCGGCGGACGGACAAACGGTGTTCGCGGTCACCCCCGTTACAGCCAAGGGCGGCCCCAAGTTCGTGGTCCGGCGCGTCGCGGGCGGGAAGCTGCTGGGTGAGGACGAGGTCGGCGCCCCCGGCGAGTTGGCCGGTCAGCCCGCGGTGGTGGGAGGGGCCTTGCACATCCCGGCGGCCGACGGGTTCGTGCACCGGTTCATTCCGGGGGCCGGGGTGACCGCGCCGGCCGCACTGATTGCGGGGCCGAAGTGGCGCGGCGACCGGCCCGCCGCGGCAGCGGTCTGTGGCATCACCCCGCTGTCTGATACGACGTTCGTGACCTCCGACGGCGGGAAGAAGCTCACCCGTTGGGAGTGGCCCCCGGGGGCCAACGCGGCCCGTCGAGAACTCGGCGAATGGGTGCTGCGTGAGGCGGTCGCGGGTCCGGGGGCCGTGGTGCCGGGTGAAGCCGACGGCCCGCCGCGGCTGATTGTCGGCGACGTGAGCGGGAGCGTGTGGATGTTCGCGTCCGACAAGTCCGGCGCGCCGCTCCGGCGGTGGAGAGCGGGCGGCGCGCGCCTGCCCGCCGGGAAGCTGAGCTCCGGGCTCGCGGTTCAAACCGGTGAGGGCAACAGAGCCGCGGTCGCTTACGTCGTGGACGGTAAAGCGGTCGGGGCAATCGACCCCGACCGCGACGAGCCGCTCTGGACGGTGCCCCTCAGCGAGGACGCGAGCGGCACACCCGTCGGGGACCCGCAACCGGCGGGGGCGAACCGGTGGGTGGTCACCGACCTGGCCGGGCGGGTGCGGGTGCTCGACGGCGCGACCGGAGCGGCCCTCGACACCAAGAGCGTGGGGCTGCCCGGGGCGGTCCCCGCGGCGGCGAGCGGGGTCGCCGGCGGTACCGCGCTGGTCCCCCTGTCGGACGGCTCCGCGGCGCTCATCGAACTCAAGAAATAGCGGAGTGACGGGTTCGCCCCGCGGGCCGAGCCCGTCCGGGCTACGGCGCGGGCTGCTCGCCGGACGCCTGCCGCACCTGCTCGGGCTCGGTCGCCCCGCGCGGCTGGGTGAGCTCGGTGAGGAAGTCGCGGGCCGGAACGTAATTCGGGTCCGCTTGCGTGGCGAGCTGGAGCTGCTGCTTGCTGTGCTCCGGGTACCCCAGGTGGTCGAGCAGCCCCGCGAGGTTGTGCCGGGCTTGCGCCTCGGGCATGATCTGGCTCAGCGTGGCGAGGGCCTCGTCCCACTTGCCGACCCGGGCCTGACAGAACCCGAGGAACTTCTTCACGTCGCGGTTCTCGGGGTCCATGTGGGTGAGCGCGAACTGGCACCACGCCACCGCCCCGGGCCAGTCCTTCCACCGGGCGTGCGCGATCGCCACCTCGTGCGCCACCTTGACGTCTTTTGGGTAGGTGGTCAGGTACTTCTTGTACGCCTCGAGCGCCTTCTCCTTCTCCCCGACCTTCGCGTAGAAGCGGGCGATCCCGAGCATGGCGATCGGGCTCTTCGGGTCTTGTTTGAGCGCCTTCTGGTACCCCTCGCGGGCCATGTCGAGTAGCGGCTCCCGGCTGCCCGGCGCGGTCTTCTCGTCGAACGCGGCGTCCAGGCGCACGTCGGCGAGGGCCACAAGCGTTTCCGCCTTGGGGGGCTCCGTCGACGGCGGCGGGGTCAGCTCCACCGCCCCCGGCGGCGGGGCCGCGCTCGAGCCCCCGCCCCACATCGATTTGGCCGTGGCGGTAGGGGCGGGTGCGGGGGCGCCGGTCGTGTTCGGCATCTGGCCGAACGGCGACGGCTGCACCGCGTTGCGGTTGCACCCGAGCGCGGCGGCGACGGCGCACCCGAACGCGAGCCATCGGAAAGAAACTCGGCCGTCCATGGCCCACCTCGAATATGTGTTCGCGCTCCGACGCGCCCGGGTCACGTGAACTCGGCGATGAAACTGGCCGAAGCTTCGACCATCAGGTCGCGCGTAAGATGCACGGGTTGCCGTCTGTATCGGCAGATGGACTGGACCGTTTCCAGCAAATCGCGGCAGTCCGACGCCCGCGGCACGCGGCCCTTGGTGTAGTACCGCTCGTACAAGTAATCCACCGCGGCCAGATCGAAGTTCATGCCCAGCCGCTTGCAGTTGGACGCGAAGATCTTCTCGTACACGTCCCGCTGCGGGGCCTGGATGCCCACCTTGTGGCGGATGCGGCGCAAGAACGCGTCGTCCACGAGCGCCTTCGGGTCCAGGTTGGTGCTGAAGATGATGAGCTGCTCGAACGGCACCTGGAACTTCTTGCCGCTGGCGACCGTGAGGAAGTCGTGCCGGTCCTCGAGCGGCAAGATCCACCGGTTCAGCAGGTCCTTGGGGCTGACGAGCTGGCGGCCGAAGTCGTCGATCAGGAACACCCCGCCGTTCGCCTTGAAGTGGATCGGCGCCTGGTAGAACTTCGACTCGGCGCTGTACTTCAGGTCGAGCATCGGCAGGTTCAGTTCGCCGCCGGTGACGATGACGGGCCGCCGGATGCGCACCCACCGCTGGTCCACGGAGCCGGTCGAGAGCAGCTTGCGGACGGCCGCGTCGGCTTCGTCCCCGTACTCGACGGCGGTGTCGTCGATGACGTGCAGCGACGGGTCGAACACCGTGATGATGTTGTTGTCCGCGACGAACGCGTAGGGGATGTAGATGGATCCGCCCGCGGTGTTCATGAAGTCGCCGATGGCCCGCGCCATCGCCGTCTTCCCGTTGCCCGGCGGCCCGTAGATGAACACGCTCCGGCCGCTGATGATGGCCGGGCCGATGTTGTTGAACATGTCCTCCTTCAGCACCAGGTGGCCGAAGGGGGCCTTTAGCGCCTCGGGGTAGCACGTGAGGCCGGTCACGGTCTGGCGGTAGCACTGCTCGACGTAGTCCTCGAGCGGCACCGGCGCCGGCCCGACGTACGCGCACTGCTCCATCGCGGCCCGGGCGCGGTCCCGCCCCAGGTCCGTCAGGCTGAACCGGTAGCTCACCTCGCCCACGAGGTCGCCGCCGTCCACCTGGATCAGCTTCTCGTCCTTCAAGAACCGGAGCGGCTCGCGGATCACCTTGAACGGCAGGCACAGGAACTGCCCCAGGTCGCGCCCGAGCATCACCCCGCGGGTGTAGATCGTGCGGAGCAGCATGTCGCAGATGAAGCCCTGCGTCAGCCCCGACTCTTTGAGCGACTCGGGCGACGCCGGCGCCTCCGGCGCCGGGTTCCCGTCCCAGTCCGCGACGACCGCGCTGCGGCTCAGACCCATGTTGCACCAATTCGGAGTGCGAAATTCGGAACGCGGATTGAAAGCACGAAGCACGCAGAATCCGGCGCGCGGAATTGGGAGCGGCGTTTATGCCGCACTCCGCACGCCGCAACGCTCACTTCCGCCACTTCCCGCGGGTGATGATGAACAGGCACACGGCGCCGAAGCCGAGCGCGGCCATCACCACGCCGTTCTGCTGCTTCAGGAGCCCGGTCCAGTACTCGTAGAACTCGGTGCCGTACCCCGCGACGAGCGCGCCGGGTTCGGCCGCACCGGCGGGCAGGGCGGCGGTCAGCGCCGCGCCGGCGGCCAGCGCGAACGGGAGGATCGGTCGGGTGGACATCGTGTGAACCCCGGGTGCGGCGGGCGCGTTAAGCTTAGGACACGAAATCGGGGCCGGGCGCCAACGATTGGCGCCCGGCCCCGGGCGGGTTGTCGGATTGTCCGGGTTTCGGATTACCGCGGGGTCCCGGCGGGCGGCGCGGTCAGGCTGGTGCCGCCGCCCCCGGTGCCGATCGCCGCGCCGTTGGCGGTGCCGGTGCCGCGCGCCCCGGAGTAGTTCAGGGCCGAGGTGCGGTAGGCGCCGGTCGCGAACTCGGCGTTGACGCCCGGGGTGGACGGGTTGTGGACCGCGACCTCGTACTGGACCGGGGCGTAGGCGGGCACCGTCGCCAGGTACTTCTGAACCGCCGCGGCGCGCTTGGCGTCGAGCTCGGCCCGCAGCTCGACGATCTTGTCCGCGTTCGCGTCGGTCAGCAGGATGTCATCGGTCGCGGCCTGGATGTACAGCTTCGGGTCCGGCGCCGGGCGGGTGCGGGCGATCGAGTCCAGCTTGGCCGTGCCGGCCGGCGTGAGCTTGTCGGTACCCTGCTCGAAGTAGTAGGTGTAGATGGTCTGGTTCAGCACGTGCCCGTTGTGCACCTGCTGCGCGAACGGGGCGATCGTCGCCTGCCGGGCGGCGTGGTTGTACCGCTCCGGGTAGCACGGGTCCACGTAGTTGCGGTACCGGTCCCCGAGGGTGGCGTCGCCGCCCCGGTGGGCGCCGGTGCCCACGCACCCGACGGACCCGAGCCCGGCGGTCAGAACCGCGGCCGCGGCGGCCGCGCGCATCGACTTGGTCATCGCACTCTCCTCCTTGAGAACGAAATCGGGCGTCCTGCCCGGCTACGATCACTCTGTCACAAGGGCGTTCGTCGGTTCCGCCCGGTTGAGCCGCGGCCCCGCCCCGCGGCCCGTCCCCCCTGGCAGCCGCTAGCCCGGCTTCAGCAGGTTCTTGTAGATCTGGATGGCCGCGGGGCCGACCAGCACCACGAAGATCGACGGGAAGATGAACAGCACCAGCGGGAAGATCAGTTGCACCGCGGTCTTGGCGGCCTTCTCCTCGGCGATCTGCCGCCGGCGCACCCGCATCGAGTCGGACTGCACCCGCAGCGCCTGGGCGATGCTGGACCCGAACCGGTCCGCCTGGATCAGGATCGCGGCCAGCGACCGCACGTCGTCCACCCCGGTCCGCACGCCCAGGTCGTGGAGCACCTCGCGGCGCGGGCGGCCCATCTGGAGCTGGAGGTTCGCCAGCGAGAACTCCTCGCAGATGGTCTTCGCGTGCCCCTTCATCTCGTCCGTCACCTTCCGCAGCGCGGCGTCGAGGCCGAGCCCGGACTCGACGCACACCACCAGCAGGTCCAGCGCGTCGGGCAGGGTCAGGAAGATCTCCTTCTGCCGCGTGCTCCGCAGGTGGTACAGGCCGAGCTGCGGGAGGTAGAACCCGAGCCCGCCGAGGGCCACCGTCCATTCAATCGACTTCAGGGTGAACCCGTCTTTGAGCAAGAAGAAGAAAAGCGCGGGAAGGAGGAACACGACCAGGCAAACTACGCGGATGCCCTGGTACACGCCCGCCGCGTTCTCGCTCCGGAACCCGGCGTTGGCGAGCTGGATGCGGATCGAGTTCTTCTCCAGCTCGGTGCGCGGCTCCATCACCCCGCCCAGGTTGGAGAACGCGTCCTTGATCCCCTTGAACCGGTTGCCGCTCTCGCCCTGCGACATCTCGATCTCGACCAGCGACTTGGGCCGGCCGATCCGCTCCAGCCGCTCCTCGGCTTGGCTGTTGCGGCTGGAGATCAGCGACAGCACCCAGAACGTGCCCGCCATGATGGCGACGAACACGAGGATCGGTGCGAGTTCGGCGGCGGACAACAGCGCGAGCAGTTCCACAGGTGGCTCCGGGTGCGTGTCTGGCGTTTCGGCTGTCGGCGCGGCGGCTTCGTGCGCGGGGCGGGGGGACGAAGCGCCGCGCGCCGGCCGTTAAACCTTAATGTCCACAATCTTCTTGATGGCGTAGGAGCCGATGAGCATCAGCACGACCGCCCCGATCGACATCTTGATCCCGAGGTCGTCCTTCCACAGCATCTCGACGTAGTCCGGCTTGGTCCACAGCATCATGACGAACAGGCCGATCGGCAGGGCGATCAGCACCACGCCCGAGAGCCGGCCCTCGGCGGTCAGCGCCTTCACCTGCCCGAGGATCTTGAACCGCTCGCGGATGATGTGCCCGATCCGGTCGAGGATCTCGGCCAGGTCGCCGCCGGTCTGGCGCTGGATCGCCACCGAGGTGACGAAGAACTTCAGGTCCAGGTTCGGCACCCGGTCGCACATGCCCTTGAGCGCCTCCTCCAGCGGGATGCCGAGGTTCTGCTCCTCGTACACCCGGCCGAACTCCTTGCAAATGGGGGCCGGCATCTCCTCCGCCACCACGTGCATGCCCGCGGCCAGCGAGTGGCCGGCGCGGAGCGCCCGGGCCACCAGCTCCATCGCGTCCGGGAGCTGGGCCGCGAACGCCTTGAGCCGCGACGAGCGCTTCATGTGCAGCCACAGCCACGGCAGCGCGAAGCACGTCAGCGCCCCGATCGGGAGCACGTACAGGTTCACCAGCCAGATGCTCATCGCCGCGCCGAGCACGCTCAGCCCCAGCGAGATCCCGAACAGGGCGCTGGGCTTGATGTTGCAGTCGGCCTGCTCGAAGGTCTTCGTGAGGTTGAAGAACTCCGGCATCAGCTTGTCCATCAGCGTCTTCTTGTCCACCTCCTGCAGCGCCTGCTTGAGCAGCATGTCGGCGGACGAGTCCTTCCGCGTGCTGCGGCCGACCAGCTGGTCGAGGCGGTCGGCCGCGGCCCCGTCCGGGTTGGCGCGCAGCGCGAGGTACAGCAGGGCGACCATCGCGATCACCAGGCCGCCGATCAGGACCGGAAGGAGGAGCGTGCTCATCGGGGTCAACCTTGGGAGTTCGGGCGGCGGGGCGCGGGCGGCGGGGCGCGGACCCGCGTCCCCCGTAGCCCCGCCCGGTCTTCTGGCCGTTGTCTCGTGTGTGCCGTTCGCGGCTCGCCGTTGCGAATTCGGTCCCGGTCAGTCGCGCATCAGGATGCGCTCGGCGAACATGTTGCTGGGCAGCTTCACGCCCTTCGACTCGAGCCGGTTGATGAACGTCGGCCGCACCCCGGTGGCCTCGAACTGGCCGTACGCGCGGCCGTTCTGGTCGATCCCGAGCTGCTTGTACCGGAACACTTCCTGCATGATGATGATGTCCTGCTCCATGTTCATCACTTCCGTGATGTGGGTGATCTTGCGGGGGCCGCCCTGGAGCCGGTTGGCCTGGATGATGAGGTCGATGGCGGAGCTGACCTGCTGCCGCATCGCCTTCACCGGCAGCTCGAACCCGCCCATCATGATCATCGTCTCGAGGCGGGTGAGGGCCTCGCGCGGGGTGTTCGCGTGGAGCGTCGCCAGCGACCCGCCGTGGCCCGTGTTCATGGCCTGGAGCATGTCCAGCGCCTCGGACCCGCGGACCTCGCCGATGATGATCCGCTCGGGCCGCATGCGCAGCGCGTTCCGCACGCAGTCGCGGGTGCTCACCGCCCCCTTGCCCTCGATGTTGGGCGGGCGCGTCTCGAGCCGCACCACGTGGTCCTGCTGGAGCTGGAGCTCGGCCGCGTCCTCGATGGTGACCACCCGCTCGTCGCCCGGGATGAAGCTCGACAGCGTGTTCAGCAGGGTGGTCTTACCGCACCCGGTGCCGCCGGAGATGAGCACGTTGAGGCGGGCCTTGATGCACGCCTCCATCAGCATCGCCATCTCGGGCGTGAACGCCTTGTAGTTCAGCAGGTCCTCGAGCTTCAGCGGGTTCGCCCCGAACCGCCGGATCGAGAGGCTCGGGCCGTCCAGGGCGATGGGCGGGATCACGGCGTTCACGCGGGACCCGTCCGGGAGCCGCGCGTCCACCATGGGGCTGGTCTCGTCCACCCGCCGGCCGATCTTCGACACGATGCGGTCGATGATCTGCATCAGGTGGTCGTTGTCCCGGAACTTGACGTCGGTCTTCTCGAGCTTGCCGCGCCGCTCCACGTAGCACTTGTGCGGCCCGTTCACCAGGATGTCCGAGATGGTCGGGTCCTTGAGCAGCACCTCCAGCGGCCCGAACCCGAGGGTCTCGTCGAGCACCTCCTCGATCAGCTTCTCCCGCTCGATGCGGTTGAGCAGCGGGTTCTCGGTGTCGCACAGGTGCTCGATGACGCGGCGGATGTCGCGCCGCATCGCGTCCGAGGACAGGTCCTTGACGCGGGTGAAGTCGAGCCGCTCGACCAGCTTGGAGTGGATCTGGCGCTTCAGCTCGTCGAAGTTCTTGCCCCCGCCCCCCGGCCCGGCCATGCTCGGGCTGGACAGCCGCGAGATGCCGCTCGGGCCGCCGCCGGCGTTCAGGCTGTTGAGCTTCGAAATGCCCTGTTGGAGTCGGCTCATTGGTGTTCGGTATTTGGTGTCCGGTGTCCGGTGTCCGGCGCGTCACGTCCGGGCCGCTCGGGGGAGGCCCGGCGCGCAAACGTTAGCGCTTGCCGAAGAAGCCCCAGCCGCCCTTGCTGCCCTTCGCGTCGCCGCCCCCGACGGGCTTCCCGTACAGGGCCTGCGTGAGCCCGTAGATGCTCTGCTGCACCCGGCTCTTGGGCGCGTGCTTCACCAGCGGGTGCCCGGCCACGCGGGCGCCGATGACGGCCTTCGTGTCGTTGGGCACCTGCCAGAAGATCGGCTTGCCGATCACCTCCTCGGCCTTCTTCAGGCTGATCCCCTCCTCGACCGAGTCGGCCCCCTGCCGGTTGATCACCACGCGGATCTTGTCGGCCAGGTTCTCCTCGCCGCCGAGGCAGTGGATCAGCCGGACCACGTTCCGCAGGCTGCTCAGCTCGAGCTGGGCCACGAGGATGATCATGTCCGCCATGCGCAGCGCCATCAGGTCGGTCGGCAGCAGGCACTTGCTGAGGTCGAGGACCAGGTGCGTGTAGCTGATCTTCAGCAGGTTCAGCACCCGCTCCACGTGCTGCTCGTGGATCAGCCCCACCTCGGCGATCTCCAGCGGGTGGCGCAGGATCGCGAGCCCGGTGGGCTCGTGCTTGGCCATCGCCCGCTTGAGGAAGTTCATGTCCAGCCGCTCGATGTTCCGGGCCAGGTCCGAGATGCTGATGTTCTCGAACCCGTTCACCTCCAGCGCGATGTCGGCGTCGCCCAGCGCGAGGTCGAGGTCGATGAGCGCCGCCGCGTTGGTCGGGTCCGAGGCGAGGGTGGCGGCCATGTTGACCGCCAGGGTGGTGGTGCCGACCCCGCCGCGGGAGCCGAGCACCGCGATCATCGACGACGAGCCGGTCTGGCGGGCCGAGGCGGTCCCCCCGGCCGACGGCGCCTCGCCGCCCGCCTCGCCCAGCGCCCGGCGCAGCGCGGCCAGCATGTCCTCGAGCCCGACCGGGTGCGTCAGGAAGTACTTCGCGCCCTTCTGAAGGGACTGGAGGAGGGCCTGGTGGTCGTGGCTGATGGTCAGGATGGGCAGCTTCGGGTGCTCGACGGAGAGCTGCCCGATCATCTGGAGGGCTTTGTTCTTGTCGGCGTCGAGCGTGACGATCACCAGGTCCGGCGTCGAGGCCTGGATCACCTCGAAGAAGTACTCGTAGCGGGCGCACTCGGCCTCGAGCCACACGAAATCCACGCCCAGCAGCAGGGTGCGGAGCGACTCGCGGGTGGATTCCGTGGGGTCGACGATCGCGACGCGTTGCATGGCCGGCACCGGGTGTGTTGTGTCGCGGGGGGACCGTTCCTGTCCGTCACCCCTGGCCCGGCGCCGAGCCGGGGGGGCAGGAAAGGCTAGCACACCATTTTGCCCCGCGCTAACTTTCGACTTATCACGTGGCCGCGGTTCGCCGCCGCCCGAACAGCCGGGGCGAGAGTGGCGGCGGCCGGGGCTCGCCGCTGCTTTCGCCCCGGTCCGCTTCCGGCGCTCGCCAAACCTTTTCGGCTCCGAACCTTAGGGCACCGGGGACCCGCCGACCGGGGGCAGCGGCGGCAGTTGCACCGGGGCCGGCTCGGCCGGCGTCGCCCCGCCCACCGGCGGCAGCGTCATCGGGACGGGGGCCGGGGTCTCGGGCGCGGGAGCGGCCGGCGCGGCGCCCGTCCGAACCGGGGCCGTCGGGGCGACCGGCGGCTGACCCGGTCCCGTCGTGGGGAGCGAGTGCGAGCCGTACTGCGGGGCGATCAGGGCCCCGGCCGTCCCGGGCAGGGGGCTGGCACAGGCCCCGCCGATGCACGGGTACTTGGCCGCGGTCGGGTCGGACTTGTACGGCGCGTTGTAGCACTTGCCGTTCCACACCTTACGCTGCCCGCGGGGCGCCTCGAGCACGTTCTCCAGGAACAGCTCGTAGTCGTCGGGGCTGCGGGTCTCCTGGCCCGGCAGCCGCTTCGGCCCCTGGCACTGGTCCATCGGGTGGACCAGCCGCGGGGTCACCAGGATCACCAGCTCGCTCTCGCGGACCGTGTGCTCCACGCGGCTGAAGTAGGTCCCCGCGAAGGGCAGGTCGCCGAGCACCGGCACCTTCGAGGCTGACGCGTTCACGCTGTTCTGGATCAGCCCGCCGATGGCGAACGTCTGGCCCGACTCCAGCAGCACCGTGGACTGCACGCTCTGCTCCGTGAAGCCCGGGCTGCTGGACCCGTTGATGGTGATCCCGAGCCCCTGGCTCACCGCGGTGATGCGCGGGTTGATGTCCAACCAGATCAGCCCGTTGCCGTACACGATCGGCACCACCGTGAGCTCGGTCCCGAACGGTTGCAGGGTCACGCCGGGGCCGGTGATCCCGGACGACCCGCTGATGATCGCCTGCTGGCCGCCGGCCCGGAAGAACGCCGGGCGGCCGGTCTGGGTCACGACCCGCGGCTCCGCGAGGAACTTCGCCACCCCCTCGGTGCGCAGCGCCCGCAGCGCCCCGAAGAACCGGTTGGGGACCACCGCGAACTGGAAGTTGGAGTCGGGGCTGAAGGTCGCGGTGGTGACGCCGCCGGCCGACTGCACGCCGAGGAGGCCGCTCACCAGGCTGCTGAACGAGAAGCTCCCGCGGCCCGGCAGGGCGAAGTCGAACCCGCGGCTGCGGAGCTGGTTGCGGTCCACCGACGCCACCACGACGTCGATCTGCACCTGCTGCACGCCGCCGATCTGGACGGCGTTGATCACGTTCGCGTTGGCGCCGCCCACGGCGCTGTTCGCGAGCCGCTGGACGATGTCCGCGTCGCTGGGGCTGGTCACGTACCCGCTCAGAACGATCACGTTCCCGAGGCCCGGCTCGACGGTCACGCTGGCGGTGGGCACCGTGTCGCGGATCAGCTTGCGGAGCTGGGCCAGGTCGGGCTTCACCACCACGTCGAACTTGAGCGGCGGCGCGTCCTTCTGGACGATGGTCAGTTGGCTCAGGCCGGCCGTTTTACCGGTCAGCAGCAGTTTGGTCGGGTCGTTCGGGTCCGGGCGCGCGCCCAGCACGTCCTCGCGGCTGTTCAGAATGTCGGTCGGCGGCACCCCGCCTTTGAGCTTCGGGTCGAAGGAGCGGAGCCCGCCGAGCGGCACCACGACCGCGCCGCTCTTGTCGAGGTCCGCCGGGGTGGGGCTCTTGGGGTCGGGCGGTTGACCGGAACCCGTAGTTACAGCCACCAAGCCGAGTGTAATAACGAGCGCCCACGGCAACAACCGCCGGGTGGTACGGTTACGGTGCATCCTGTCACCTCTCCTCGTAGTGAGGGCGGATCGCTCCGCCCCCGCTGCACTGGTGCCGGTTCGGGTGCGGACCCGACCGGGTTCCAATCTCGCGGCGGGTTCGGCCCGCCTGGGCGCCCGTCGGCCTCACAGGTCTTCCTGACCGGTGCGCGGCCGTCGGGTTGTGTCCCCCGGTTGCGATCTCGCCACCACAGCCGGGGAACGGGTGCTTCGTCAGTCGACCTTGCGGTCCCCCTTCGGGGGCTCGGGCGCGTCAGGGGCTTCCGCCTGGTTGGCCCGCTCCGGGGTCAGTTCGGCCACCTTCTTCCACTTGCCCGCGGCCAGCTCCTCGTACCGGTGAATGACGGTCCCGTTGGCCGTGTGGAGCGTCACGTCGAGGGTCTTCCGCTTGGCCACCGGCTTCGGCTGCTCGGCCGGTTTCGGCGGTTCGGCTGGCTTCGGCGGCTCGATCGTCGGCTTCGGCTCGGCGGGCGGCGGCGATGTCTTCGGGCTCTGGATGCCGACCATGCCCGGAGTCACCCACTGGCCCTTTGCCACGCCGGTGCGGAGGAACTGGCCGAGGGCCTCGTTCAGGTCCCCCAGCGCCCCGCCGGCGTACTGCTTGGGCAGGGTCGCCTCCTCGAACTCCTCGCGGATCAGGTCCGCGGTGATCTCGGTGTTCGGCTTGATGTCGCTCTTGGCCACCAGCACCTTGACCATCGGGATCGGGGGCGGCTCCGGCTTCTGCTGCGGCGCCGGGGGCACCTCCTTCGCGGGCGGCTCGGCCTTCGGGGCGGACTCAGTCGGCTCGCCGGACCGGCCCTTGGGAGCGCTCTCGCCCGCGCCGGTCACCTGGGCCGGGTTCTTTTCGTCGGACAGCTTCTTGATCACCTCGTCGATATTGTAAGCCTTGTCACTGTCGATCGACTCTCCCGGGCGCCGCAGCATCAGTTCGATGTTGCAACCGCGGCTCTTGGCCAGCGACAGCAGCAGGGCTTGCTTCTCCTGCACCGCGAACGACACCATGTTCAGGTTCGGGAACGTCCCCTCCTTGCTGTACGCCGTCTCGGTCCCGACCGCGACCACGAGCATGTCGACCAGCAGTGGGAACGCCTCGATCTTGCTCCCCAGCCGCATGGTGGCGTGGACGTTCACCCGGCTCCCCGGCCCGACGAACCCGGCCGCGGCCTGGCCCGCCCCCAACTGGAGCGACACCATGTGGTACCCCTCGGGCAGCGTAATCACCCCGCCCTTACTGAGGTCCTGCGAGTTGATCACCTCCTCGGCCCGGATCGGCCGCGAGAGGCGCTTGTCCACCAGCTCCTCCGGGTTCAGCACCACCGTCGGCGGCAGCCCCTCTTTCGGCCGCTTGACGATCTTGACCGCGGCCTTCAGGTCTTCCTTTCCGAGCATGGTGCCGACCGGCAGGTCCTTGGCCGCGACCACGACCTCCATCTGTTCGATGGGCTTGGCGCTCATCTGTGCGGTCAGGAACGCGGCCACGAGGCCGCACCCGACCGCCACCACCATCAGGATCACGTTCTTCTGCTTCATGGGTGCAAAAACCTCGGGGATTGTTGGTCCAACGGCCCTGCGGCCGCGCCCGGTCGGGCGCTCCGGCGGCGCACGCGCCGCCGGTCCCACTTGGGACGGCACGCGAAGCCCGCTGCTGGTCGAGACCCGAGGCGCCGTCGGTCCGATCCGGTGGTCGAGATCCGGGCGCTCGAAGCGAGAGCGCCGATTCGTCGAATCCTGCCGGCTTTGCCGAACCGATGTGTTGTGACGCCATTCTCCCCGCCCTCTGAATCGACCGGGCGGGTCGGGTTCCTTCAATATTTCGGAGTTTCTGATCTGTGCCGAAAATTCGCAGATTGCCAATTCTATAGCTCACCGCGGCCCGCATCGTGGGAGCGGCTCGATCGATTTTTCTGATTACACTCAACGGTTTGAGGCCGGCCGTGAGTTCCGATCGTCGCGTGCCTCAATGCCGCCCATTACTGTCCGATGGTTCGGGACTCAGGACGATCCGCCGCGCCCCGAACCGGTTCAACAGCCGTCACCCCACAAGCAACAGCGCGTAGCCCAGGTACAGCAGGAACCCGACGCACAGCGGGATCCCGTAAGGGAGTTTGGTCCAGCGGCGGCGCCGCTCCTCCGCCCGCTTGCTCGCCGCGCTTACCTGACCGCTGCCGAACATCATCAGGTCGCCCATGATCTCCCTCACGATGCCCGCGTTCTGCGAGAACTGGCGGCGCACGAAGATGATGACCAGCCCGAACGCGCCGCCGGCGATCGCACCGAAGCAGAACGCCCAGAACACGACGCCCATTGCGTGCAGCGCGGGGCCGCCGGCCTCGGACGTGGTGGCACCGGTGCCGAAGAACGCCCCGACCCAGGCCCCGAACCCCATCTGCATCTTCACGTCACCCTCGCCGACCCCTCTGATGACAAGCATCGGGAGCAGCAGCGCGAACCCGAGCAGCGTGCCCAGTACCGCGAGGCCGAACCCGCCGGTCCCGGCCCCCACCGGGGCACCGAGGTCGTGCAGCGCGCCCAACATCCAACCGCTCAAGACCAGCGGCAGGGTGAGCCAGTTCGGCACCTTTAGCGCCCACCCGTCCACGAACGCGGCCAAGACCATGCCGGCGCAGATCACCACCAGCGGGCCGCCGTTGAGGCCCTCGGGCCAGATTGCGGCCCAGAGGAAATGGGACGCGATCCCGGCCGCCAGCCACGCGAGCGCGAGGAGCGGCATCTTGGCCATTTGGAGGACGAACGCGCGGTCGATCCCGAGCGAGTCGTCCGCGGCGGTGACCGGAGTCGGCAGGACGGGTGCGGCGTTACTCATTACAGGTTCTCGTGTCACGGGTTTGAGGTTACGGGCCGGGGGGCGCTCGTACCGGTGTGTTCGGCGCGCGACACGGGCCGGTGCCGCCGTAGCGTACCGGCCCGTGTCACGCCTGTGCGGTAATCCCGCAGGCCACTTAGCTGGCGGCGGTGCCACCGGTCGGCTTGATGGACGAGCCGACGAAGGAGAAGGTGCTGTTGGCGTTGGAGCCGAGGGTGGTGATGGCGGCGATGCACACCACGACGATGAGTGCCAGCATCACGGCGTACTCGACGGCGGTGGGGCCGTCTTCGGCCTTCAGGAAGTTCACCAGGCTCTTGGTCAGACTGCGCATGATCCGATCTCCCGTAAAAAGTTGGTAACCACCAGACCGACGCCGCACCGGGTTCCCCGCCCCGCACGGCGCCACGAACCGAAACCCACTCACCAGGTCAGGACCCCGAGCCGCCGGGTTTCACCCCTTGAAGGCTCAAATCGTTGTACATCGCGCTCGTCGTGCCGCCGATGTTGGTGATCGCCGCGACGAGCACGACGATGATCAGCGCCAGCATGACGGCGTACTCGACGGCGGTCGGACCGTCTTCCCCTTTCAGGAACTCGACGACCCGCCGTGTGAACCGGCCGAGCATGACATCTCTCCGTGTGCTGCGCGAGCCGGCCGGTCGCCGGGACTCGGTCACGCGGGCGTCGCTACCGGTCAACTCTTGGTGCCCCGGCCGCCACTTCGGCGGACCGGCGACCGAAAATCACCGGGCCGTCGTCTCGAAACCGAACCGGCGTTGCCAGACGACCCGTTCACACCCGAACCGTAGAGCGCGCGTCGGGGGTGTCAAATATCCGCGGCCGTCATTTTCAGCGGCTTTGACTGTTATTCCGACGGTGTCGGATTTATCGAACGCGCACTCCGGTCGTACCGGCCTCGTTCGACCCGCCGTTCGCTCAAACCGGGCACCGAAAGCAAACGATCTAGAAATGGACCAGATGTGAGACCCGACTGATCAGGTGTGTGAGGCGGTGGGCCAGCGTGACGGGGTTGGTGACCGGCTCCGCGCGCACGAAGAGGCGGAACAGCCAGCCGAGTAAAGAGCAAAGGGTGCCCGTGGTCGCGAGCAGCCGAACGAACTCGTTGGGCACGTCGAGCGGGCCGCCCGCGCGCCGGTACGCGCTCAACCCTTCCTCAAAGAGCGCGGGATCGGCTTCGGCGAAATCGCCGAGGAGCCGGGCAAGGTCGCCGGCCGGGGTATCGATCGCCATCGCTCCGTAATCGATAATTCCGGTAACGGCCGAACTCTGGAAAAGCACGTGCTCGCGTCGGAGGTCGCGCACACACGGCCGCACCCGGACCGGCCACGCGGCCCACGGTCGTAACGCCTCAACCGCCGCATCGGCACACCGACCGATCTCCGCAGCGGCACGAGCCAAGAGCGCATCGAGTTGTGGCGCAAGGGGTGGCAGAATCGTTCCGGCCGCGTAGAGCGCCTGATGGTCCACTAACAAGCGGAGGCGGGCTCCGACCGCGGGGCACGGGCGCTTCACCGGCTCGGCCGGGCACGCGAGGTGCAGTTGCGCGACCGCTTCGCACGCCGCCCGCGTCTCGGCCTCGCTTGGCTGGGGCGCTGGTGCCCCGGGAAGCCACCGGCACGCGTCCCAGACGCGCCCGACCGCGGAAACCGCGGTGCCGCCGAGCGTATTTCGTATCACGGTCGGTACGAACGGAAGTGCCGACGCAGGCGCAAGCCAGGAATGAACCTCTCGAACGCGTTCAAGCGTGGTGCTCAGCGGCCACCCTTTGAGGGCCACTTGTGGTACACCCGCTGAATCGTCCCCCCGCCAAACAACCGCACCGCTGAACCCGGCCGGCGCGGGATGCCACACCAACCCTGCGGTTGCGGGGCCGAAGTGGGCGACGGCCTCGGACGGCTGCGTATTAAATGAGGCGTTCACAGACGTGCTCCTGTGTCCCCCGGCTGATGTCACCCAGCGACATCGAGCGCGTAAATCCAGTCGCTTCGAGTTGGTTTGCGCGCTCGATGTCACGCGGACACAACTTAAAGCTACTGGATCTGGACCCAGGAGGAACTGCCAACGGGCGAGCCGCACGCTGCTCGCCCGTTGGTTAAATTATCACCAAATCGGGAACGTTGGGTCACTGCACTGTCGCAAGCGTCTGCCGGCTCTTCGACTCACTTCCCGGCCGGCTTTGACCCGACATCGTGAACGACAGGTATTGGGGTGAGCACCACGATCGTTTGTGTCCGCGCGCCGCTCTGAGGCGCTCCTGCTGCCGGCGCGGGCTCGGCAACAGGGACGGCGACCACGGCCGTGTGCCCGGCGGGAACCGCCACATGGGTCCGCACCTCATGCGTACACACCGTCGCCGGCACGAGCGTGGTGACGGGGAAGGCGGTTCCGGGGATGAACGCGGTCATCACCGTACCCGGTATGACCTTACCGTTCTGCACTTCCGTGGTCAGTTTCACGGTTTGGCCATCGGGTGCGAGGCACGGTGTGACGCGAAGTGCGGTGCCGGCAAATTTAGACTCGACCTTCCCGCCCGCGAGCGCCACCGGATAGTTTTGCCCGATTTGAACGTACCCTGTTTGATTGTCGGCGACCTGAACCTGCGGCCGGGACAACACTTCGCACTCGCCCTTTTCTTTCGCGGCCCGCAGGAAGGCGTTCAGCCTCTCGGCTTCGCGCGGGGTGAGCACGCACTCCGACGTGCCGCGTTCCGCCGTCAAACCGCACTTGGCCAGGAACCCGTCCGGCACGTCCACGATCATCGCTTGCACGACCGTCTGCGGCAGCGGCTTATCCAGTTCGGTGATCAGCTTGCCGATCTGCTCGACGGTGTCCTTGTCCCCGCTTACCAGAAGGCTGTTCGAAACCGGTTCAGCGACCAGCTTGGTCCCAGCCCGCTGGAACCGCGCACCGAGCACCAGCGCCGCATCGGCGGCAGCGACGCTCCTGAGCTTGTGAACGCTGTTCCTCAGCGGCGTGCCCGGCGCGGTGAGGTGCTTCTGGAACGCGTCGATGTCGAACGCTGTACGAACGGTCGCGAGCGCGAGGACTTCGAGTTCCGGTCCCGGCTTGTCCTTCCCGCGCCCCTCGGCCGCCTGCTTCCACGATCCGATCACAAGCGTCCCGCCGTTAGGAACAACGGCCGACCGCTCGACGCTCTCTTTGCGAACGTCCGGCGCCTGAACGAACTGCGTGAACGGTACCGGCTTACCCTGCGCCCCGCCCTCGAACACCGGAGTGATTTGCGTCGTTACCGGAATCAGTTCAACGTTCCCGACGAGTTGCGTGCGTGACACACTCGCTTCGACGTGAACGTAGTTGCGGTCGGCCGACACCACACCTTTCACCGTGACCGATTCGCCAAGGTGCACGGCCGTTTGCCGGGGCACCAGAACGGACGCCCCTTTCACCTTCGTGACATCCAGGCCGGTCACGAACGTCTGCGTGTTGCCGCACTTCGAGGTGGCCGTTTCGCTGGCCGCAGCGGTGATTCGCGGGAACGGCGTCACGCTCGCGTCGCGGTCGGCTTGGCTGGCGTCGAGCACCGCCCGGAGTTGCGCATCGGTAAGAACGGTATCGCGTGCCGCTTTCACCCCGGCCCGCTCAAACACGTTTGCCGGCGCGCGGACCAACCGAACGTCATAAACCAGGTTCATGACGGAGACCCGCCGCAACGCCTCGAGCAGGTCGCCGATCTCCGTAATCACGTCCGCGGTGTTCGTCACGACCAGCGCGGCACCGATGTCGTAGTATTCGACCTTTCCCGTGCCGCCTGCGCCGACCCACGAGTACGGCCGGACCATGCCCGTCACCAGTTTCACAAGCTTTTGTGCGTTTGACGGCTGCGCGGTAGCGGCCTTCTCGCCCTCAGGCGACAGAGACGGCCCGACCAGTTCCGTAACGGTAAAAACCTTCGTGACTTGTGGCTTGACTGGGGCTGCGGCCGGGGTTTCAGCGACTGTGGCCCATGCCCGGGGCGGCACCAGCGGACGAAGGTCTTCCGCCAGCGCGGGCAACGCAAATAGAACGGCGAGCGTTGCAATCAGTGTCCGGAACCGCATGCCAACCTCCGGGGGGGTAGGAACCGGCCGGAGCACATAGCACACCGCGTTAAAGCGACAAGGCGAACTTTCTACGGCTTCTTGCCGAACGGGAACGGGAACCCGCCCCCCTGCGGGGACGGCACGGCCGCGCCGGGGAACAGCTTCTTGATCTCGTTCTCGATCAGGTCCTTACCGGCGTCCTTTGCGCCCTCGCGGGCGAGCGCGGCGATCGCCGCGTTCAGCGCCTTCGGGTCCAGTTCGGGCTTGGTCAAAGTGCCCTTCAGCGGCACCTTCAGCACCTTCCCGGCGATCGCCTTTTGCAGCACCGGGTTGTTTTTCAGCAGCACGAACTCTCTGGGCATCGGCACATCGACGACGAGATCGAGCGACTGGTCGAACCCGACGGACCCGCTGGTGTGGAACGTGGTGCCCGAGATCCGCATCGCGAAGTTCTGGTGGTGGACCCGCCCGTTGGCGACCTGCACCGTTACGGCCGTCTCGTTGGCGAGGGTCATCGCGGTGTCCTTCGCGCCGAGCAGGTTTGCGACCTGGGCCGCGACCGGCGTGAGCCCAACGGTGGCGCGGTGGATCAGCAGCACTCCTTTCGCGGCCGTCTGATTCTGGTCGGCGAGCGAGACGAGGTTGTCCTCGATCGCCGCCGAGAACTCGCCTTCCGCCTGCACCGCCCCGGAGAACGCCGGCAGCGCGAACCTCAGCGCCCCGACCTGACCCAGCGAGCCCGTCGTGATCTTCGCGCGGTCGATAACCGCGCCTTTCGTAAACGTCACCGTGCCGGGGGCGGTTCCGAGGTTGATCGTCGGCTCGAGGGACGCTTTACCGCCCGCAACGGTGGTGTGAATGCGCTCGACCTTCACCACCCCTCTGGTCATCTTCGCGTCCACTTCCACCGCACCGACATCGAACCCGAGCGCGTTGAGCGTATGCCACCCGGCCGAACCCTGGCCGGACAGCCCCGCGAGCGTCCCCGGGACAGGCACCTTTGGCGCCGGGCCGCTTTTCGGTGCGGGGCGGCCTTTCGGCGACGGGGGGGCGGTAACCACCGCGACCGGCGGTTCGAGCTGGCCCGACAGTGCGAACCCGCGCGAGCCGGTGCCGGTCGCGGTGAACGTGTCACCGACGAACTTGCGCATCAGCGGGTTCAGCTGGTCCCAATCGTACCGCAGGGTGCCGGTCAGATTCACCTCGCCGGTGGTGGTGACCTTGGCCAGCGTCCCTTTCGTGTTGAGCACGAGGCCCGGGCGCTCGACCTTGGCACCGGCGAGCACGAGCGCCTCCGTGCCGTTGTCGTACTTACCCTCGGCCTCGAGTTGGAGCGCCGGCTCTTGCCAGACGAGCTGGTTCTTCGGGCCGTACCCGAAGCGCGTTACCGCGAGCGAGCCGCTGAACTCCGTGACGCTCCCCGCCGTGCGGAACTTGAGCGGCCCGGTGCCGGTGCCGTAGAGGGCCTCCGGCCCGTTCGGATCGGTGTACAACTTTACGGTGCGGCCGAGCCGGTTCAGGTCAACGGTGCTCTGCCCGCTTCCACTGATCACCGGGTCGCCCTTCGCGGGCACCTCGAAGGTGAGCGTGCCTTTGGCGACATTGAGCGTGTCCGACGTGACCGCCACGTTCGAGATGGTCGCGACGCGGTCGGCGCGGGTGAACACCAGATCCCCGGCCGCACTCATGCGCGGCTCGTCGAGCGCGACCCACCGCTCCAGTTTCGGCTTTGTGAGGGTGACCTGAAGCCGGTCCATCGTCACGCGATCGTCGGAAAACCGGGCCTTGCCCTGTGCGTCGATCGTCCCGGTGAACTCAAATGCCGGCATGCCGACCAGCACGTCGAGGCGGTCCTTCCAGCTCGCCACCTGCCCCTGAAGACGCACACCCGCGCTCCCGCTCGACAGCTTGGCGAGGTCCGCGACCGGTTCGGTGAGGTCAACCTCGAGCCGATCGCCGCCGGCGGTGAGCTTCATAGACGCGCCGGCGAGCGCGATCGGACCGTCGGCGGGGCGTGTTCCCTTGACATTCAACTGCGCGTTCAGCGCCGGCTCGCGCCAGCCCTTCCGGTTCTGATCGACGACCGCGAGGTCGGTGAGTTCGACGATCACCTCCGCGTTGAACGCATCGCCCGCGCTCCGGCGCACCGCGAGCGACGCGAACGCCCGCCCGTCAATCGTCCAGCCGTCGAGGTCCACGAAGTCCTTGAGCCGGGTGCCCAGCCGGCCGAGCAACACGTTGGCGGACAGCAAGAGCTTTTCGGAGTCGCTGGCCGCGTTGACGGACATGAACTCCGAGAAGCACACGAACTTCTCGAACGTCGGGAACCGTCCGCTCGCGTACCGCCCGACGAACTCGACCTTCAGCGGCTCGTCCCACACCACCGGCCGCGCCTTACCGTCCGGTCCCGGCGCCGTAGCTTTCAGCGCCGATGTACTCACCTTCCCGTCCCAAACGGTGCCGCCGTTCGCGGGATCAGTCTTGCTGGCGATTTTGACGCCGAGGCGCCCCTCATGCAGTTCAATGCCGCCTTTGAGCTTGAACAGCTTCGGCAGCTTCGCGAGAAGTTGGGCGGCGTTCACGTCCGCCTCGATCGACACGCCGGGCTGGTTGAGCAGACTCTCCGTGGCCTGCTCGGGGTCGAACACACCTTTCACGGAAACCGTGCCGGTGTCACATTTCAGGTCGAGCGACCGCACCTGTAAATTCCGCCCGACGAGTTCCACGTCGAGCGGCAGTGCGACCGAGTCGAAGCGCAACTCGTCACCCCTCAGCCACGGCGCGGAGAGCGCGAGCTGCGTCCCGTTCGCGGCGCCGGCAACGGCCACGGCGAGCCGCCCGCGGGCGTCCGTCTTCCACGAGAGCTTCAGGTCCGTTCCCAGCGCGCCCGAGAGCTTCAGCGCCGGGTCGGCTCGCTTTAGCAGTGGGGCGAACGTATCCAGCTTGAGACCTTTGCTCGTAACTTTCGCGGTGCCGGTTTCGCCGATCGTGGCGTCGACGTTCAGCTCACCGGTCGCGGCGGTGAGGCGCACCGCGACCGGTTCGGCCGCCGCCGCGGGCACGTCAACCGAACCCTCTATCCCCTCCACGCTCGTGCTCGTGTTCGTGTCGGCTTCCAGAAGCGTGATCGTGCCGCCTGTCACTTTCACATTCACCGCAACGCGGGCAGCGGAACCCGACTTCTCTTTCAGATACTCAGCGAACGCGCTTTCGACGTTTGTGCTCCATTTTTCGAACGTTACGTTGATCGTCGGGCGCTCGACCGTAAACGCCCCGGGGGCGTTCGGGGCAACTGCTATGTTTACGAGGGTCTTTTGCGACCGCAGTTTCGCGACGTTCACGACCGGTCGCCCGGACTCGTCCCGAACACTGATGTCACGGAGCTCAACCGGAGCGAACCACCCGAGCGACGCGCCCCCGACCTCGACCGAGCCCTTTACGTCGGCGAGCGCCTTCCGCGCGACCGCGTTACGAAGGGGGGTCTTCGCGACGATGGTTGGCGCCAACCACAGCACCAGTATCAGCAGCGTGAACAACGGGAGCAGCCGCTTCAGCCACCGTTTGGAACGCGAGCGTCTGGCCGCCGGCTGCGGCGCGGATGGGGTGACGGTCCCGGCGGACATGTGATACGCCTCCTGCAATCTGGGCGTGCGCTACCTTGCGCGTTTCATTCCATCGACTAACGTTAGCACAGCGCGCCAACGTTAGAGAAGTGCGTTCGTGGCCGCGAGATGGGAACACGCGGCACAATCGGTACGGGCACGAGACCAAGGATCAGGCCCCGTAGGGCGCCAAACCTCATTGAGCTTGGCGCCCCACGGGGCCGCATCCGCTCACTCCCACGATCACGGTTCCCGACTGCTGCGGTCAGCGACCGAGCGTGTCCTTGAACAGCGCGAGCATCTTCTTCCAGGAGTCCTCGTCGGCGTGCTTGTCGTATTTCATGCCCTTAATGTTGTGCGCGTCGGCACCGGGCACCGTGAAGCTGTGGACCACATCTGGGTAAGCCACGAACTCGTATTTGGTGCCGGCGGCATCGAGCGCCCCGCGGAAGTCCTTGATCGACTGTGCCGAAATGAAGGTGTCCGCTGCGCCGTGGCAGACCAGTAGCTTCGGCTTGATCGCTTTCGCTTCGGCCTCAGTCGGCTTCGGGAGCGCGGCGTGGAACGTCGCAACGGCTTTCAGATCGGCCCCGCCGTAAGCGAGCTGGAGGCAAGTGCTTCCGCCGAAGCAGTACCCGATGGCGGCGAGCTTGTCGCCGTCCACGTTGGGTTGTCCTTTGAGCTGTTTCAGCCCGGCCTCCGCACGGCCGCGCCACACCGTCACGTTCGCCCGCACCGCGCTGGCCATTTTGCCCGAGTCGTCCGGGTGGTTCACCACCTTACCCTCGCCGTACATGTCGGGCGCGAACGCGACGTAGCCGAGTTCCGCGAGTTGCTTGCAGCGCCCCTTCGCGTAGTCGTCCAGTCCCCACCACTCGTGGACCACCAGCACCCCGGGCCGCTTTTCCTTCACCGCATCGTCGAAGGCGAGGAACCCCTTGAGTTTGACCCCGTCGTAATCGTACTCGACGACCTTCGTGACGACCGCCGCTGGCGACGCGGTCGCGGTCAGAACGAGGGCCACCAGTGCCGTTGCGCTCCGCTGCATCGTGTGCTCCCCCAGTTGTCGGGCGAGCCGGTATTGTACGGACTCGCAGCGTGGGCTTTCCGACTCCCTGCGCGGCGATGTGCCTCAAAAGCTGGCCCCGCTGGTCGCCAGCGACTGGGGAGCAATGTGCCGTTGATCGACCCGTGGGTGGGTAGGGGAGGGGCGCGGACCCCGTACCGGCGAGCGACTGGTCATCACACGGGCCGCAAGCGGCCGGTTCCCTGCGGCTCAAACGGAAATCGCCAAGCCTGCCCCATCATCCGCGCCTCAACCCCGCGCTGGAGGGACGACGATGACACGATGTACAAGCTCAGCGGATGGGGATTTTAATTCTGGGAGACACACTCACTCTTTGAAAAACTCGACCGCGTTACGGAAGATGGCGAGGCCATCTCCTTCGGACTTCAGACCGCGGCGCGTCCACTGCGGGTGCTGGGTTGGGAACAAGTGCCGATCGGGGTGCGGCATCAGCCCTAACGCTCGCCCCGTGGTGTCACAAATCCCGGCGATGTCGTCCTGAGCGCCGTTCGGGTTGATGGGGTAGCCGCCGCGGGTTCCGTGTTCGTCAACGTATCGCAGGACCACCTGCCCGGATTGCTCGAGCCCCTTCGCAATCCATTCTTTCCGGCACACAAACCGCCCCTCGCCATGACCCACCGGCAGGTGGACCTGTTCCACCCCCTTCAGAAAGGGACACTTCCCTGGTGTGGCCCGGAGATGGATCCAGCGATCCTCATAGCGTCCCGAGTCGTTGTTCGTCAGCGTTGCGATCGGGCCGTCTTCCTCGTCCACCGGCATGAGCAACCCGGCCTTCAGCATCACCTGAAAGCCGTTACAAATGCCGAGAATGAGCTTCTCCTGATCGCGGAACTTCCGCATCGCGTCGCTCAGGAAGTGCTGAAGGTACAGGGCTTGAATCTTCCCGGCGCCGACATCGTCGCCGTAAGAGAAGCCGCCGGGCAGCACCAGAATCTGGTAATCGCGAAGGGCCTTCGGGTTTTCGCGCAGGGCGTTCAGGTGCAAACGAGTGGAAGGGGCGCCAACCATCTCGAACGCGGTCTGGACCTCGTGATCGCAATTGGTCCCGGGCGCCCGAAGGATCAGTGCGTGTGGAGTGGCCATGATGAAATGTCCGCGAAGGGGCGCCCTTTATGCTTGACCCGCGCATGTGGCGGGGACAAGATCGTTGTAACGTCTGGGTTCACTTCCATCTAGTGAGCCCGGAGGAATGGCCGACGATGTGGCAAATCACGCCACCGGCCCGGAGTGGGGCAGAAGCGGCACAACTGCTGAGAACTCTAAACCCTTGTATGCCAAGGGTTCTGGATCGTGTTCCCATTTTTTTTACCGGGCGCGTTGACACCCCCCACCCTGGCTCTTATCATTCCGTTACCACTGCACCGCGGTGGTGAATGAGACGCGAAGACGAGATGAGGCCTGACGGCTGAATTGAGCTTCGCCGATTAAGTT
>NZ_JAXBLV010000207.1:0-47157 GCF_034097035.1 Gemmata algarum
CGCGGCCGGGGGGGGGGGCCCGGCCGGGGGGGGGCGGCCCCCCCCCCCCACGACCACGCCCCCGAGGAACCTGGGGTCGAAGGCGTAGAAGCTGCCCGCTTGCGCGCCGGTCGCGCCGTCAAACGTCCTGACGTGTGCCGGCCCCGACCCAGCGCCCGGCCCGGCGCCGACCACGACTTCGGCCATGCCGTCCCTGTCCAAATCGCCGGCGGCCACGTTGGCCCCGCCAGCGAAGTCACCGAACGGCCGGAAGCTGCGGATCTCGGCGGGCGTCCCGTCCCGGAACACCTTCACGTGCGCGCCGGCGCCCGGCCCGCTGGCGGTGACGACATCGGCCGCCCCGTCCCCGTCCACGTCCGCGGCCGCGACCCGGACGCCGCCGGCGAAGTTCTGGTACGCTAGGAAGCTCGTCAGTTCGGCGCCGGTCGCCCCGCTGAACGCTTTGACGTGCGCGGCGGCAGTCGCGGTGCCCACGACGACATCGGCCCGGCCGTCCGCGTCCACGTCCCCGGACGCGACGGCGATGCCCCCGGCGAACCCCGGAAACGCGACGAAGCTGCGCAGTTCCCGGAAGCTCACCCCGTCGAACACCTTGACGTGCGAGAAAGCGGTCGCGGTGCCGGTGATGACGTCCGCGACGCCGTCGCCGGTTACGTCGCCCATCGCCACGTTCACGCCGCCGAGAAAGCCGTCGTAGGGCCGCAGGGCCGCGACCTGCTGTTGCGTGCCGCCGTCGATGACGCACACGACGGCGACCTCGCCGACCGCGGCACCGGTGGCGTAACTGGCCGGGACCACACGGTCCTCGAGCGCGTCGAACCGGAACGGGCCGCCCCGCGGGGCAACGAGCCGGGCGGAAAGCAAGGACTTCATCCAGCGAGGCGGCATCGGCGCTCCGGAGATGTCGGTCGTGTGTATCGGCAGGTCGCCGGCGGCGTGAGGGGCTCGTGGGCGTGAGTCGAGATGACTGTTCCCTAAGTCACGCCCCGCGAGAAACCCAATCGCGCGCGCCAGAACGTCGCAGTTCGAGCGAGGAAAGCGGGACGGATTGAGAACCAGGAGCGCAGTTTTCGTCCGCGGCGCGACTCCCGGCCGTGGGACCGTCCCGCCGCCCGGCTGAGTGCCCGGCCGCTGACCGCACCGGACGCACGATCCGCCGCCACAGCACGACAACCCGGATGAGTACACCGAATGCCCGCTACCGGTCACCCCGAAAGGAGCCGCGCGAAGAACGCGCCCGCGGCGCCGGCGATGTCGTCCTTGTGCGCGGTGAGCCGGTGATCGCCGTCCTTGATGAGCCGCAGTTCCACACGAGGGTACCCGACGTTGCGCGCGAAGAACAGGCTGTCCGAATCGGGGACCACGTCGTCCGCCATCCCGTGGAACAGCAGCGCCGGCGTTGCCCAGTCCTTCACCAGCTCCTCGGGGCGGAAGCGGGCGCGTTCGTCCATCAGCCCGATGCCGATTTCCGCCTCCAACCACTGGTTCTTCACGGCCAACCGGCCGGTGCGCACCCACGCGATCTGCTCCTCGGGCGTCAGGCGATTCCACCGGCGTTCCAGGAATAGAAACGCGGGCGCCAGGAACACGCACCCCACAACAGACACCGGATTTTGCTTCGCGAACCACGCCGTCGCGAACCCGCCCATGCTCGACCCCATCAGCCCCAGTTTCGTGTGCCCGCGGCCGGCCAGCCACGCGCGAACGAGCGCGAGGTCGTCAAGCAACCCGGAGCACGTCAGATCCGCGATTTGCCCAGGCGAATCACCGTGCCCGCGGAAGTCGAACGCCGCGAACGCCCACCCCCGGCGCGCGCACTCGGCGCGGACCGCCTCGGCCTTCTCGCCCCCCCGGTGGCTCCCGAACCCGTGGACCCATAGCACCGCGAAATCGGCCCGCGTCCCGGGCTGATAGGTGCCGGCCAGCGCCCCACCCGACGGAAGCGAGACCGAGACGACCGATTCGTACACGACTACCCACCTCAATTGGCTTAAAAACAATCAAGGGCACCTTACCGGTTTCTCGTCAAGGGCCGCGTGCCGCTCGACGTCGCTGACCGTTCTCGGGTGCCGTTCAGCGGGCCGACGGTGCCCGCGGTCCTTTTTTATTTCGTGCCGAGGTGCGGGGGCGGGAGAGGCTTCTTCTTGGCCGTTGCCGTCGGTCATTTTCGCGCATCTCTTGTGTGCCGGCGGCGCGCGGGTATGATGGTGGCAGGTTGATGCGGCCGGCGCCCGATCCCGACGCACGGCCGCCCTTTTCCAAGCGCCGCACCGGCACTCGCCGGGTGGCCCACGACCGCCGCCTCTCACGACGACGGCCGCAGTGACAACCGCGCCGCGCGGCCCCACTGGCCACGCGACACTGCTCCGACGCACCTTCGGGCGCCTCGCCGCGCCCGGCACGACCGACGGCCCGCGAACCGTCGCCCTTTTCACCTTTTCAGGGACCTGTCATGGACTTCCGACCCCTTGCCGAAGCGGAGCGCCGCCAGCTCCTTACCGCGCTCCGCGGGCACGCCGATCGCGGCACCGCCCTGCTGATCGACCCCAACGACACCAGTTTCGCGGGCACCGCCGACGACGTGCCAGACGAGCAGGTTATTACCGCCGTGAAGTCGGTCCCTGTGCATTACTGAAACGTGTGGAGTTCGGAACGCACAACGCGGAATCAACAACGGCGGACAAAACCACCGTCATTCGTTCTGTACTTTCATTCCGAGTTCTGTGCTCCGAACCTCGCATCCCGAACTATGGGACTTCTCGACTCCGAACCGGGTAAGCGCCGGCTGCTGGCCGTCGAGCTGCCGGCCATCGAGCGCTACAACGCGGGCCGTGCCACCGAGTACCGCATCGCGGTCACGAAGGTCGGCGGCGGGCTGACGCTGTCGTACTGTCTCAAACCGTGCCACAACACGTACCTACTCGAAACCCGGCTCCTGTCCAGTTACCCGATCATGGCGCCCGAAACCCGTGTGCTGACGCCACTGAAGCACTGCCCGCACCTTCTCGAAGGGCAGACGGTGTGCCTGTGGCGCCAGGGGTCCACGCGGGCGACCAGCCGCTGGGACGCGAGCCAGTTCACGTGCGTGTTCGCGGTGGTCGCGGCGTGGCGGTGGCTGCTGTGCTACGAGTTGTGGCACGAAACCGGCGAGTGGCCCTTGCCCGAAGCGAAATGAGCGCGTTTCGTTAAATCCGGCGCTCCGCGCGGCGTACTCACTGGTGAGTACCCGCAACTGTGAGGAGCCGCCATGCGCCGCCCGAACGTGAACCCCTTACTGGCGCTCGCCGCGTGCGCGGTCGTCGGCGTCGGTGGGTGTGAGCCTGCGCCGGTCGTCGATCCGCCAGCCGCCGTCGACGAGTTCGAGGCCAACCGCGCCTCCGTCCAGTATCGGATGGAGGCAATCGACGCTCGCCTCGCTGCCTGGGATGTGCCCGACGACCGGACCGCCCACGAGCAATTCGCGGCGGAGTGGAAGGAGGAGTGGGACGACATCGAACGCGAAGTGCGGAAGCTGAAAAAGCAGCTCGCTCGGTTGACCAAGTCGTTCGACCGACAGTTCGTGCGCATGCAGCGCGTGGCCCGCACGATCGACTCGCCGCAGGCACGGGCCGAGGAGTTGAGCGAGAACGCGGACCTTCAGCGCCGGTGGCTGGCGACCGTCGCCGAGGCACACAGCAACTTCAAGAAGATGGACGAGCAGGTCCGCGCCGCCAGGGACTTTCACAAGACGTTCCGGCTTGCTGTGATGCGCGGACGGGCGGAAGCCAAACTCGCCGAGGTCCGGGGCCTGAGCCAGCAGGTCAAGGGCACGGCCGCGGAACTCGAGAAGGTCACAACAGAGGGTCGCGCCTTGATTCGTTGAGGCCGACGGTACGCATGAGCCACGTTTTTCAGGTGGGCGCCGGCAGCGGCGGGATGGCGGTGCTCGACCTGCTCGCGCGCGACCCCGCGGTCACCCGGGTCACGCTCATCGAACCGGACGTGTACGCCGCGCACAACGTCTACCGGCACCTCTTCCCCCCCGCCGCAGTCGGCCGGTTGAAGGCCGATCTGGCAACCGAATGGCTGCGGGCGCTACGCCCCGACCTCCAGGTCACGGCGCTCGTTTCCGATATCACCGATCCGACGCGCCAAGCCGAGTTCGCCGCTCTTGCCGCCGAGTGCGACGTGGGCGTGTGCGCGGCCGACAACGAGGCCGCAAAGTTCGCGTTCGACGCACTCATGCGAGCCGCCGGTAAGCCGTGGACCCTCGGCGAGGTGCTGAGCGGGGGCATCGGCGGGTGGGTCCACCGGTTCGCACCCGGTGAAGCGTGTTACGGCTGCGTCGCAAGCCATTTAAAGCGCGAGGTGACCGAGCAACCGACCGGCCCACCGCCGGACTACAGCAACCCGAACGGCACACAACCGGAAACGACGATCCCCGCAGGCAAAGCGAGCATCGCGACCGTCGCCGGACTACACGCCCTCGTAACGCTGGGGGAAATCGCCTCGCGCCCGGCAAGCGACTTCACCAGCCTGTTGTTCTCGCTCCAACCGGTCCCTGGCGTGTTCGACGCAGCGTTCCGCGCGCACCGAATGAAGGTCCCGCGCTCGCCCGCCTGCCTCACCTGCGGGAACGCCAACCCGCTCCCCGCCGGAGACGCACTTGACGCCGCACTGGCTGGCGCGCTGGGCCGTCTGGGCGCGAACTAAGCTGCTCCGCGGTGGGCGCCCGCTTCTGACGGGCGTGACCGTCGGGTTCGAGCGCGCCGGCGCCACGCGCTGGGAGTCCCCGGTGCCGTGGACCGCCGACGCGGTGGCGCTGGATGTCGGGTTCCGCGGCCCCCTCCGCGCGCGTCACAAATCCGAGTTCGCGCTGCGCCTCCCCGGCACCACGTTCCCCGCCGACGCCGTTCGCCCCGGCGGGGACGATCGATTCCACGTCACGTTCCGGTTCCCGGTGCCGCCGGACTCACTGTCCGCTGACCTGCTGTGGCGCGGGCGTGTGGTCGCGACGCTCCTCGTCCCCGTGCTGAACCCAGCCCGGTTCCTTACCGGCCTGACGCTCACCGACGCGACCGTCGCGGTGCGGTTCGGTGGGACCACCGCGCCGGCGTCCGCGATCGGTCGGGATCGGTACGACGGGCTACTCGCGGTCGCCCTGCTACGAAGCCCGACCGGCCTGGCACCGCTCGCGGAACTGGGGCTGCGGGTCGCGTTCCACGACTCCCGTTCGGGCACCGAGTACCCTGCGGTGGTGGCGCTGGGCGCGGCGCAGCTGGCGCGGTCGGAAGCGCTGGTGACGGCCGTATGCCCGGAACACCCGCAGCCGGCCGGTCCGTGGTGGGTGGTGTGGCACGCCGGCGACCGCACCCTCGCGGCGCAGCGGCTCCAGGTGGTGCCCGAAGAGAAGTTCGAACTGGGTGTGCGGGTGCTCGAAATCCGCTTCGCGCTGCTCGACGCGAGCGGCACCGTTCACACCGCAAAGCAGCCGCCCGTGCTGAGCGACGCGGGCAAGATCGGACCGTGCTTCGTGCTCGCCGGGGGCGAGCCCGGGGCGGTCGGCGTGTGCCGGTTCGAGATCGTGGCGTTCGCCAGCGCAGGCCCGGACCCGAACATCCAACACACGGCCGAGGCGGTCATCACGGACGGACAGATGGTGTTCGCCCCGGTGCTGTTCGACGTGTCCGCACTCGCGCGCGTGAGCGGGTTCGAGTTGCGGTTGGGCGGGCGCGTGCTGGCGGTTGCGTCGCTGCGGCCAGTGCCCGCAGCGCGGATCAACGGCGAGGGCGGGTTCGTGCCGCCCCCGGACTTCACCTGGTCGCAAGCGGCCGACGACGAACTCGCGGACCGGCTGCGCCGCCTTCAGTAGCGGACGGCGCCGACCGCCCAAGGGTCAGCGTTCCCACGGCACCCGGTCGTCCCAGTGGTGATCTTCCCACGCGCTGCGACCAAGGAGTTGATAGCTCTGGTAGGCGAGGAAGCCGAACAGGATCGCGGTGAACACGGTGCCCGGCGGAAACCACGAAGGGAACAGAGCGGTGAAGCCCGCGCCCGCGCCTCGCATGTCCATTACGCAGAAGATCGAGTAGGCCACCATCAACAGTGCGCAACCGAACGAGATTTTCAACGAAATACGTTTCCCGCGCGGCCCCCAGAACCGCCCGCATAACTCGCGGCTCACCTGTCCGCCGTCCAGCGGGAACACCGGCAGCAGGTTCAACACCCCCCAAACGATGTTCACCCAAAACAACCGGTCGTACACGAACCACACCAGCACTGAGCGGCGCGGGTCCGCCCACTCGAACGCCTGTTGAGATCCGTATACCAGCCCGCAGAGCGCAAAGCCGGCAAACGGACCGGCCAGTGAGATGATGATTTTCCGCCCGCGGCCGTACACTTCGTGCGTGGGGATCGCCAGCCCGTAGAACGCATACAGCACGATATCGGCGTGCGACCCGAACCGCCGGAAGGCGATGGCGTGTCCCAGCTCGTGGACCAGCAGCGACACGAACACCACGGCGACCCACGCGAGCAGGAATTCGGGGCCGGCTTTCAAGAGCTGAGAGCCCATGAGGGCGGAGCCGATCCAGAACCACGGGTGGACCCGCACCGGGAACCCGAAGGCGCGGAACCGTAGGTCGTAGGGCGTTCGTTCCGGTTCGACCAGCACGTTGGGCACCTGTGATGAAGGTCTGATGTGCGCGGCTTCCGTTTTCGATTGTATGTGTGTGGCGCGTGAGCCACAATCTCCGCGCCCAGCCGAGGTGACGCATGGATTGGACCGCGTTCCGCGAGCAGTTCCCGGTTACGGAGCACTGGGCGTTCCTCGACCACGCCGCGGTGGCCCCGCTGCCGCGCCCCGCCGTGCAAGCGCTGCACGAGTACGCCCAGAGCCTGGCCGCGAACGGGATCGCGGCGGTCCGCGAGTGGTTCCAGCGGGTCACCCAGGTGCGTGCGCTGGCGGCCCAACTGATCAACGCCCCGGACCCGACCGACGTGTACTTCGTGCCCAACACCACCCACGGCATCGGGGTCGTGGCCGAAGGGTTCCCGTGGGTGGCCGGTGACAACGTCGTCTTGGCGGCGGAAGAGTACCCGTCGAACCAGTACCCGTGGATGAACCTCGCCCACCTGGGGGTCGAGGTGCGTGTGGTCCCGAGCCGCGGGAACCGCGTTTCGATCGACGACGTGCGCGCCGCGATCACCGACCGCACCCGGGTGCTTACGGTGTCGGCCGTGGAGTTCGCCAGCGGGTTCCGCAACGACCTCGACGCCCTCGGCGAGTTGTGCCGGGCACGGGGTGTGTTCTTCTTCGTGGACGCGATTCAGGCGCTCGGCGCGTTCCCGGTGGACGTACAGCGTACCCCAATCGATGCCCTGGCGGCGGACGGGCACAAGTGGATGCTGGGGCCGGAGGGGGCCGGGTTCGGTTACGTCCGGCGGGAGTGGGTCGAGCGGTTGCACCCCATCGGCGTCGGCGCGAACAGCGTCGCGAACCCGCTGGCGTTCAGCACCATCGATTTCACACTGAAGCCGCACGCGGGCCGCTGGGAAGGCGGCGCGTACAACGTGCCCGGCATCACCGCCCTCGGCGCGAGCCTCGAACTGCTCCTGGGCGCCGGGATCGCCAACGTGCAGCAACGCGTGACCGAACTGACCGACCACCTGTGCGACCGGGCGGCGGCGCGCGGATGGACGGTGTTCAGCTCGCGGGCCGACGGCGAGAAGTCCGGCATCGTTTCCCTGCTCCACCCGACGCTCCCGCCGGACGAGGTGGTGGCCCGTGCCAAGCACGCGCGGGTGATCGTCAACAGCCGGGCCGGGCGCGTGCGCGTCAGCCCGCACGCGTACAACACGACCGACGAACTCGACCGCTTCCTCGCCGCACTCTGACCAAGGGGCCGTATGCCAGACAGCAACCTCAGCCCACGGATCGCGGTGTACACGGGGACGTTCGACCCGGTCCATTACGGGCACCTCGACGTGATCGAGCGCGGCAGCAAGCTGTTCGACAAGCTCATCGTGGGGGTGGGCATCAACCCGGACAAGAAAACCCTCTTCACGATCGAGGAGCGGGTGCGGCTCATCGAAACGGTCGCCGCCGGGTGGCCCAACGTCGAGGTGCAGTCGTTCGAGGGGCTGGCGGTGCGGTTCGTCCGCGACAGCGGCGCCCGCATCATGCTCCGCGGACTGCGCACGCTCTCGGACATGGAGT
The DNA here is from genome assembly GCF_034097035.1 of Gemmata algarum. NCBI lineage: Bacteria > Pseudomonadati > Planctomycetota > Planctomycetia > Gemmatales > Gemmataceae > Gemmata > Gemmata algarum. The sequence goes on from NZ_JAXBLV010000207.1 coordinate 8,198, forward strand.
ACGAGTTCACCATGTCCCTGATGAACCTGGCGCAGGACCCGGCGATCGAAACGCTATTCCTGATGGCCAAGGAAGAGTTCTCGCACGTGAGTTCGTCGCTGCTCCGGCAGATCGCCGCCCTCAACGGGAACCTGACAAAGTTCCTACCGCAACCCGTTCTGGACGCACTGAAGGAACGAGCGCGCCGGCCATAGCCGCCGCGCCCGGGCGCCTACTTCTTGGCCGGGGTCAGTTCCAGCGCCTGGAGCTTGCCTTTACCGCGTATGTAAAGCAGCCCGTTACTCAGGACCGGGGCCGCCCAGCACGGGTATTCGAGCCCGGTGTCGTACTTCGACACCTCGTCGTATTTGGCGGGGTTCACTTTCAGAAGCGCCAGTTCACCGTACTCCGACAGGCTGATGAAGTGCCCGTCGGCGAGCGTCAGGCTGCACCGCTTGGTGCGCTTCTGGCGCCACTTCACGTCACCGGTCGTGAGGTCGATGCACCGGATGTCCGAGTCCTCGGTGTGGCGCCCGCTGCTCCCGTAGACGTACCCGGCGACATGGATCGGCGTGTTCCAGTGGCACATGAGCGACTGATCGCCCGCGTCCTTGTCGCCGTCGCTCCACACCTCTTTCGGCTTGCCGCCCTTGAGATCTAGCAACACGCTGCCGGCCCCGTAGCACTCGGTGAGCAGAACTTTATCGCCGACCACGACCGGGTTGCTCGCGTTCACGCTCTCCATGATCTTCGCCCGCCACGGGTGGTGGAACAGGGTCTTGCCGGTCTGCGGATCGAACCCCAGCAGCCCGCCGCGTGCGAAGTAGAGCCCCGTCTTCTTGCCGTTGATGGTGGCTACGGTGGGGCTGGCGTAGCTCGCGAGTTCGTCACCGGCGGCGTATTTCACCTCGCCCGTCTTCTTGTCGAACGCGACCAGCGCCGTGCCGTTCGGTTTCACCTGCCGGAAGTCGACCGGGCGAACGTTCTTCACGCTGCCGCCCACCGGCAGAATGAGCAGGTCGCCGTCAACAACGGGCACGCTCCCGCACCCGAAGAAGTTCTGGTGGAAGAAGTACTTCTCGCGGGTCTCGACCTTCCACACCTCTTTGCCGGTGGCGGTGCTGAGGCACACCAGCACGCCCTCGGGGCCGTAGAGGTACACGCGATCGCCATCAACCACCGGGCAGGCCCGCGGGCCGGGGTCGTAGCCGTACCGGTCCTCGTACTCGGTGGGGTACTCATACTTCCAGAGGAACTTGCCCGTTGCGGCGTCGCGTGCGGTGAGGCGGATGTCGTCACCGAACCGGTCGGCGTGGAACAGCTTCCCGCCGGCGGTGACCGGCGGGGCGAACCCGATCCCCAGTTCGCACTCCCACACCACCTTCAAGCCCTTCGCGGGCCACGGGGCGATGATCCCCTTCTCGGCCGACACGCCGTCGCGCGTCGGCCCGAGGAACGTGGGCCAGTCCGCGGCCCGGAGCCCGGGTGCAAGTGCGAGCGTGAGCAGGAAGGGTACGACAGCGCGGGGCATGAGTTCGCTCCGGGTGCGGGGCCGTTGAGCGTACCCCGAACTGGAAAGCAAGCCAAGAGCGCGGTTCGTCCACGAACAACAAGCTTACCGGCCACGCCCACCGCAACAGCGGTCTGCGAGTTCGCATTATGCAGCGCCCAGCCTTGCTGACCTACCAATAGGCCATTAGCCGTGTTCGTGATGCACCCGCGAATCCTGTTGACAAGTCTTTTTAAGCAATATAAGCTTTATAAACATTCACAACACTGAGGAAGGCACTATGCACAAGATCGACATCGACGACGAGGTCTATGAGCATTTACTCAGGGCAACCAAGCGACTGGGGGAGAGTGCAAATGACGTTCTGCGCCGCGAACTGAAAATTGGCAAAGCCTCAGTGACCACGAGACAATCGCAGCGGGATGAGGAAATGCTGCGCTACATTAACTCGTCACAATTTCGCGCGATTAAGACAGCGACCAAGAAATACCTCGCAATCCTAATACGCGCCTGTGACAAAAACGAAAAAGGCGTCGCACAATTGCTTGAACTCCCTGGGGGTCGCGAGCGCGTTTACTTCGCTCGGAAACGCTCGGAGATCGAGAACACGGGAAAGAGTACGCATCCAGAGCAAATCCCAACAGGCGACATCTGGGTACTCACCAACATGGCGACCGATCAAAAGCGCTCGAAACTTACAGACGCGCTAGGGGCACTCGGTTATGGATCAGACGCCATCACTCAGGCGTGCGCGGCACTAGCGTAAAATTTCGCCATATCGCAACCTGAGCTTGCCAAACAACGCACACAGGCTGCTGCCCGTGTGCGCCCAGTACCGAACGGGCATCACCGGCCGCCCACGTTCAGCCCGCCGTCGAACCCGAGGAACGGGACGATCTCGGCGACGGGGGCTTTCGCGTTCGCGGTGTTGAACACCCGCACCGGGCTGTTCTTGATTCCGCCCCCGGACGCGGTGACCACGCGGTTGCGGACGCCCAGGGCGACCCGCACCCCGCCGCGGTACCGCTCGTCGTAGGCGAGCCACTCCACCAGCGATTTGCCCCGCTGGTCCAGCACCCGCACCAGCGGGATGGTGCCCGCGTCCATCCCCACGATCGCGTCGGCGCGCCCGTTTCCGGTGAGATCGCCGGCCGCGATGAACGCGCCGCCCGTGTACCGGTTGTCCACCGCGGGGAACTCGGCGAGGACCGCGCGGTCCTTCCCGCTGAACACCTTCACCGTGGTGACCGCGTTCCCCGGCCCGTTCACCGTGAACAGGTCCGCGACGCCGTCGCCGTTCGCGTCCCCCCACGCGATCCGCACCCCGCCGGTCACGTTCTGGTTGTGGGCGAAGAAGCTGTCGGTTTCTTTACCCGTGGCGAGGTTGAACACCTTGACGTGCTGCGTGCCCTCCGCGTTGATGGCGATGAGCGCGCGGCCGTCCTTGGCGAGGTCCGTGCCGACCGCGTACAGCCCGCCCTTCCACCCCGCGAACGGAACGAACTCGACGAGCAGGTTCAGGTCGCGACCGTCGTACACGCGCACCGGCAGCGTGACCGGGTTCTTGGACGGCCCCGGCGCCACGATCAGGTCCGGAATTCGGTCGCCGTTGAGGTCGGCCATGTCCACGCGCACGCCGCCGTCGAACGCTAGGTCGTAGGCGAAGAAGTTGTACGCCACCGTTCCCTTCTCGTCGGCGAACACGGTGACCCGCGGCTGCGCCCCGGCGTCGGCCCCGACCGCGAACGCGAACCGGCGCACCTCGGGCAGCGGGGGCGGCGCGGGGACCGCCCCACCGAGCGCGCCGGCCAGCCGGCGCTGGAGCCCGTCCACCTTGGTCACCTGCGCGGTGACCGCCGGCGGCAGGTTGCGCAGGCGCGACAGGATCGCGACCGCTTCCGCCCAGCGCTCGATCATGACCGTGGCCGATTGGCGCAGCAGTTCCGGGTTCGCGTCGTCGCGCAGGCGCCGGGTCAGCAGCCGGGCCTCGCGGGCGGACGTGGCCAGTGCGCGGTCGAGCCCGCGCTCCGTGGGAATTTCGTCCACGACCCGGGTGCGCAACTCTTCGGTGCTGTCATCGACCGCTTCCGCAAGGCGCAGGAGCCGGCGCTTGGTCCGCTCCGGGCTGTTGTCCCCGGCCCCCACCGCCGCCGCGAGTTGCTGGTTCGCGGTGTCGATCCGCGCGAGCGTCGGCCCGGCCGCTTGCCGGGCGGCGGGGCTCTGCTCGATGGCGCTCAGCAGCCCGCCGAGCGCCCGCTCCGCCTCGCCGAACTCCGCGAACACCTTGTCCTTGGGAGCGCCCTTCCGAACCGACTGATCGAGTTCGTACACCTGGCGCAGCGAGTTCTCGATCTGGGCGTTGATCGCGGCCCGGCCGAGCGGGGTGATCTTCGCCGCCGCCACCTCTCCCTTGACGGTTTCGAGGTCGAGCGCGATCTGACCGGTCCACCGGGCGACGGACGACTGCCAGAACTGTTCCGGCGTCGTCCCGAACTGCTTGAACTGCACCACCGGCGAAGCCTTGCCGCCGGGCGGCTGGGCCACGGCGCCCGCCGCGAGTGCCAACACGAGTGCGAACCCGAAGCCGAACCGCGTCATTGCTGCGCCCTCATTCGTGCCGCGAACGAGCGGAGCGTGTCCGCGCTCGCGTTCACGATTGTATCGTTACCCGAACTCAACAGCCGGCCGCGCTTGCGCCGGAAACCCGCCCGGCGTCTTCACCCCACGGGGAGTGCGGGGGTGGGTTTCTTCGCGCGGGCGTCTACAATTCAGCCCATCGCACTACCCCCTCCCGAGGTTCCGAGCAATGGTTAAGGCCCGCCAGGCGGTCATCACCGAGCCGTTCAAGACGACGGTTCGCGAGGTCGAGATCCCCGATCCGGCGCCGAATCAGATTCTCATCGGCGCCGAGTACAGCGCGATCAGCGCCGGGACCGAGCTGGCGGTGTACACGGGCACGCACCAGTGGCTCAAAGACCCCGCGATGCCGGACTGGAAGTTCCCGTTCCGCAGCGGGTACTCCGCCGCGGGCCGCGTGCTGAAGGTGGGCAAGGAGTTCCCCGGCGGGTTCCAGGAAGGCGACCGCGTCAGTTACCCCGGCAACCACGCCTCCGCGGAACTGCTCACCGTGGGGCACGAACGGTGCCGCGTGTGGAAGATTCCGGACAACCTGACCTTCGATAAGGCCGCCATCGCGTGCATCTCGCGGTACGGGATGGGCGTGTCCGTTCGCGCCGGCCTGACGGTGGGCCGCAGCGCCGCCGTTCTGGGGCTGGGCATCATCGGGCAGTTCTCGCTGCGGTGTCTGCTCGCGGCGGGGGCCGGCCCGGTGGTCGGCATCGACGCGGTGAAGATGCGCCGCGACGCCGCACTCGCCGCCGGGGCCGATCACGTGATCGACCCGACCGCCGGCGACATCAAGCAGCAGTTGAACGCGTTCCTGGGCACGAAGGGCGCGGAGATCGTCGGCGACGCCACCGGCGTTCCGGACGCCATCCCGACCGCGATGAGCCTCGCGTGCGACGCGGGGCAGGTGGTGGTGGTCGGCAGCCCGCGCGGCCGCGCCAAAGAGGTCAACTTCTACGACGACCTGCACCGCCGCTACATCGAGGTGACCGGCGCCCACGGGAACATGCTGTTCGAGCCCGCGCACACGCGACTGGCCGGGGCGTGGGACATCAACAAGGCGCAGAACTGGCTGATCCGGCAACTCGCGGCCGGGCGCCTGAGCCTCGCGGGGCTGGTGACGCACACGATCACGCCCGAGCAACTCGGCGACGCCTACGAGGGATTGCTGAAGGACAAGGACAACTACCTCGGCGTGCTGATGAAGTGGGTGTGACCCGGGGTAAAGCGCCCCGGCCGTCGGTGCCGCAAAGTTGTCCGGCCTCCCTCGTTGAAGCCAGACAACTCTGCGGCTCGGCACAACAGCCGAATGGAACTTCAGCGGACTGCCAAGGGAATCACCGGCATCTCCGCGATTCACTCGCTTCCCGCCCGCTGCCTGCTTGCGGTTTTTCGTCAACCGCCCCCGATAGGCCGTGCGCCAATCATCTCGCATAAACCGTCCCCTCATATCACTTTACGCCAATATTCCAGGTGCGAACGGGATCACGTTGGGTCTCTCGCGTGGTCCGGTTTTGCGGGTTGTGCGGGCGCTTCGTGGGTAGCAACCGGGTAGCGAATGAGGAGCGGCTTGGTAGCGAACTGGCACCTTTCCGCCACTTGAGAGCCCTACTGGTGCCCTGTCGCGGGCACTGTAACCCACGTTACACCTCACCGCCCTTCGGGGGCACCGGAGAGTGCTCCCTGTTTGGAGCTACCGAATGACGAAGCCATCCACACCGTCCGGCGGCGCGCACGCGCCCCCTACCAAACTGATGGCAGCGGTCACCAGCCGGTAAGCCGATCTGGGGAACCGTCACCGCCTACTGCCGCCTACCTCACCGCAGGCGGCAGAAGGACATGTCAGTCGTTTCGATCGTTGCAGCAGGCCGAACACCTGACCGATCCACGCAGCAGGGCACTCGTTCGCCCCCCTGCTACTTCCGGCTGAAAACCACGGGGCTCGGTGTCACTTGTCCACGAGATGCGCCCCATTTCTCGACCCTGAAGCGAGAGGAGAAGGTTGAGGCGAAGTAGTGGCCGGTTCCCTTTTTCCGGAGTGGATTAAGGAACAAGCCGCGGAACAGCGGAAAGGACACTGGAGGAAGAACGATCTAAGTCAACAATCGAGCCTTGAAAATTTAACTTCATCTTATTTAAATAGGCGATGTTCAAAACTAGGAGGCTTTATGCGTCGTGACCACGAAGCGGCTCTCTACGCGGCTCTGGACAAGTTGTACATGCAGGGATCGGTCGCCATCCTGTGGACCGACCTATACCTCTGGTACAACGCGGATCGGCTGAATAAGTCGGCCTTCCGCGACATCAGCAGCCAGTGGAAATCAGTCTGCGAGTATTACGGGCATGACGAGGACGACACGCCTGAACTGGAAGAGATCAAGCACAGCGACACGTGGTTCCTGCTTACCCGAAAGCTGTTTGCTGAAGAAGAGCGCGTGCCACTGTCGGCCCGTACTGACTGAAATGCGATGAGCCTTAGCGAAAGTGCCTTTGCCTTGCAAAACTATCGCACCCTAGTCCGTTTCCAGTCGGTGCTATCGGACCGGAACCGGTCGCGCGTTCGAGAGGAGTGCCCCCCCTGCCCCGCCCGCAGGGCGCGGGCAGGGGGGGCGAACAGAATCACGGCTGTGGAACGTCGGAACCGGATGTGGAATCACTCGGCCGCAAGGTGCGCGCCCTTCTCGGCAACGGAGCGGCGCATCAGCAGGGCGAGCCCGATCAGCGCGACGGCGACCACCGCGAACACCCAGAACACGTCGAAGTACGCCAGCGATAAGGCCTGCTGTTGGCGGAGGTTCTCGACGAGCTGGTAGCTCATGGCGTCCGCGCCGACCGAATCGCCCGTCAGCGGTTGGAGGCTCGACCGCAGCCCCGTCAGGAAGTCCCGGAGGTTCGGGTTCAGCGGGTCCAGGTAGTCGTTCAGGCGTTCCAGATGGAACTGCACCCGCCGCTCCCGGATCGTCTGGGCCAGCGACGTGCCCACGCTCCCGCCCTCGTTCCGAACCAAGCTGAACAGCCCGACCGCCGCCCCGCGCAGGTGTAGCGGAATGTTCTGGTACACGGCCACGTTCAGCGGGGTGACCAGCAGCGCCAGCCCGGCGATCGTAATGACACGCGGCCACACCACGTCCCACGGCCCGATGTCCAGGTTCATCCGGCTCAGCCAGTAGTTCCCGGCCGCCATGAGCGTGAGGCCGGTCACCACCAGCAACCGCGCGTCGGTCCCGCGGCCGAGGAGGAACGCCACGATCGGCAGCAGGGCGATGGCCGCCACGCCCGCCGGCGACAGGACCAGCCCCGAGTGCGTGGCGTCGTACCCGAACAGGGTCTGGAGCAGCGCGGGCAGCGAGTTCGTTTGGCCGTACAGGACGGCGTACGCGCACCCGATGGCGACCGCCCCGACCGCAAAGTTGCGATCCGCCAGCGGGCGGAAATCGACGAGCGGGTGCGGGCGGCGCAACTCCCACACCACCAGCCCCGCCAGCCCCGCGACGAACAGGGCGCTCAGCACCTGGACCCGGTAAAACGGGTCGCCGAACCAGTCCCACTCCTGCCCCTTGCTGAGCACGACCTCCCAGCTCGCCATCACGACCACCAGCAGGCCCAGACCGATCCCATCGAACCCCGACCGGTGTTTCCGCCCCTCCGCGCGCTGCTCGATCAGGTACGGCGGGTCTTCAACCAATGCGGCACACGCGGCCAGCGCGAGGAGCCCGACGGGAACGTTGATGAAGAAGATCCAGCGCCACGAATAGTTGTCGGTGATGTACCCACCGAGCGTCGGGCCGATCACCGGGGCCACCAGGGCGGCGATCGCGAAGACGGTCAGCCCCTGCCCCTGCTTCTCTTTCGGGAACGCATCGAGCAGGATGCCCTGCGTGCCCGGCTGCAACCCGCCGCCGAACAGCCCCTGCAAGATCCGGCACAGCACCAGTTGATCGAGGCTCGTCGCCAGCCCGCACAGCAGCGAGCTGAGGGTGAACCCGGCCACCGACGCAAGGAAGTAGTTGCGCCGGCCGAACCGGGCCATCAGCCACCCCGACATCGGCAGGACGATTGCGTTCGCCGCCAGGTAGCTGGTAATCACCCACTCGCTGTCCACCTCGGCCGCGGACAACCCACCGGCCATGTACCGCAACGCGACGTTGGCAATGGTGGTGTCGAGCACCTCCATGAACGTCGGGATCACGACCGCCACCGCCACGAGCCAGTGGTTCACCTTCCGCGGCGCACTCATGGCCGTGCCCCCGCCGCTTGCAGCCGCTTGCCCGCGTTCGGCCCCGTCGGCGCTTCCTTGACGTACACGTGGGGCGTAACCGACAGCCCGGCGTACAGCGTGTCGCCTTCCGGGTCGTAGTCTTCCAGCTCGACCCGGACCGGGAGCCGCTGCACGACCTTGACGAAGTTGCCGGTCGCGTTCTGTGCCGGCAGCAGGGCGAGAGTCGAGCCGGTCCCGTAGGTGAACCCGGTGACCCGCCCCCGGAACACCCGCCGGCTCCCGTAGGCGTCGGCGAACACCTCCACCCGCTGGCCGATCCGGAGTTCCGCGAGCTGGGTCTCCTTGAAGTTGGCGTCGATCCAGATTTCGGTGAGCGACCGCACCGCCATCAACTGCTGACCGGCCTGCACGTTGTTCCCCGGGTTCACGTTCCGCCGGGTCACCACGCCATCGATCTCGGCCAGCACCCGGCAGTACCGCCGGTTGAGTTCGGCCTGATCGAGGTCCCGCTTGGCCTGGAGCACCTTCGCCTCGGCTTGCTTCACCGCCGGCGCCTCGGGGACCAGCGCGGCGAAGATCCGGTCCACGTCGCCCTTCGCGTCCCGCGCGCGGAACTCCTCGATCACCTGCGTCGGCGTCGCCTCGGACTTCGAGAGCGGGAGACCCACCTGCGCGGCGATGTGGGTCATGTCGGCCACCGCCTGCCGGACGGTCGAGAACGTCTGGTTCAGCCCGGCCGGAACGTCGGTCAGCGCCCCGCCGTCCGGGGGCAGCGGGGGGAGCCCGAGGCCGACCCGGACCTCGTACACCTCCTGCGTCGCCTGCTTGACCTGCGCCTCCGCCACCCCGACGGCCTCGACCGCGGCGTCGTACACCTGCTTGCTCTCCGCCCCGCGGGCGAGCGTCTCTTTGAACCGGGCGAGGTCCGATTTCGCGCGTGCGAGGGTCGCATCTTTGCTGCGGAGCGCGGCCACCCGGGCGTTCAGCAGGGCGATTTGGTTGTCAACCTGTTCGATCGCGGTCTGGAGCTTCCACCGCTGGCTCCGGAGTTGGGCCAGTTGCCCCCGCACCTCGGACTCGGTCGCCCGTTTATCGGCCTCGGCCGCCGCGAGCGCGGCCTGCTTGATGTTGACCTGGACCTGATACGGTTCCGGGTCCAGTTCAACGAGAACGTCCCCGGCCTTGACCCGGGCGTTGTCGTCCACCAGAACCCGGAGCACCTGCCCGGGCACGCGCGGGGCGACGAACGTCACGTGCCCGTTCACGTAGGCGTCGTCGGTGGAAACCGTGTCCATCGCCGCGCGAACGGCCGGAACGGCGAACACGACCGCGGCTACCAGGGCCGCGAGAACCACGACGCCGAGCACGACCCGTTTCCAGCCCCTCCGCGCCCCGGGTCCGCCCGGCCCCGCGGCGGCCCCTCCGGCCGCCGCGGTCGGGGAACCGTTTGATCCGCTCTCCGGAGATCCGGCACTTGCACTCATGACTGCCTCATAGGATCTGCCATCACGTCAATCGCCCGACCGGATGTCACGTGCGCGTTCACCGACGGCGTTCCCAGCCCGTTGTAGGTCCGGAACGACCATTTGTGAACCACACGTGGTCCCGGCAGAGGCACCACACGCAATCGCAACCGCATTACGTGAAACGACCTACAGCCGATCCGTCACGTGGTAACGAGACGATCCATTAGCAAGCCGCGCGCCATACCCGAAAAACAGCTTGAACGACCGCGAACTGAGTGTTAAACGTGAACCGATGGGCTTCCGGCGGTGGGTCGCTTCGTGCCAAAGTGGCACCTGCCGGACGACACAAGCACCGTGCGGCGCGGGCTTATGGAGAAAACGAAGCGGCCCCGGGTTCATCACCTGGGGCCGCTACCGTGTCTGCTGAACGCCGACAACTTGATCCTGGCAAAGCAACAACCGAAAACGTCACCAATCGTTTCTCAGAACCTCTCCACCGGCAGGGGACACCATACCCCAGAAGGTAGCGGCGTCGATACTGACGCGAAGCAGGTTCACGCTTCCGTCGAGCCGTGCGACCATCAGCCCTTCCGGCAGCAGCGCCTGCGGAACGCGGTAATCGCAATCGATCATCAGCGGCAGCACTTGAAACGTTTTGACATGCAGCTCACCTCGTTTCGAAACGCCGGGGGGTACCGCATCCCCCATCGGATCATCGGCGAAGGAACTCGTGTGCAGAGAGATGTCTGGCGCCGTCCAGCAAGGTATGACCTTGCTGCCGCTGGGGAGCACGAACGTGTGGCAGATCGGGTTCGGCCCCCACGTGAACGGCGTTGAACCGCAGCGCGCGTAATGCGTGGTCATGGCAAGCGTTTGCGACGTGCCATCCGGTACGGACGCGGTCAGTGTCGCGCCGCGGTTAAAAACCATGTGATTGAACGCGTAGCTCGAATCCCCCGACTGCTCTTGGTTATCACCGACAACTCGGATCGGCGTGAACGGCATGCCCCGGGAGTTTGAGAAACTCGGGTCGAACTCGCTCTGGATCTGAACGGGCCGCCACGGCTTCCCGTCGAGCGTCGTAGGCGGTTCGCCGAAATTCCCCATCTCGAGATAAGGAATGAGTGACTGAAACAGTGACTCACCCTGGGACGGCGCGACCCCGAGGGTGTTGGGGAGTTGCCCGCCGTGCGCGTCGGCGAACGAGTGGCAAGCCAAGGCGAACTGGCGAAATTTGTTCCCCTCGCGGATTCGCCCCGCGGCCTGCCGCACCTTTTGCACCGCAGGCAGCAAGAGGCCGATCAATGTCGCGATAATCAGCACCGCAATTATCAGCTCAATCAGCGTGAATCCGTTACGCTTCATTGCATCTGCCTCCTTGGCATCTCGGACCAGTCACCCGAAGCGAGTACCGCGTGTAGCCGAGCACAAAGACAAGCGGCGGAAGGGCCAGCAACAGAGGGCCAGCTCGACGCGCCCGAATGTCCGCCGTGCCTACCCCTTGTTCAGCACCAGGTCCACGACCCAGCACCCGCGCACGTGCTGTCCCGGCCCGCGGCAGTGGTCCAGGATGTCGGCGCGGTCGCACCCGGCGTCCTGGAGCGCGTCCGCCAGAATCGGCATCGCGCTGAAGTCGCGGGACTCATACATGCCCGCGGCGATCGCAACGGCGGTGCCAGTACGCCACTGCGGGGCCAGAGCCGCCGTGCGGCCACGCAGGCCGAAAACGCATTCGACAAGCCGGGCGCATTCTTCGCGGGACCGTACAGCCTGTGCCAGCCGGAGCGCGGCATGGGCTCCCGCCCAGGGAAACACCGACGCCATTATCAAGGCGACCCGAGCCTCCGCCTGGGACGAGGCGAACTGAAGCTCCTCGTGCGCGTCAAGCGCCGACTCGGCCGCTGCCAAGCCCAATGAAGCGTGCGTTTGCTCAGCGCGGGCCTCGGTCTCGGCGAGCAGCGCGTCTAAGTCGTCGCTCGGCGTGCAACAGACACAGCGGCAGCAGGCGACGGCGAAGAGTAACAGTCTCCGGTCAGTATGATTTGGCTGAATGCAGTCGAGCACGTCCAGCGGGTCAAGGCCGGCCAGCCGATCCCGTTGGGATTGTTCCGCCCGTGGGAGCAATTCCGGTCGCCGCTGCACAAGTGCCGCACGCCGGGCCTCGGCGTCCTCGTCCCACGGCCGATCGCGTAACACGGCCTCGTAGGCTACGAGTGCGTCGTCCCACTGCCCGGCTCGCTCGGCACCCCACGCACGGGTGATCACATCGTCCCGTGTCGGCGTCAAGAGTCGGTAGCGCACGGCAAAGGGGCGAACCAGACACCACACACACCACCCGGCTGAGTACACAGTGCAGGCGACGACCAGACCGACAAACACCAGCGCCATCAGAGTAGCCCCGCCCACGCCCCGCCCTCCCCTCGCGATCGGCATGACCAATCCGCGCCCGCTCGCGCTCCCAGCGAAGCCGTTTGCCCCGCTAATCACCGCCTTCGCTTCCCTTCCTTGCTCCCAGCTTGTCGCGGCTCCCAAGACCGTGCGGCCCTGCCGAGTCCTGAAATGTGGCGCCTGGGTTCCGCGGTGGCGAGTCACACAGTCGAGACAACCAGCCGGATGGCTTCCTTCTCGGGAATGCCCGCGACCTCGGCCACAACGGGGTAGAGTTGGAGGACATCCCACCCGGTAGCACCCCGCAGGAACTTCACAGCTTCTTGAAGGTCCATTCCGCTACCGAGTGCAGTACGCAAGGCGATTTTGACTTCATCACGAAACGGACCGGTCGGCACGTCTTGAACGCGCTCCGCCAACCTGCGCCAACCCAGCGCGCGCAGAATCGGAGTGGCCACGCCACTCAAACCAACCACGAGCAACGCGGCTAGCATCAGCCACGGGTTCGGCGATGGGGCGACGACAGCGCTCAGGAACACCCCACCGCACAGGCCCCGAACGTAAAGCAGTCTGGCGCCCCATCTTGTCAGGTCGCTCGGGTTCATGTCCGTCTCCGCTTCGACAAGGACTCGCACTCAGCATGACCGATCCGAACCCACTCGCCAAGGCTCAATAAACTAGTTCGCCCTTGTGGACGACAAACACCCCGGACATCTACCTTGTGCGGTTTCGCTTCGTTAACTGGTTCCGGTCCCGCAAGCGAACAGTATCACGCTCGCACCGGGAGCGAACCTGTTTCCGCGCGGCGTGTCCGTCTTGTGCCAGTCGGCACCGCCGGCGGCCCCGCTCTGGATTCACTCGTTGTGAAAAAAAGGCCGCACCTGCGGCCGGGCGTGGGAAGCCGGCTCACCGCAGTCGCTCGTTGCGGCTGAGGAGCTTCAGTACCATGCAGCCACGCAAGGTTCACGTCAACGTCGGCACCATCGGCCACATCGACCACGGCAAGACCACCCTGACCGCCGCGATCCTCGCGGTGCAGGCCCACAAGGGCCTCGCGGAGCCCAAGAAGTACGCCGACATCGCCAAGGGCGGCACCCGGCGCGACGAGACCAAAACGGTCACCATCGCCGCGGCGCACGTGCGCTACGAGACCGACACGCGCACCTACGCGCACACCGACTGCCCGGGCCACGCGGACTACGTGAAGAACATGATCACCGGGGCCTCGCAGATGGACGGCGCAGTGCTGCTCATCTCGGCCGTGGACGGCCCGATGCCGCAGACCCGCGAGCACGTCCTGCTGGCCCGGCAGGTGGGCATCGAGCACCTGGTCGTGTTCGTCAACAAGGTCGATCTGGTGAGCGACACGGAGCTACTCGACCTGATCGAACTCGAGACCCGCGACCTGCTCACGCGGTACGGGTTCGCCGGCGACGCGGTGCCGTTCGTCCGCGGCAACGCGAAGGGCGCGCTCGACCACCCCGGCGACCCGGCGTTCTCGGCGTGCATTACGGAGCTGATGGACGCGCTCGACGCGCACGTCCCGGCCCCGGTGCGCTTGGTCGATAAGCCGCTCCTCCTCGCGGTGGAAGGGGTCTACTCGATCGAGGGGCTGGGCACGGTCGTGACGGGCCTCATCGAGCAGGGCAAGGTGGCCGCGGGCGACAAGGTCGAACTCCTCGGCTCGGGCGACGCCGTGGAAACGGTGGTCACCGGGGTGGAGGCGTTCCACCGCCCGCTGGCCGTGGCCGAGGCGGGGCTGAACGTCGGGGTGCGGTTGCGCGGCGTGAAGGCGGACCAGGTGCAGCGCGGGCACGTGCTGGTCGCGCCGAAGTCGATCCGCCCGCGGGCGAGGTTCCGCGCCGAGGTGTACGCGCTGCGGAAGGACGAGGGGGGCCGGCACACCCCGTTCTTCAGCGGGTACAAGCCGCAGTTCTTCCTGCGGACCACGGACGTGACCGGCGTGGTCACGATGCCCGCCGGCGTTGAGATGGTGATGCCCGGCGACAACGCCCGCGTCGAAGTGAACCTCGACCGGCCGATCGCCCTGGAGGCGGGCAGCCGGTTCGCGATCCGCGAGGGCGGCAAGACCGTCGGCAGCGGGGTCGTGAGCGAGGTGCTGGAGTAAAAAACCGTCGCGGGGCGCGGGCGAAGCTCGCGCCCCGCGACATTTTCCCCGAGCGTGACATTCTCCCCCCGCCCGGCTACCCTGAGCACCTCACCGACACGAGGGCTCGTCCCTCGCACGCCCAAGCACCGCCCCGCGAGTCATGCGAGTCACGTTTCTATTCTGGAACGTTCGGCAATTGCGCGGGAGCCGTCTCCCGGCGTGCCTGGCGCGACTCGCCGGACAGGAGATCGACGTTTTCCTGTTCGCCGAGTGCCCGACGGACGCGGCGCCGGTGCTCGCAGCGCTGAACAACCAGACCACGAACCGGTACGCCGCCGTCACGAGCCAAAGCGCGCGCGTCCGCTTCTTTGTCCGTCAAACCGGTCCGTTAACCGGGGCCACCTGGCACGACCGCTTTTTTGACGGCGTCAGCGACCGCATCACCGCGTTAGAATGCCAACCGAGAGGCGCGCTGAGTTTTCTGGTGATCGGGGCGCACCTCGATTCGCCGTACCCGATGCTGTCCGCCGACGGTCGCGCGGAGTGGGCGAGGGATGTGGCCCGGGACGTGCGCACCGTCGAAACCGACATCGGCCACGCGCGAACGCTCCTCGTCGGCGACCTGAACATGAACCCGTTCGAGGGCGGACTCGTGCAAACCACCGCGTTGCACGCGGTCATGAGCCGCCATCTCGCGGATGTCGTGGTGAGGCACTCGGCCCGTGACGGGTTTCCGGTGTTTTACAACCCGATGTGGTCGTGCTTCGGCGACCGGCCCGCGAACCGGATTCAGCCGCGCGGGCGCCGGCGGCCACCGGGAACCTACTACCTCGACACCACAAAGGACCGCGCCAACGCGTTCTGGCAAATGCTCGATCAGGTTCTCTTGCGTCCCGCGCTGATGGACCAGTTAACGCACCTGGAGATCGTTGAGGGCGACGGAGCTGAGTCCTTCGTCAGCGAGGAAGGCAAGCCGCGAGCAAACGTGATCAGCGATCATCTACCGATCCGGTTTGAGATCAACCTGTGAGGCCCGTCATGGCGACCAACGAATCGGACCTCTGGCCAGCCGATCTTGTCGTGGATGTGTTGTCGCCCACGATGATTTTGAACGAGCAAGCGGAAGCGCTGGCGAAGCGAACGCAGGGCATTGTGCGAGGCGAAATTTACCCCGGTAACGCCGGTCAATTCGAGCAACTCATTTTCGATCTGGTGGCACCGGCGGTGGGGGTTCGGCAGCGCATCCTGAACGTCCGCTTTGCACACGACTTTCCCTACCCGGTGGTGCTGCTCGCCAAACCGTTTGACTTCAAAGACGATTCCGGTTGGCCACACGCGCAAGCGGCACCCGCCCGCAATTGGAACCTCTCCAATGATGAGGTGTACCTGAGCCGCCTTGCGCACTCGCCCGCCGAGATGCGAGACTTGCTCAAACTCGTGTTCAACGCGCCACAAACGAGGGCGATGCTGTTCTCACTGATCGCGCGAAGTAACGAAGTGACCGGTCCGCCGCAGCGTCCCGGAACCGAAACGAAAGCACCCATCGAATCAAGCCCTGACCAATTGGAGCCCACGCCATGATCGGTGCGATCGTCGGTGACGTGATCGGCTCGGTTCACGAGGGCTCCGGCACGAAGACTAAGGAGTTCCCGCTGTTCGTCGAGGACAGCCGGTTCACCGACGACACCGTGCTGACGGTCGCGGTGGCGGAAAAGCTGCTCCACGGCGGCGAATACGTCAACCGGTTCCACCGGTATTTCCACCTGTACCCGTTGGCGGGGTTCGGCGGCACGTTCATCCGCTGGGCCGGGACGTTCGAGCGCGAGCCGTACAACAGTTGGGGCAACGGCTCGGCCATGCGGGTGTCGCCCGTCGGGATCGCGTTCGACACGCTCGAAGACGTGATGCGCCACGCCCGAGAAAGCGCCGACGCGACCCACAACCACCCGGAAGGGGTGCGGGGCGCACAGGCGACCGCCGTCGCCGTGTTCCTGGCCCGCACCGGAACGTCGAAAGACGAGATCCGCTCGCACATCGAATCGGAGTTCAGTTACGACCTGAGCGCCCGGCTCGACGACATCCGCCCGGCGTACACGTTCGACGTGTCGTGTCAGGGGTCGGTGCCGCAGTCGCTCGTCGCGTTCCTCGAATCGGAGAGCTACGAGGACGCGGTTCGCAACGCGATCTCGCTCGGCGGCGACGCCGACACGATGGCCGCCATCGCCGGGGCAGTCGCGGAAGCGTTTTACGGCGGGGTGCCGGAACAGATCGCCGCGCCGGCGCTGGAGCGGCTCGACGGCCGGCTCCGGGCGATCGTGAACGAGTTCAGCCGCGTGTTCGGACATAAGATCTGGCACAAACCGCCCCGGAAAACGCACTCATGATCGTGACCGACTCCGTGCTCGACATCGACACCCCCACCGGGCCGATGCGGACGTACTTCTACGCCCCCACCGAACCGGGCCGCCCGCCCGCGCCGCGCCCGGGGCTGGTGCTGTACTCCGAGATCTTCCAGCAGACCCCGCCGGTCCGCCGGCTGGCGCTCAACTTCGCCAGTGTGGGTTATCTGGTCGCGGTGCCAGAGGTGTACCACGCCCACGAACCGGCCGGGTGCGTGCTCGGGTACGACGACGGCGGCAAGAACCGCGGCAACGCCCTCAAGCAGATCATCCCGATGAGCGACTTCGACGCGGACGCCCGCGCCGCGGTGGACGCCCTCAAGGCGCACCCGGGCTGCACGGGAAGCGTCGGGGCGGTGGGCATCTGCCTCGGCGGGCACCTCGCCTTTCGCGCCGCGCTGCTACCCGATGTGAAGGCCGCGGCGTGCTTCTACCCGACGGACATTCACTCCGGCACGCTGGGCAAAGGCGGAAGCGATTCGCTCGCGCGGGCGAAGGACGTGCGGGGCGAGTTACTGATGGTGTTCGGCCGGCAGGACCCGCACGTTCCGCGCGAGGGGCGGCGGCTGATCTACGATACGCTCACGGACGCCGGCGTGTGGTTCACCTGGCACGAGTTCAACGCCGCGCACGCGTTCCTGCGCGACGAAGGGGAGCGGTACGACCCGAGCGCGGCACGTTCCGCACTCGGACTCGCCACCGACCTATTCCGGCGAGCCCTGTGATTCGGCTTTGAGGTGTTTGTGTCGGTAAACCGCGCCGTTCCGGCGCGGTCCACAAGAATCAGATCAGTTCGCTAGCGCGTCGGCCCACACCCACCCGGGGCAGGAGCAAGGAGCCCCCGACCCGCCGTCCGTTTTAGGTGCGGTCGCGCGATGCGCCGCGGGTTCACCGGCTCCGCCCGGCCTCCGGCTCGGCCCGCTTCAAGTCATACTCGTATTCGCCGTACTCGGCCGCGTGCTTGCCCTTCTCCGTCAGGGCGTAGGTGGCGTCGAACGGTTCGTCCTCGGACCCGGCCATGCGCTCCAACAGTCCTTCGTTCACCAGCGCGGTCAGGAACGTGCCGTCCTTGGTGTTGCGGGTCGGGGCCAGCCGGAGCGCGCGGCCGGTCAGGGGCTTCTTGCTGCGCTTGGCGGTACGGAGCACTTGCCACGTGAAGTGGGACGTAGGGCGGACGGGCACAGGAATTCTCCCTGCGAGGCGTAAAAGAATGGGTTGTAACGAACGCGAGTCAGACAGTGGACCAGAGCGAGTTATAGACGACTTTAACTCCCGACCGCTCTGAGGGCAAGGGACAGATGCCGGAACACTTCTTTTTTTCCCGACACGCCCCCGCCATTTCACCCGCCGAGCGTTTTTCCCCGCGTCACCTTCGTGTACGCTTCGGCCGCGTCCTTGATGAGCCGCCCGTACTCCGCCTCCTTCCCGCGCCCGTTGTAGCACCCCGCGAACAGCGTAAAGTCGTTCTCCTTTAGCCCCTTCAGACAGTTCGGGTGCGTCTTGATGAACGCGATGATGCCGTCCAACTGGGGTCCGATGCCCCGGTCGAACGCCTTCACCATCTCTTCGACAGTCGCGTACCCGACCGTTTTGTGGTTAAAGCCCATGATCTGCCCGGCGCCGTAACTCGCGGATTTCAGCGCCGCGGGTTTGTCCAGCGTCTGCGCGAACTCCAGCACCTCCCACTCGCCGGCCTGATTTTTGTGCTCATCGACCCACGGGCCGGCGGCGGTTTTGCGCCACTGGTGCCCGAGCCAGCCCTTGTCGGGGTTGAACTTGAAGTGCGCGTCGAACGTGTCCTTGTGCGCCTTCCCCCACTGGCCCCAGAACGTATGGTTCTCGAACCGGACGATGGTTCGCCCGTCCGGCCCGAACCCGCGCCCGCCGGACTCGACCTTCAGCACCGCCGCCAGCGCCGCGGGCGACGCCCCCAGTTCCTTGGCCCGGTCGAACAGGTATTTGCCGCGGGCGTTGTAAATCGACCCCATCACCGCATCGATGCCTTTGAGCGTCTCGGTATCGACCTCGTCGCCCGGGGCCATCGCGGGGTCGAACTCCTTCGGGCTGCCGAGGTTCGTTTTCGCGGTCCAGCCGTACACCGTTTTCGCCCCGCCGCTCTGCTGCACCTTCGCGTAAACCTTCCCGTCAACCGTTTTCTCTTCGAGCACCGTAACACGACCGCCATACGGAGCGCGTTTACCGCTTGGCG
Organism: Gemmata algarum; assembly: GCF_034097035.1. Taxonomy (NCBI): domain Bacteria; kingdom Pseudomonadati; phylum Planctomycetota; class Planctomycetia; order Gemmatales; family Gemmataceae; genus Gemmata; species Gemmata algarum. The sequence continues at coordinate 27,103 of NZ_JAXBLV010000207.1, forward strand.
CGAGTTTGGGCGGGTCCGTGCGAATCTGCGCGTCCATCCCAATGACGGCGAACTCCGGGGACGGATCCGCCCCCGCAGCGGACGCGCACACCCCCGCCAGAACCGCACCGAGCAAAAGGAACCGACTCATCCGCCCGTCTCCTGTTGTGAACCCGAGTAGCGGCCCCGGTTCTGCCCCGCATCGCATCACTTCTTCACCCGGTACGCGTGAACCAGCGGGTGCATCTCGCGCCCCACTTGGTACGCGCCGCCACGCATCACGTACAGCGTGCGCGTCTCCTCGTCGAAGCACGCGCCGTACGCCATCCCGACCATCCCGGTGTCGGCTCGCATCAGGTACGGGCCGGTCACGCCGACCGGCCGCGTGCCCTTCGCGGTCTCCCCTAGTGAGCGTGAATCGTAGAAGTACCAGTACTGGGCCTCGCCCGCGTTGCCGATGTGCCCGTAGTCGTACCCGAGCCGGCCGGTGCCCAGCTTCGCGAACGCGATGTAACCTTGTTTGTCGGCGAGGTCGATCAGCACCCCGGCGCGGCAGTGGTCGCAGTAGGTCCAGGCGCCCGCCGCGCGGCTGGTCGGCTGGTCGCTCCAGAACGCGCAGTTCGCGTTGAAGTAGTCGCCCGGGCGCGGGGCGGGCGCGGTCGGCGCGTACCCGAGCAGCGACACCACGTCGGCCTGCCCCTTGGCGGGGTCGGGCGTCGCAACGGCACCGAGCGCCGGCCCGCGGCTGCACGGCTCGGCGATGCTGTAATACCCCCCGAACCCGACCCCGAGCGTCGCCCCGCCCGTGTACGTGTCGGCGAACGACTTCGGCAGCCGCGTCGCCCCGCCCCAGAACCACTTCTGCCGCGGCAGCGTCCACGAGCCGACCGGCGCCACGGTGCCGTCCGCGCTCAGCTTCGACGCGTTCAGAACGGGCAGATCGCCCCCGGTCCAGTATCCGTGGTAGTACGTCCAGTACATCACCTGCCGCTCGTCGTCCCAGACGAACCCGCCGTTCGCGCCGTGCTTCTTGTCCTTGCCCGTGAGGTGCCCCCACTCCTTTTTCACGGCGGCGGTCTTGAGCGGCCCGGCGTCGCCCTTCTCGAACTTGACCGGGTCCGGGATGTCCGTCTCGAACATCACGGTTTCGGGGTGGGTGTAGTTCATGAACAGCCGCCGGGAGCCGTCCTTCAGGGTGCGGAGCGCGAGCCCGCTCTCGGAGAATGCGGCCCCGCCCTTCCCGACCGTCTCCGGCACCTTGAACGACCCGAGGTACTCGAAGTCGTCGAACGTGAGCGGGCGCTTGCCGCCCGCGTCCGGCGCCCGCGCGGCCAGCGCCTCGTCCTTCGCGTCCGGGCGCTTCAGCACCGTGATTTCGAGCTTGGGCGTGATCTCGCCGACCGCCCCCTGCGGGCCGTGGACGCGCCACTGAAAGTTGTGCTTACCGGGCTCGCTCGGCGCGCGCAGGTACGACGTGTACGTGACGTCCTGCCCCGGCGCCACGACCACGCCCTGTCCCTGGATGAAGAAGTTGGTGCCCCAGGTGAGGTTGTCCGCGGGTTCGGCCGAGTGCAACGAACTCGGGACCACGTCCCGCGCCTCTTTCCACGTCTGGGTGCCGGTGTTGCGCATCGTCACCTTCGCGACGAACACTTGGTCCGCGGTGACCTCTTTCGGAACCTCCATCTTGATGTATTTGGCGTCCCACTCGGGCTTCTGAGCGCAGGCGCGCGGCCCCGCAAGTGCGAGCAGCGCGACGGCGAAGCAGATGCGACTCATGACGGGTTCTCCGTGCGGGCGGCTCGACGGTAACAAGGCCGCGCGAACGGTTGCGGTCCCGCCGCCTGAGGCGTATCCTATTCCGAACACAGCGCCGGAGCCCCGTCGCCGGAATTCTCGTCACGATGCCGTTCCAACGACCCAACGCCGGCACCCGACGCGACGAGTTCGCACTCGTCGCGGTACCGGTCTTCGCGGTCGAGGACACGGGCTTCACCTGAGTGCGGGCCGTGTAACCGCGGCCGATGCGCGGTCACTCTCGAAACGGTCCGTTTCCCAACAGCACCCGAACGCTCCTTCCCCAACCTTCTCCAAGCAAGAAGGTGGGAGCCAACGCCCGCGCCGCGCGAAGCGAGCGGCGGGCGCGGCAATGCGAATTTCGGCACGCTCGTTTACGGGAACTGATCCGGTCGTTTCAGGTTCGCACCTCGGAACGGTGCGTTGGTTTTGAGTGTGGTCCGCTCACTCCGTGAGCGGTCGCTCGGCGTCTCGGACGCGCGTTGCGCACGACGACGGAGCGAATGATACCGGGAGCGGGTCGGATCCGCGCGATGGGGATGCGAAGGCAGTTTTTGACAGGATGAACGGGATGAAGACCGATCGATTTTATCCTGTTCATCCTGTCGATCCTGTCAAAAACTGCCTTCACAAGCGTGCGCCCGCACGGCGCCGCAAAAAGCTACCCGTTCTCACTCCGTGGGCGGTCGCTCGGCGTCTCGGACGCGCGTTGCGCACAACGACGGAGCGGATCGGATACGCGGAGCGACCGCTCACGGAGTGAGCGGACCACACTCCAGGCCGGAACCGCGGCACGCCCGAACTTGAAGCGACTGGATTCCTTCCCCTTGAGCGCACGGATGAACGACGAACCCGATTGGGACGCCGGCGGCATGGGCTGCGGCGAGTTGGTCATGCTGCTCCGGATGCGACTGCTGCCGCTGCCCCCGGGCACACGGTTCACCGTGCGCGCGACCGACGCGGCGGCGCCGGAAGACATCCCCGCGTGGTGCCGGCTCACCCGGCACGCGCTCGTTTCGGCCCGGCACCCGATTTACGTCATCCAGCGAAGAGAGAACTGACATGCCCGGCAAGTTTTGCATCAGCCTCACCTGCGCGAAGGACAACCCCGACAAGGCCACCGTGGCGTTCGTGGTCGCCAACGCCGCCGTCGCGTCGGACCAGGACACCGTGGTGTTCCTCAGCACGGAGGGCGTCCGGCTCGCGGTGGCGGGGTACGCCGACGACGTGGCCGAGGAGGGCTTCGCCCCGCTCAAAGAGCTGATGGCGAACTTCGCGGCGGCCGGCGGAACGATCTACGTCTGCTCCCCGTGCTTCAAGAAGCGCAAGCTGGACGAAACCGCGCTGGTCGCGGGCGCGGTCATGGTCGGCGGGGCGAAGCTGGTGGAGTTCATGAGCGCGGGCTGCCCGAGCCTCTCGTACTAGCGCGAGGAACCCATGCGGAACCTGATCCCACTGGCCGTCGCCGCACTCGCGCTCGGGTGCGGCAGTTCCGGCCGCCCGGCGTCGGAGGTCGAGCGTGCCCGCGCCGCGGTGACCGCCGCGCTCGACGGATGGAAGGCGAACGAAGCCCCCGAGAAGCTCAAGGCGCGCCCGGACCCGGTGGACTTCGCGGACGAGTTGCGCGCGACGCACGCCCTCACCGATTACACGGTCGGGAAGGTGGACGGTTCGGACAAGGACGTGGTCCGCGTCACCGTCGTCCTGAAGTTGAAAGACAAGAAAGGCAAGTCGAGCGAGCGCGAGGCCGTGTACGCCGTCGCCCTGCGCGCCCCCGTGGTCGTGTCCCGCGATCCGTACTTCTGAGTTCCACCGATGGACTGGTCCGAACGACATGCGGTCCCGCCGGACGCCAGCTTCGACGGCGGTAACCTCGACTGCGGCAACGGGTTACTCCTGCTGATCCGCCGGCACATCGACCCGCTCACACCGGGCCAGGTGCTGGAAGTGCGCTCGTCCGAATCGTCAGTGGAAGACGACCTACCCGCGTGGGCACGGCTCACCGGCAACGCGCTGGTGTCGCGCACGCGCTCGGGCGACGTGCGCAGCTACCTGATTCGCAAAGCCGGCCCGGCACCACGCAACGCCACCGCACCCGAACGCCCCCCCGTTGACCGCGAGCGCAGCCCGGCGGCACCCGGAACGGTCGCGGCCCCGAGCACGATCAAGCCCTTCGCCGTGATGGGCGTCGGGAGCTGGCCGCGGCCGGCGTGGCTGGTCCGGGCGCTGCACGAGCGCCTGGCGGGGCGGTTCCCGGAGGACGAGTTCCAGCAGTACGCCGACGACGCGGTCCGGCTCGCGGTCGCGGCCCAGGAGCGCGCCGGCGTTGACGTGGTCACCGACGGCGAACAGCGCCGCGACAACTACGCCAGCTTCGTCGCCACCCGGCTCGACAACTGCCAGCTCATCCTGATCACGGACCTCCTCCCCTACGTCACGGACCCGGAGCACTTCGCAGACGAGTTGCGCGCCCTGGATGTGCCCGCCGAAAAAGTGCGTCACCCCGCGGTGTTCGGCCGGCTGGCCCGCTCGCGCCCGCTCGCGGGTCACGAGTTGAGTTTCGCCCGCGCCGTCACGGCGAAACCGGTCAAAGTCGCGCTCCCGGGGCCGTACCTGCTCACACGCACGATGTGGCTCGAGTGCGTTTCCGATAAGGCCTACCCGGACCGCGAGGCGCTCGCCCGCGACATCGTTTCGGCACTCCACACTGAGGCCAACGACCTCCTCGCCGCCGGCGCGGCGGTCGTGCAGTTCGACGAGCCCGTTCTCACGGAAGTCGTGTTCGCGCGCCCGACCGCCCGGCAGTCGTTCATGTGCGGCGCGCTGAGCGAGCGCCGGGCGCCGGCCGAAGAACTCGCGTTCGCGGGGCAGCTCCTCCGCGCGGTGCTGGACGGGCTGCCGCGCGAGCGGGTGGCGCTCCACGTGTGCCGCGGGAACTGGTCGCGGGACGAGAGCGTCGCGCTGTCCGGCCCGTACACGCCGCTCGTGCCGCTCTTCGCGGAACTGCCGGTCGGCACGCTCTTCCTCGAACTCGCCACCCCGCGGGCCGGCGAGCTGGCTCCGCTGGCGGACCTCCCAAAAGGGTGCCGGATCGGGGTCGGCGTGGTGAACCAGAAGCTCGACCGCGTCGAATCGGTCGACGAGATCGTGGCGAAAGCGACCGCGGCGGCCGAGCTGTTCGGCCCCGCGCGGGTGCTGCTCAACCCCGACTGCGGGTTCGCCACGTTCGCGGACAGCCCCGTGTCATCGGCCGTAGTGGCCGAAGCGAAACTCGGGGCGATCGCACAGGCCGCGCGCGTGCTGCGCGCGCGGTACGGGTTGGGCTGATCCGCGTCGGATCGGCCACAGGATTCGCATCAGGAGGACTGCCCGTGGTTCGGAATGCAAGGTCGAAGGGCTTCACGCTGATCGAGTTGCTCGTGGTGATCGCAATCATCGCGGTGCTGATCGGGCTGTTGCTCCCGGCGGTCCAGAAGGTCCGGGAAGCCGCCGCCCGGTCGCAGTCGCAGAACAACCTGAAGCAGATCGCGCTGGCGACGCGGAGCTTCGAGGCCACCCACGAAACCACCCCGCCGATCTTCGGCCAGATGCGCGGCAGCGGCACCGCGGGCTCGGTGTTTTACCACCTGCTGCCGCACCTCGAGCAGAGCGCGGTGTACAACCTCGGGCCGGACCCGGCCCGGGCGCAGCCGCTCAAGGTGCTGCGGCACCCGGCGGACCGCACGATGACCGGCGATGGCGTGTTCGACCTGCCCGCGGCCGCGCCCTCCTGGGCCGCCTCGACCGGCACCGCGAACCCGTACCCGGCGTGGGCGAACGCGGCCAACACCAAGTGGGGGCTGAGCAGCTACTCGGCCAACTGGCAGGTGTTCGGCGACCAGGGCGCCCGGCTGACGAAGATTCAGGACGGGCTGTCGAACACGATCATCTTCAACGAGAAGTACGCGGTCGCGACGCGGCCGAGCGGGAACCCGATGTTCGGCGCCACCCTGTGGGGCTACGGCGTCGATCCGCGGACGATCCCGAACGACTTCACCCCGGCGCTGGCGAGCGGGCAGTACCCGGGCGACGCGCAGTGGGCGAACGGGCTGGCGGCCACGTCGCTGTACGTGAACGGCTACTGGCCCCGCACCGGGTTCGTGAACAAGGGCGGCCCGGTCACGACCTCGTGGACCGGCACCGCCCCGTGGATGTGCCGGTGCATGTTGCGCCCGGAGTTCGCGCCGCCGCCGAACAACGCCCACTGCCTGAAGTCGCAGAGCATCAGCCCGGCGGGCATCCACGCGGCGTTCGCCGACGGCTCGGTGCGATTCATCAGCAGCGGCGTGAGCGACCCGAACTGGTCCGCAGGTGAAACGCCGGCCGACGGCGAAGTGATTGCTCCGGATTGAGAAGTGCCGGGAGCGAGCCGGTACGACTGCCGGCCCGCTTCCGGCAGTAACCGCGACAGCAGAAATCTCATTCGGCGCGTCAGCACCGCCGGCGGGCGGGCTCGACGCGCGGGACACCCCTGGCTCCTTGACCCGTTACGGTTCGGTCCCGCCCGCCGCGTTCGACCGCCCGGAGGCGATGAGCCGTTCGAGCCGCTGCACCACGCCGGTGTACGCTCGGGTGAGCCGGTCGCGGCGGCCCAACATGAGCACGTCGTAGCACCCGAACCCGGGGTCCCACACCGGCGGGCTGCACGCCAAGAACCCGAGCCGCAGATCCATGCGGACGATTTCGGGCAGCGTGCGCTCGTCCGCCGGGGACACGGGCACCTCGCGCAAGCTCTCCACGCGGTTCACGGGCCACGGCTCGACCGCCCACTCCGGGTCCATCCGGTGCCGCAGCAGGTAGGAGTAGATGCGGTTCAGCTCGTCCGCGTCGGCGCGAAAGCTGTCGGCGCCGAGCAGGTACTTGCAGCCGTACTCGCGGAGGAGCAGCTCCATGCCGTAAGACAGGTACTGGAACGCGAGCGTGCTGCGGTACTCGGCCGCCACGCACGCCCGGCCCCCTTGCAGGATCTCGTGCGCGATCGGCTTCAGCGGCGCCAGGTCGAACTCGTCGGAGGCGTAGAACCCGCCGTTGGCGACCGCGCTCGGCCCGCTGATCGCCCGGTAGGTGCCCACCACCCGCTGCCGCTCCTCGTCGAACAGGAAGAGCTGGTCGCACCAGGCGTCGAACTGGTCGGCGTCCCGCCCGGGGCCGCGGTCGGTGCCGACGTAGTTGTACCCCTGTTCCGCGACGAACACGTCGTACCGGAGCTTGAACACGGCATCCAGTTCGTGCGGCTCGCTCGCCAGCCCGAGCCGCCACGGGTGCCCGCACACCGACCGCAGGTCCAGCAGCCACCGCGCCATCGTCTCACGCCTCTCGTGTCCCCAACGCTTCTTGAGGGATGATACGAAACCACCCCGACCGCGGGCGGACACTTGCCGCGCCCGCCCGCGGCGCGCGTATAACATGTTTCCAGAACGATTCACGCCCGCGCGAGCCGCGCGAACCGCCGCCCGCGAATTTCGGTCAAGTGGTGTTGATTCCGCGGCCCGCTGCGCTATGGTGCAAGTTCATCCGGCGCCGCGCGCCGTGCGAAATCTGTTTGTGGGCCGGCTCGACAAGTTCGGGCCGCGTCCTACGCTAGTCGTTTCGGAATCTGGTTCAGGTGAGTTATGCCAAGAACGAAGACCAAGAAATCGCGGATCGAAGACGAAGAAGAGGAAGTCCTCCCGGAGGAGTCGCTCGAGCCGGTCGAAGCCCCGGTCGCGGCGCCGACGCGCCGCGTCGATAACGGGATGATCCTCGACCTGGAGGGCCACGGCGGCGCGGTCGCCAGCGCGCTGATCGTGAACGGGATGCGGGCCTACCTGTCGGTGGTCAACAAGGGCGTGAACCTGGTCGCAACGAACCGGGCGCACACCCAGTTCGTGCCGGTGAAGATCTCGGCCTGCTGCCAGGGCCTCGACATCAAGCGAGACGACTTGAAGGGCCTGGGCGAGGTGAACGCGGTTGTGGCGTTCCTGCTGGAAAACGGTGAGGAGCAGACCAGCTACTACTTCCCGGTCCCGGAGTACCTCGCGCGGGCCGAAGACCGCGGCGAGGGCGGGCTGCGGGTGCCGCTCGAAGCGGACGCGAACTGGCTCAACGCTCACGAGGGACACGCGGGCGTCCGGCGTGCGTTCGCCAAGCTGATCGGCTAAGGCGCGGCAGAAAGCAAATCCACCGGTCTTCCCCGGAGGGGCCTCCAAGCCCCCCACGGAGGAGACCGGGGCGGCGCCCCCCCGAACGACCCAGTTCAGTCCTTTCTGTTGGCCGTGTTTCACATGCAAGTCGGCCACCAATCGCGGTTCTGAAACGAAATGGCGAGCGGACGGAGGCCCGGGCACGCGGCCGAAGCCCCCCCGCCGTTGTGTCCCTCACGCTCTTACCGTGCGGGTCGCCATTCAGGGTGTTGTGAACACAACCGGCGGCCGGTCCAAGTTCTCGTGGTGCCCGCTCTCGCGAAAGGAATGGGCCGGGGCAAGCAGCCTCGCCCGTCGGCGCACGACGTTGCCGACGACAAGGACGGCGGGGGCGCGCACGCCGGCTTCGTCGGCGAGGCGGCCGATCCGGTCGAGCGGCCCCTCGATCACCCGCTGCCCGGGGAGCGTTCCGGATTCGATCACCGCCGCCGGGGTGTCCGCGGTCATCCCGTGCCCCACAAGCTGGCGCGCGATCCCCGTCACGTGGCGGACGGCCATGTAGAAGGCAATGCCCGGCAGGCGGGCGAGGGCCGCCCAGTCGAGCGCGCCTTCGGGCGAGTCCGGGTCGTGGTGCCCGGTCACGAGGGTGACACTTTGCCCGTCCTCGCGGTGGGTGAGTGGGATCAGCGCGGCCGCACACGCTCCGATCGCGGCCGTTACGCCCGGCACGATCTCGAACGGAACGCCGGCTCCGGCGAGCGCTTCCGCCTCTTCACCGCCGCGGCCGAACACGCACGGGTCGCCACCCTTCAGCCGGCAGACCGACTTCCCCTCTCGGGCCAGGCGCACCAGCGCCTCGTGGATCGCCTCCTGCCGTGTCGATCCGACGCAGTACCCCCGCTTGCCGACCGCCACGCGCTCCGCACCGGGCTTCGCTTCGTGCAGCAGGTCCGGGGCCAGAAGCGCGTCGTACAGAACGGCGTCCGCGGACCGGAGGATTCGGAGGCCGCGGACGGTGATGAGGTCCGCCGCCCCCGGGCCGGCCCCGACCAGGTACACCACACCGGGCCGGGCACCATGTTCAGCCACTGATTCGCTCCCAATTAAAGACCGCCGCCCACAAGCCGCGGGCGGCGTGCGACCGGTTCTGCTCAGCCGCCGGCGCCCGCCGCCAACTGCCGCAGCCGCTCTACGTCGGTGCGGGCGCAGTAGTTCCCGAACGTCTCGCCCGGGGACCGCTCACCCTTGAACGCCGCGAAGAGTGCCGCCAGTTTGGGAACGATCCGCTCGATCGGCACCGAATCCTCGAGCTCGAAGTTCAGCCGCCGGCCGAACACGTCCCCGCCCACGTACAGCGTGTACTTCGTCCCCCCGCGGCCGACCAGACCGACCTCGCTCTGGAACGGCCGGGCGCACCCGTTCGGGCACCCGGTCATCCGGACGCTGATCGGCTCGCCGGCCAGCCCCAACCGCGCCAGTGCGGCTTCAAGCTGGGTCACGACGCCCGGCAAGGCGCGTTCGCTCTCGGTGAGCGCCAGCCCGCACGTCGGGATGGCCGGGCAGGCCATGCTCCACTTCCGCACCATCGGCAGCGTTTCCGGCCGCGGAACCCCGTACTCGCTCAGGAGCGCGTCAACGACCGGGCGGTCCCCCGCCGCGATGTCCCCGAGCAGCGCGTCCTGCTGGGCCGACAGCCGCACCGTACACCGAACGCGAGAGACGATCGCACGCAGCCCGCTCCGCAGCCGGACCGCGCCCTCGTCCTTGACCCGGCCGTTCTCGACCGACAGGCCAAGGAACCACTTCCCGTCCCGCTGCCGGTGCCACCCGTGGTGCAGGTCCGCCCCGGTGATCGGGCGCTCGACCGGGGGCCGCAGGGGCCGCTTCCAGTAGTCCCGGGCGAACACCTGCCGGAACCGCTCAACACCCCAGTCGTGGAGCACGTATTTGAGCCGGGCTCGCTTCCGGTCCGCGCGGTTCCCGTGGTCCCGGAACAGCCGCACCACCGCCTCCGCGGCGGCCACCACCTCGTCCGGATCGACCCGGCAGATGGGCTGGGCGAGGAGCGGATAGGTGTCGGGCTTGCTGTTCGTTTGCCCCTGGCCGCCTCCGGCGAACAGGTTGTACCCGACCGGTTGGCCGCCCTCGACCACGGCCTGAAACCCGAGACAGTGGGCCAGAAGGTCCGTGCAGTTGTCTTCAGGGAGAGCGAACGCGGTCTTAAACTTCCGCGGGAGGTAGACCGCCCCGTACACCGGCTCCGCCTCCTCGACCGGAACCGCGACCGGGTCCGGAACCTTTTCCCCGTTCAGCCACAGTTCATGGTACGCCTGCCGCCCGGCGTGCGGAGCGAGATGGGCGGCAACGGCGTCAGCCAGGGCCTGCATCTGGGTGCGAACCGGGTCACCGGTCGGGGCCGGACAGCAGACGACGTTCCGGTTCACGTCCCCGCACCCGCCCAGCGTGGACAGCAGCGCCTCGTTGATCCCGGCGATGGTGGCCTTCAGATCCACCTTTAAGACACCGTGAAGCTGGATGCTCTGGCGGGTGGTGAGTCGGAGCGTCCCGTTCCCGTACCGGGCCGCGAGATCGTCGATGGCGAGGTACTGGTCGGCGGTCAGCTTCCCGCCCGGGAGCTTCAGCCGGATCATGAACATGTACGCCTTGCCGACTCCGGCCTTCTGCCGGTACTTGCGGGCGTCGCGGTCTTCCTGCTGGTAGCTGCCGTGGAACTTGATGAGTTGCTTGCCGTCTTCGGACAGGTGGTCGGTGTCGGCGGCGAGCTGTTCGGCCAAGTCGCCGCGGAGGTACTTGCTCCCGGCCTTGATGCCCTCAACGGCCGAGAGCTTCGGTGACACGCTCGCGGGCGGGGCGGGCTCGGTTTCGGTCGTCATATGGCGGTGCGGGGTCGGGTGTGGGAGGGAAAGGATGCCAGTCAAAGGCCGGGGCGATCAGCCGCCGCCGAAGAACGTCTTCCACCCGGCCCGCAGCGCGCCCCGCCAGCCGGGGGCCATCGGCGGGTACCCCGGGTCGATGCTCCAGGAGCCTTTGCACGTGATGCACCGTTCTTGCGTTCCCTCGGCGGTGCGCGTGGAACCGGTACCCGCGCAGGTGGGGCAGGCGAACGGCAGCCACCCGCGGGGGCCGGGCTGGTACTCGTAGAACTTCGTCCCGTGACACAACTGGCAGGCCGGGTTACCGTGGCAAGGACAACGAACGCTGGCCATAGTCTTCTCCAGAAGCTCGGGTGAGGAATGTACGCCAGAAAGGCAAGTCGTATGCCGCCCCATCTACTCGACTCAAGTCAATGATTGAAAACGATTTATGACCTAATCACCGAATGAAGCCAGAACAACGAAAAATCGTTGACCACGAAATCTCGTTGATAAAGCACGATTTTTCGTTACCGTGTCGGTATGGCCGCCGCTGAGCCCATCTTTACGGACCCCAAGCAACTGCTCCTCGAAATGGCCGAGCAGCGCTCGGTCGATAGCCTTCTGCGGCTGGTTGCCGCTCGCCTCGCAGATTCCCCACAAGTGGCCCTGGCTCGGGTGTGGCTCACCCTTCCGCCGGGGACGTGTGACATCTGCCGGCAGAGCGGTCGGGAACCGGGCACCGAACCGGCCCTCCACTTGGTGGCCGGGGCCGGCCGGTCCGTCGCGGCCCCCGAAGAGGCGTGGGACCAGATCGACGGGGCGTTCCACCGGTTCGCCCTCGGCGAGCGCAAGGTCGGTCAGATCGGCCTCTCCGGCCGGCCGCTGGAAGTTCCGGATGTCGATCCGCACTCCCCGTGGGTGGCCGACTCCGATTGGGTCCGGCGCGAAGGGATCACCGGGTTCGGGGGCCAGCCGCTCGTCCACCACGGCCGGGTCCTCGGGGTGCTCGCCGTGTTCACCCGCGCGCCACTGGACGGTGAGGCGCTCGGGTGGCTCCGGATGGTCGCCAACCACGCCGCGGCGGCGATTGCCACCGCCCGCGCGTTCGAGGAGGTGGAGACCCTGCGGCGGCAGCTCGAACTCGAGACCGAATACCTCCGGGGAGAGGTCCGCGCCGCCCACTACGGCCGGTTCGTCGGGCAGAGCCCGGCGCTCGACGCCGTCCTGCGACAGGTCGAGTTCGTCGCCCCGACCGACGCGACGGTGCTCATCACCGGGGAGAGCGGAACGGGCAAGGAACTGGTCGCCCGGGAGGTCCACGCCCGCAGCCGCCGCGCGGCCCGGGCGCTCATCAAAGTGAACTGCGCGGCCGTCCCGCGCGACCTGTACGAGAGCGAGTTCTTCGGGCACGTCCGGGGGGCGTTCACCGGTGCGGTCCGCGACCGGGTCGGGCGGTTCGAGCTGGCCGACGGCGGGACGCTGTTCCTCGACGAGGTGGGGGAGCTCCCGCTCGACCTCCAACCGAAGCTGCTGCGCGTGCTTCAAGAAGGGGAGTTCGAACGGGTCGGGGAGGAGCGGACCCGGAAGGCGGACGTGCGGGTCGTCGCGGCCACGAACCGCGACCTCCGGCGCGAGGCCGAGGCCGGGCGGTTCCGGCCGGACCTGTACTTCCGGCTGGGCGTGTTCCCGATCGAGGTGCCGCCACTGCGCCGGCGCCCCGAGGACGTGGTCCCGCTGGGGGAGCACTTTCTCGAGCAGGCGGCGAAGCGGCTCGGCCGCCCGGTGCCGAAGCTCACCCCGGCGGACGCCGAGCGGCTGCGGGGGTACCCCTGGCCGGGGAACGTACGCGAGCTCCAGCACGTGATCGAGCGAGCGGCCATCGTGTCCGCCGGGCGGCGGCTCGCCCTCAACCTTCCGGAGGCCGTGCCGGCGGCCGACCGAGCGACCGCTCCGGCGCCCGCCGGCGCGCGGGACCAAGTGCTGACCGAGGCCGAGTTCCGGGACCTCGAGCGGCAGAACATCCGGGCCGCCTTGCGCAAGGCGGCGGGTAAAATCTACGGGCCGGGAGGGGCGGCCGAGTTGCTCGGGCTCAAGCCCACCACCCTCGCTTCCCGGATGAAAGCCCTGGGCGTCCGGCTGGCCGAGTAACGCGAGAAAAGAGAACTGCCGCTCATGAGTGCCACCCGCGTCGCCGTCGTTCAGGCCGGGCCGCCCCTGTTCGACACGCCGGCGACCCTCGAGAAGCTCCGCGGTCTGGTCGCCGAGGCGGCCGCGCGGGGGGCGAAACTGGTCGTCCTTCCGGAGGCGTTCGTCGGCGGGTACCCGAAGGGGCTCGGCTTCGGCGCCCGGATGGGGTCCCGCACGCCCGAAGGCCGGGAGGAGTTCCGCCGGTACTATGAGGCGGCGGTCGAGGTCCCGGGGCCGGCGACCGCGGCGATCGGCGCGGCGGCCCGGGAGCACGGCGTTCACCTGGTGGTCGGGGCGGTCGAGCGCGCCGGCTCGACGCTGTACTGCGCCGCCCTGTTCTTCGGCCCGGACGGCGCCCTCATCGCCGCGCGCCGGAAGCTCATGCCGACGGCGATGGAGCGTCTGGTGTGGGGCCAGGGAGACGGGTCCACGCTCCCGGTCGTCAACACCCCGGCGGGGAAGGCGGGGGCGGTGATCTGCTGGGAGAACTACATGCCGCTGCTGCGGACCGCGATGTACGCCAAAGGCGTGGAGGTGTACTGCGCGATCACCGTGGACGACCGCGACACGTGGCTCCCGACGGTCCGGCACGTCGCCCTTGAGGGGCGGTGCTTCGTTCTGTCGGCCTGCCAGTTTTTAACCCGGAAGGACTGCCCGCCCGGTTACGACGGGGGGCACGGCGACGACCCGGCGGCGGTGCTGATCCGGGGCGGGAGCTGCGTCATCTCGCCCCTCGGGCAGGTGCTGGCCGGGCCGGTGTTCGGTGAGGAGGCGGTGCTGATCGCCGACCTGGACCCGGCCGAGATCCCGCGGGCGCGGTTCGACTTCGACCCGGTCGGCCACTACGCCCGCCCGGACGTGTTCCGCCTCTCGGTCAACGAAACCCCGCAGCCGGCCGTGGAATTCGGCAAACCGGAACGCGGCCCGTCGGAGGGGCGTTAAGGAACGGCGGTCCGATCCCCGACCAATTACGGCCGCGCCCCACAAAGGCGCCGACCGTAAGGGCCGGGAACCGCGATCTGTGGCACATGCACGGCCCGAGTTCGTGCGGGCTGTTCGCGCCGTGCTACTTCTTCAACTTCACGTGAATCCGGTCCCCGAGTAGGGCAAACGCCGGAAGACCCGCGCTCCAGCCCGGCAATCGCACCAACCGGCGCGCGGTCTTACTACGAACAGCACAATTTCCTCGGCCGACCAGCGAACAACCTCCCGTAAGGTCTGCGGTGCGCGCCGAGATGCGCCGGCGAGGTCTGGAAAACCGCCGGGCGGGTCGTTATGGTTGTGGTCCTCGTAGTCACTCTTGCGGCGTTCCCACCAAGTGGCGCGGGCCGGCGTTGCGGGCACGCCGGCTCGGCCACACGATGACCAAGGCGTTTCGCATGTTCTCACTGTTCAGTTGGCTCGCCGAGCAGCGCAGCGGGGTCGCCATCGGCCTGTCCATGACCCTGTTCGCCGTCACTCTGGTTTTGCGGTACGGTTACGACCTGTGGTGGCCGGCGGGCATCGTGCTGGCGACCCTGTGCGGGGTGATCGGCCTGTTTTCCGGCGGGCGGGCGTAAGACTCAACGGCTCCCGATCCGTTCGGGAACCGCGGCGCGTCACAGAGGAGGAGTTTATGGCAACGACCACACTCGACGACGACGACGGCGGCGTGTACGCACTGGCGCCGGAACCGCCCGCCTCGGTGTCGCCCGCGTCCGCTTGTACCGCCACACTCACCGCCGACAAGCGCCGGGCGGTGCGATCTTACCTCACCGACCTCGGCCCGGCCCTTCGGGCCAAGTACGGCCGTCAGCCGCACTACACGCCCGCGCAGGTGCAGGAAACGGCGCTGGAGCGAGCGCTCCGCATCGACTACCTGTGCTGGGCCTACGTCCTGCACTGTTCCGCCCCGGCGTTCGAGTCCCTTCACGCGAACGCCGGCGAAGCGTGCGACTACCTCGCCATGCGCGCCGCGGTCGGGGCGGCGTTCTTCGGTGGGGATGTCGATTTCGCCATCCCGACGGTGGTGGATGTGGTCGTCTCCGGCGCGGCCCCGGTCGCGTCCGATGCGATCGGCTGGCTCGCGGGGGTGGACTGGACCGCCTTACTCAACTGGTCCTGAGACCGGCTCGTGTGAACGGTTCGCCGGTGATCGGGCGGCACACGCCTGCGGGCGGAGGTGCTACGGCAGCGGGCGGCTCATCCGTACCATCGGCAGGAGTTCGCCGTCGGGCAGTTCCGCGACCGTCGGCCCGGCCGCGGTGAACCCGAGCGTGCGGTAGAGCGGCACGCCGGGTAACGTGGCCATCAGTTCCAGCGCGCCGAACCCGGCCGCAACGGCGGCCTCGCGGCACCGCTCGAACAGCCGCCGGCCGAGCCCCCGCCGCGCCCAGGACGGGTGAACGAAGAACGCGCGAATGCGGGCCGGATCGGCCGCCGGGTCGAGAAGCGGGTCGTCCGCTCCCTTCGCCTGATCGCCGCCGTAAAGCGTCAGCCGGCGGCTCCAACCGCCGGCCGCCGCCAGTTCCCCCGCGTCTTCGATCACGTAATAGGTTTCGTCCGCGATCAAGCGGGTGTCCGGGCCGAACACGTACCGCAGGGCGCTTTCGACTTGCGACGGTGAGTAGTACCCTTCGCTCAAGGTGCGGACCGACTGTTCGACGAGCCGCTGCAACCGGGGTACGTCGGACAGCGTTGCGATTCGTAACCGCGGCATCTGCCTCATTCCTTGTACCGGCACCACCCGCCGAAACGCGCCGGGCACCTCCGGCAGGCGCAGGAGTCACGCCGGAGCGTACCGGCTCAACCGACGACGGCAGCCTCGCGCCCGCCAAGCGTCACCGCGTGTCCCAGGCGGCCAACTGGCCCTCGGCACCGGTGAGCATGAACTTGCCGTCCGCGGAGAACTCGATCGCGGTCACCGCGGACGGGTGCCGCCGGGCGCTGTAAAGTTCCACGCCGGCTTTCAGGTCCCAGAACCGCACCTCGCCGGTGCTCCCGCCGCTCACCAGCGTGCGCCCGTCCGGCGACACCCCGAGCGCGGTCACCCGCCCGACGTGCCCGAACAGCGCGTGCTCCTCGCGGCCCGCCGCGTTGAACACCCGCACCACGCCGTCCCGCCCGGCCGCCGCCAGCCGGTCACCCGTTGGCAGGAACCGGAACACCGCTTGGTCGTCGACCGCGATCACCGCGCGCGTCTCCGGCGTGCCGACGGTCCACACGAGCACCCCGTTCGGGCCGCGCGCCGCCAACACCTTGCCGTCGTCGGAGAGCGCGACCGCGCCGAGGCGCCGCAACCCGGTGTCGTACCGGCCCGCCGCGCTCCGCCCGGCCACCGACCACACCGTCACGCCCCCGGCGTCGTCCGCCACCGCAACGCTCCCACCGTCCGGCGTCAGGGCGGCCGACACCGGCAGCCGCCCGCCGGGCACCTTCGCGCGCAACCGCTCCGTGACCGCCGTGCCCGAGAGGTCCGCGACCTGAACCGTGGCCCCGTCGAACGACACGAACCCGGTGCGGCCGTCGTGGTAGACGCGCACCGCCGCGACCGGCCGCTCCAGCACCGGTGCGCCGGCCGGGGCGTGGACGTTTTCGTAGCGGGTGACGCGAGCGCCCCCGGCGACCACCCGCACTGCGCCGTCGGATGACACCGCAACCGCCACCGGCGTGTCGCTCGGGGTCGCGCCGCGGTCCCACGGGGCGCGGTTCACGTCCCACGAGCGAATGATGCCGTCCGTGCCGGCGGTGAACAGCGTCGCGCCGTCGGGCGCGAACGCCCCGGCGCGCACGTCACCGGTGTCGTCGGTGGCGATGACGGCGCCGGACGGCAGCTCGACCCACCCCGGGCGCGGGCTCCGGGCCGCTCGCCCGTCGGGGGCGACGGCCAGCACCGCCCCCCGCCCCGCGGGCCGAACCCAAAAGGGCCAGGGCGGGGCGGCGATCAGCCCGCCGCCGGCGAACCCGACGCCGAGCACGCCCGTGCCGGTCGGGGCCAGAGAGCCGCTCCGCCCGACGGCCCACGCGAGCATTCCGGTGAGGCCGTTCGGAACCGGGCCGCTGGTCACGACCTGCGCCCCGTCGCGAACGAACGCGACACGCGACACCTCGCCCGCGTGGGCCTTGAGCGTCCCGAGTTGGGTCCCGGTCGCCCGGTCCCACACCGCGAGCGTGCCGTCGGCGTGCCCGCTCGCCAGCCGGGTGCCGTCGGGTGACACCGCGAGCGCCGCCACCGCCCCCGCGGGGCACACGACCACCAACTGGCCGGTCCTCGTGAGGCGGACGAGGTGGTCGTGCGCGAACTCGGGGGCGTCCATCACCAGGTCGGACGCGCGGCGGGCCGAGTCCAGCGCCTCCGCGGCGGCCTGGGTGTTCCCGCCGCGCCAAGCATAATACCCGTCGCGCACCTGGCGCGCGTACTCGCGCTGCTGGTCCACCCGATTCCGCTCGGCTTGGTAGTCCTTCAGCTTGTTGTTGTCGGTCTGGAGGTTCCGGGTCTTGTACGAGTTCCACGTCCCCAGCGACGTCACGAACAGCGCGATGGCAGCCAGGACCGCGATCGCGACGAGCTGGTCGTTGCGGCGGAGCCACCGGCCGGCGCGACCGCTCCACGCGAGCGGCCGGGCCACCGTCGGCCGGCCGTCCAGGAACCGCCGCAGGTCGTCCGCTAGGTCGATCGCGGTGCGGTACCGCTCGCCGACCGTACACGCCATCGCCTTCAGGCAGATCGCTTCGAGGTCGCGCGGGAGGTCGGGCCGCAGTTGCCGCGGCGCGACCGGCCGACCCTCCACGGACTGCCGCAGCACCTCCACGTCGGTGGCGCCGTCGTAGGGCGCGCGGCCGGCGAGCAGTTCGTACAGCACCACCCCCAGCGCGTACACGTCCGCCGGCGGGCCGATGTCCTCGCGGCGGGCCTGCGCCTGCTCGGGGGCCATGTACTTCGGCGTCCCCAGGATCTGCCGCGTGCCGGTTTCCGACGGGCCGCCGCGCTCGGCCACCTTCGCCAGCCCGAAGTCCACCACCCGGGGGATGTAGCACGAGCCGCGGAGCGGCACCCCGCCCGCCGGCTGCTCGTCCCCCTCCTCGACCGTCGTTTCCTGGAGCAGCACGTTGTTCGGCTTCAGGTCGCGGTGCAGCACCCCGCGGTCGTGCGCGTGCTGCACCGCGTCGGCCACCGTCGCCACGAGCCGCGCCGCCTGCCGCACCGGGACCGGGAACGCCTGCCGGTCGAGCCACTCGGCCAGCGTCTGCCCGGGGCAAAAGGCGGTGGCGATGAAGCACAGCGGCCCGACCTCGCCCCACTCGTACACGGGCACCAGGTTCGGGTGATCGAACTCGGACGCGGCGAGGGCCTCGAGCTTGAGCCGGCGCTTGGCGTCCGGGTTCATCAGCATTTCGGGCCGCGGCACCTTGAGCGCCACCTCGCGCAGCATCCGCGGGTCGTAGGCCAGGAACACGATCCCGCACCCGCCCTTGCCGAGCTGGCGGCGCAGCTCGAACCGCCCGATCCGGTGCCCCCCGCCGAGCGGCGGCGGCAGGTGCAGCGGGCGGCCCGCGTCCGGGAGCACCTCGCTCATCGACCCCTCGTGGGCCGCCCCGGGGGGCAGCGGCGTGACGGGCCGCTCGGGCGTGAGGGCCGGGTCGCTGAGCGGGGGGAATTGGACCTGGAGGGTCGGCGCGCGACCGTCCCCCCCGTCGAGTTCCTGGTCGTATGCCGCCAGGAACCGCGCGAGGTTCTCGTCGAGCTTCAGCGAATCGGACGAATCCATTAGTGCGAGACCGGACATGAGCTTGGGGCGATCCGCGGACCCGATCCGACCCGAGTTTACCATATCCGGGGCGGCACACAGAACCGCGATTTCTGTGAAATCCTCTCGCCGCGGCCCGGGTACCCTCACCCATAATGGACGGCGGAGGGGACGCAATGAAGGCACTCGTTCTGCGCGGCGGGTTCGGTTTGGAACACCTTGCGCTCGAGGAGCGCCCGGAGCCGGCGCCCGGTCCGGGCGAGGTGCTGGTGCGGGTCCGGGCCGCGTCGCTCAACTTCCGCGACCTGATGCTCGTAAAGGGCCAGTACAACCCGAAGCTCGCGCTGCCGCGGGTGATGGGGTCCGACGCCGCGGGCGAGGTGGTCGCCGCGGGCGCGGGGGTCACGCGGTTCAAACCGGGCGACCGGGTCGCGAACACCTTCATGCCGCTCTGGGAAGAAGGGGCGATCACCGGCGCCGCGGCCGGAGCGACATACGGCAGCGAGCGAGACGGGGTGTTCGCCGAAGTGATCGCCGTTCACGAGCGCGCGCTCGTGGCGGTCCCGCCGCACCTCAGCTACGAAGAGGCGGCGACGCTCCCGTGCGCCGCGGTGACCGCCTGGAACGCGCTGACGGCCGCCAGCACCGGTCCAGGCACCACCGTGCTGCTCCAGGGGACCGGGGGCGTATCGATCTTCGCCCTCCAACTGGCAACGGTCCTGGGGGCGCGGGCGCTCATCACCTCCAGCAGTGACGACAAGCTCGCGCGGGCGGCGCGGCTCGGCGCGGCCGCCGGGGTGAACTACCGCACCGATCCGGACTGGGACAAGTGGGCGCGGCAGCAGACCGGCGGCGCGGGGGCGGACGTGGTGGTCGAGGTCGGCGGCGCGGGCACGCTGGACCGGTCGATCCGGGCGGTCAAAACGGGCGGGCACGTCGCGGTCATCGGGGTGCTGACCGGTGGCGGCACGATGAACCCGGTACCGGTGCTGATGAAAGCCGTCCGACTCCAGGGGGTGTTCGTCGGCTCCCGGGCCATGTTCGAGGAGATGAACCGGGTCATCACCGAGAAGCAGATCCGGCCGGTCATCGACCGCGCGTTCCCGTTCGCGGACGCCGTAAACGCGCTGCGCCACATGGAAAGCGGGTCCCACTTCGGGAAGGTCGTGCTGAGCATGACCGCTCCGGGCAGCGGCTGAGTGCCGCCGTTGCGAACGAGGTCGGGAAGTGGGGAAACGCGGGATGTGCCGATAAACCGGCCGGCGACGTTCGTTCGAGCGGGCGCCGCGGCGCATGATACCGAATCCGGTTGATCCGTATCCACGCCTG
>NZ_JAXBLV010000208.1:0-47134 GCF_034097035.1 Gemmata algarum
CTACAGAATAAGGCCCGACACGGATCAGCCGGATTTGGGATCAGGTCGGATGGGGGGAGTCCCACCCGCGCGCGGCTGTAACGGGGGTTACAGTGCGGTCGGAGCGAAGGCGACGGGACCGCGACGAGACGGCCGCTGGTACTCGGGCCGCCGATCCGCTACCCGACCGCTACCGATTCGCTGGTGCGGTACTACCACCGAGTCGCACGAGTAAAACCCGCACAACCCGACCGGTTGACCAGCGGGCGACACCGGCGAAATTCGGCGGATGCGCCGCAAGATGTTATTGCAGATCTTGTTGTGACGGCGGCAGGAAACAACGACCCAACCCGATGCGGACGTGACACGCCATGATGACGCACCGTGACGCGCTCGAAGTGCTGGCCGCGGTCCGCAACGACCAGGTTGTCGTGACGACGATGGGGTCGGTCGCGATCTGGCCGCACCTGTCCGACTCGCCGCTCGACTTCCACTACCTGCCGTCGAGCATGGGCCAGGGGGTGCCGCTCGGGCTCGGGCTGTGTCTCGCGAAGCCCGGGCGCGGGGTGGTCGTGCTCACCGGCGACGGCGGGCTGTTGATGAACCTTGGGTGTCTCGTGACCGTGGCGCAGGTCGAGGTGCCGCTGTACATCGTGCTGATCGACAACGGGCTGTACGAGGTGACCGGCGGGCAGGCGGTTCCCAACGCGGGCGGCACCGACTTCGGGGCGATCGCGCGGGGCGCCGGGATCGGCCGCGTGTACACGTGCGACTCGCGCGCCGGGTGGGAAGCGGTCGCGGGCGAGGCGGTGGCGGGGAACGGTCCGGTGTTCGTGTGGCTGAAGGTGCAGGGGGAGCACGGGAAGCCGACGCCGGCGGCGCCGCGCCCGATGGCCGAACAGATCACCCGGTTGCAGGACGCATTACGATGAACGGAACGCCGGGACCGGGCGGGCCGTGGTGGGGCCGCCCACATACGAATCGGCTGTTGGTGTCCGTTTTGGTTTTGTCTTTGTGGCACAGACAGGAATGTCTGTGCAGCGCGATAGGTCGCACAGACAGGAATGTCTGTGCCACAAGAAACAGACACAACCAGCCGGACCGCGACTCACGCCGCGACGCGGCCGATGTCGATTTGCGCGGCGTGGAGCCGGGCGGCGAGGATCGGCTTCTTCGCCTTCAGCACCAGCACCCGCCCCATGATTCGTTCGAGGAGCACCAGCGGGAGCAGGCGCCAGACGTAGGGCAGTTCGCCGCGCCGCAGGTGCCGCTTCGACACCCGGTGCTCACCGAACTGCCGGAACAGCCGCACCAGTTCGCGGGCGGTGGCCTTCGGGGCGGTTGTGGGGTCCGCGGGGCGCCGCCAGTACAACCACTGAAGGGGCAACAGGACGCTCTGCCAGAACGCCGTGTCGTAGTGCGCGGGGAACAGCCCGATGAGCTTGCCGCCCGGCTTCAGCACGCGGAACAGCTCGTCGATGCGGAGCGGGTTCGGTTCGGCCGCGTCGTACAGGGCGTTCCAGGTCACGACGTCGAACGCCCCGTCGGCGAACGGCAGCCGCGGGCCGGCGAGCGCGACGAACTCGCCCGTCAGCCCGTTGCGGTCGAAGTTCTCGCGGATCAGGTCGGGGCGCTCGTCCGGGGCGGTTGCGACGGTGACGCTCGTGCCGGTGCGGGCGTAGGCGGCGGCGTCGATGCCGAGACCGCACCCGAGGACCAGGAGCGATTCGCCGGGGTGGCGGCCGAACTCCAGCGCTTTGGGGAGCCAGCGGCCGTGCCGCTGGTACCGTTTTTGCTCCAGCTCGTCGAACCAGGCGGCGGAGTACGGCTCGCAATCGCGCCGGCCGGGGCGCACGGCGGGCGGGCGGATCAGCTCGCGGGTGGCGGCGACATGCGGGTCCGGGAGCGGGGCGGGCGACGGCGGGGCCGGCAGCTCCGCCGTTTCCGGCGGGCCAGCGAACAGCTTCAGGTTACCGGTCCCGCTCTCCATTGGGGCGCACCGCAGCAACGCAGGGTCAGATGTGGTCACGCGATAGCGGTGGGGGAAAAATGGGTCAAGAGCGAGATCGTGCGGCCCGGGCGTCGGGTACCGGCGGGCGCGCGGGGGCGAATCGCATGAGCCGTTTCTGGGACGCGATGAAGCGCACCGTGACCGGCGACGCCAGCCCGCCGCCGGACCTGGAACAGGCGCTCGACGCCGTGCGCGGCAAGACGCCGGCGCCGGTGTTCTGGCTGCTCGGGAAGACGCAATCGGGCAAGACCTCGCTGGTCCGGTTCCTCACCGGGGCCGAGGACGCCGCGATCGGCTCCGGGTTCCGCCCGTGCACCAAAACCTCCCGGCTGTACCAGTTCCCCACGAGCGACGCCCCGCTGCTCACGTTCCTCGACACCCGCGGGGTGGACGAACCGGGCTACGACCCGGCCGAGGACATCGCCCAGTTCGACCGGCAGGCGCACGTCGTGGTCGTCACCGCGAAGGCGACCGACTTCGGCCAGGGCAACGTGCGCCACGCCCTCGAGCGCATCCGCGCGGCGAGCCCGTCGCGCCCGGTGATCCTGGCGGTCACCTGCCTGCACGAGACGATCCCGCGGAAGCCGCACCCCACCCCGTACCCCTTTGAGGCACTGGCGGCACAGCCGAGCGCGCCGGTACCGGAAGCGGTGCCGCAGCACATGCGCGAGTGCGTCGAGGAGCACCGGCGGGCGTTCGCCGGGCTGTTCGACGCCTGCGTGCCGCTGGACCTGACGAAACCGGAGGACGGGTTCGCCGAGCCGAACTACGGGGGCGAACAGCTCAAGGGCGTGCTGCTCACGGTGCTGCCGGCGGCGTACCGCCAGACGCTGCTGCGGCTGAAAGAGGCCACGGACGCGCTCAAGGGCGTCCACCAGCGGCACGCGGAGCCGATCATCCTCGGGTACACGTCGCTGGCGGGCACCGCCGGGGCCGTGCCGATCCCGTTCGCGGACATGGTGATCCTGCCCGGGATCCAGGCGCGGATGGCGCACCACATCGGCCAGATTTACGGCCAGCCGCTGACGCCCGAGCGGCTGCGCGAGCTGGCCGCGGCGATCGGGGTCGGGATGCTGTCGCGGCAGCTCATCCGGCAGGCGGTGAAGCTCATCCCGGTCGTGGGCTCGGCGGTGGGCGCGACCGTCGCCGCCGCCTCGACCTACGCGCTGGGCCGGGCGCTGTGCTTCTACTTCGAGGCCGTGTGCGAGGGGCACGTCCCCACGCCGGACGCGCTGCGGAAGTTCTACCACGAGCACTACGACGCCGCCGAGAAGCAGTGGAAGGCCGACCACCCGAAGGCCGAAACGAAGGCGTGATCCCGCGGCGCCGGGTGTTCGCGGCGCAGACCGTTCGGAACGATTCGGACCGACCCCCGACCCGAGACCCGCGCATGACCCGGTTTCGCATCGCCCTGCTGATCGTGCTGTTCGCGGCCCCGTTCGCGTTTCTGATGGGGGCGGGCGGCTACCACCTCTGGTCCACCGGCTGGGTGCTGTGGACGTGGTGGCCGATGGTGGGGTGCATCGCGCTCGCGTACTTCCTCGCGTGGCGCTGGACCCGGCGCACCACCCTGCCCCCGACCGACGACCGGCCGGGGTACTGGACCGACCGCGACCAGGCGGCGTGGGCGCTGGTGGTCGCCAAGGCCAACTCGTTCGAGGCCGTCAGCCCGAAGCAGCTCGAGGACCCGAAGCACTACAGCGACCTCGCGCTGGACCTCGCGAAGCAGGTCGCGGAGCAGTACAACCCCGGGGCGGGCGACCCGTTCGAGCACCTCACGCTCCCCGAGGTGCTGGCGTGCATCGAGCTGGCGTCGGCGGACCTCGACGAGCTGGTGCAGAAGTACGTGCCCGGGTCGCACATGCTGCGCATCCGCGACATGAAGCGGGCGCGGAAAGCGGTCGAGTACTACAAGATGGGGCAGAACATCTACTGGGCCGGGGCGGCGCTGCTCGACCCGCTCCAGACGGCGCTGCGGTACCTGGCCTCGAAGGCCGCGCTGGGGACCATGCTGGACCGGCTCCAGAACAACGTGATCCTGTGGTTCCACACCGCGTTCATTCACCACCTGGGCCGGTACCTCATCGAGCTGAACAGCGGGCGGCTGCGGGTGGGGGTGAAGCGGTACCGCGAGCTGCTCGCCGAGCGCCAGCCGCCCCCCGCCGACGACCCGGCCGCCCGGCCGGCGGCCTCGACGGCGCAGATCGGCGACGTGACCGTCACCGCCGCGGCCAACACCGCGACCGGCCCCAAGGCCATCACGATCGGCGTTCTCGGGTCCGTGAAGGCCGGCAAATCGAGCCTCGTGAACGCCCTGCTCGGCCGCGCGGCGGCCAAGGTGGACCGCCTGCCGGTCACCGCGGGGGTGCGGTACGACTACACGCTCCCCGACGGGCAGCCGGTCAGCGTCCTCGACACCAGCGGGTACGGGCAGGACGGCCCGAGTGATGTCGACTTCGCCGCCGCCGCCGAGGCGTCCCGCGACGCCGACCTGATCCTGCTGGTCACGCAGGCCACGGTCCCGGGCCGGCAGAACGACGTGGACCTGCTGGCCCGGCTGCGGGCGTGGTTCGCGGACAAGCCGCACCTGAAGATGCCGCCGGTGGCGGTGGCGGTGTCGCACGTGGACCTGCTGAGCCCCAAGGCCGAGTGGGCGCCGCCCTACGACTGGCGGGCCGGCACCCGGCCCAAGGAGGTCAACATCCGCGAGTGCGTGGCGGTGGCGCGGGAGCAGTTCGACACGTTCACCAAGGACGTGGTCCCGGTGTGCGGGCTGGAGAACGAGTCGTTCGGGGTGGCGGACGGGCTGGTGCCGGCGATCGTGTCCCACCTCGACCACGCCCGCGGCACGGCGGTGCTGAAGGCGTTCGAGGCGGAGGCGGGGGCCGGGAAGTACGACAAGCTCCGCGACCAGGCGCTCGCGGGCGGCAAGCAGGTGCTGAACATCCTGCGGGACGTGTTCAAGAAGTAGGGTGAAGGGGCAGAAGAGCCGTGTTCACCGCAGAGGGCAGAAGAGCCGTATTCACCGCAGAGGAGGTTCCCTCCGCGAAGCGGGAGGGGTTCACGAGAGGGCGCAGAGAGAATGAGGCAAAAGAAGTTTCCCTTTTCTGCCGTTCTTGGCTTTCTCTCTGCGCCCTCTCGTGAACCCCTCCCGCTTCGCGGAGGGAACCTCCTCTGCGGTGAATACGGCTCTTCTGCCCTCTGCGGTCCTGCTCACTTGTTGAAGTGCCCGGTGAACTGGCCGGGGTTCGCGACCAGCGGGCCGTACAGTTCCGGGCGCCGCCAGTTCACGCGGTCGATCTCGTACGTGCCGGCGCAGGTCACCACCCGCTTCTGGCGCGCCGCCTCCGGGTCGACCTCGATCAGGAACATCGCGTCCGTACCTTCCGGGGCGAAGTGCAGCACGTTCCCCATGTAGTCGGCGGCCGAACTGAGCCCCAGATACGTGAACCCGCTCTCCGTGCCCACCCGGTTCACCGCCAGGTAGTAGATGTGGTTCTCCCACGCCCGCGCGGCGGACACCAGCTCCGCCATCTTGCGCGCGTTGGTGGCCCAGTTGGTCGGCAGCACCACCAGATCGGCGCCGAGCAGCGTGAGGATGCGGGCCGATTCCGGGAAGCTGCCGTCGAAGCAGATGTTCATCCCGACCTTCAGCCCGCCGAGGTCATGGACCGCGAGCGGCCGGTCGCCGGGGTCGGTGAACCGGTCGGCGCCCAGGCACGGCAGGTGCAGCTTGCGGTAGCTGGCCTCCAGGCCGTTCGGCCCGACCAGCGCGCAGGCGTTGTAGAGCTTGCCGTCCGGGGCCGCTTCGAGGAGCCCGAAGACGGCCCACACGCCCAGCTCGCGGCACGCGGCGGCCACGAAGTCGGTGCTCGGCCCGGGGACCGGTTCCGCCGCGGCGAGCGCGTGCGCCCGCGACTCGAACCCGTACCCGGAGAGCACGCACTCCGGGAACACGGCGAGCCGCGCGCCGGCCGCGGCGGCCCCGCGGAGCTTCGCCACGAGCGCGTTCCGGTTCGCGACGGTATCGCCCAGGGCGCAGTCCATCTGCACCCCGGCCACGGTCCACTTCGGCATGGGTTCCCCTCGTCCGCCGGCCGGCGGGGGCCGGCCGACCGAACCGTTTTACCGCGGGGGGCGGCCCGCGGCCTTCTCGATCAGCTTCAAGTACCCGTCCGCCTGGGCCGAGTTCATGTCGGGCACGCCCCACCCGGCCGGGGCCTTGCGCGGCGCGTTCTTGAACCGCTCCTTCGCGGCCGGAACGTCCCCCTCCAGCAGGTACAGCACCCCGCGGCGGGTGAAGAAGTTCGAGTCCAGCCGGAGCTGCCCCGCGAGCCGCTGCTGGAGGAGCTGTCGCAGGTTCTCCCACGACTGGAGCCAGAACCACTCCGGAACGATCTGGAGGGGCTCCGGCACCAGCCCGACGGGCGCGACCATCATGCGCCTCAGCACCGCGACGGCGTCGTCGTCGCGCGGGCTCCGGATCAGCGCCTTGATCGTCCCCAGCAGAACCTCTCTGGGAACGTTCGCTCCCGCCGCCGGGAGCGCGTCGAGCGTGCCGACCTCCGGGTTGAGCGACTCCCACAGATCGCCGGCGTGCTTGTACTCCCCGGCCAGCACCGCCTTTTGGTACTTCAGCCCCTGGAGCTGAGTGCTGTTGGAGCTCGTGCCGGACAGGTTCTTCAGCGTCTCCGCCGCGTCCTCGATGCGCCCGACGGCCAGGTTCAGCGCGACCAGCAACTGACCGGCGAACCCGAGCTGGTCCCGCCCGTACTCCTTCTCGAAGTCCGTGTCCTTATCGTTGAGCAGCCGCAGGGCCTCCCCCGGCATGCACAACTGGACCGCCCGGCCCACCAGCACCGGGAGCTTCGGCGCCGTCGCCCGGCCGGCGTCGTACCGGCCCTTGTACCGGATCATCACGTCCTCCACCTCGCGGCGGAACGCCTCCACCTGCTTCACGCTCTCCCGGAGCCGCTCGTCGGCGTCGCTCCCGATGTCCAGCGGCGCGTACTCCAGGGCCGTCTGGAGCGTTTCGCGGGCCAGGTCGAGGGGCAAGACGAACGCGGCGCCGTTGAACATGACCGCCGCCGTGCGCGGGTCCGCCGGCTCCCCGCGCGACACCGCCCCGGTGCGCTCGCGGAACAGCGGCTGCCCGAGCGGCCCGAGAAGCGGCCCGGCGTCGATCGGGAACCCGGTGACCGGGAAGCCGGTGTAATCGACCACGTCCCGGTTGCGCGCGTCGCGCCACACGAGCGGCTGGCCCAGGTACGTTTGGGCCAACCGCAGGGCCGCCTCGGTGCCGCTCACGGCGAACTGGCCCCGCTTGTACCGCTCCGGCCGGGGGAGCCGGACCAGGCACTGGCGGAACGCGGTGACCTGCGCCAGCGCCCGCTCGCCGTCCGAGAGCGGCAGGTCGGGGTCGGCGAGGGCCGATCCCAGCGCGAAGTAGGCGTCCGGGTGGTCCGGGTCCTCGGCGATGGCCCGCCGGGCGGCCCGCACCGCCAGCAGCGGGATCGCGCGGAGCGCGTCGGCCTCGGCCCGCAGCTCGGCCTGCGTCTCGGGGGTCGCGCCGCGGGCCGGGAACCGGGTCATGCCCCGGGCGTCGGCCCCGATCAGGACCGGATAGTGCAGCGCGTGCTGCACCGCCGGTCCGTAGAAGAACAGTTCCACGCTGATCTGCTGGCGGATGCGCACCCGGGTGACCAGGGCCTCCTTGTACTCGATCCACGCCCGCGCCTCGGCCGCCCCGGGCGGGGCCGGGCGGGGGGCCTGGGCGAACGCCTCGACCAGCGGGTCCGCGTCCCGCCGCAGCGGCTGCGTCAGCTCCGGGGCCGGCACCTTCGCCGCCCCCGGCCCGAACGCCCGCGCCACCGGGTCCAGCGCCAGGGCCGCGAACGACGGCTTGGCCCCGTCCCCGCGCCACCCGAACACGACCGTGCCGCCGTTCACGTACCACGCCGACCACTGGCCCCACTGGAGGTACAGCCGCTGCGCCGCGAGCGCGGCCCGCGCCCGCATCTGACCGCTCTCGGCCGCCGCCCCGTGGAGCGCGAGGTACTCGGCGCCGCGGGCCTTCAGCACCGCGGTCGCCGCGCCGGCGTCCGGCTCCTCGTCGGGCACCCGGACCAGACCGAGCCCCTTGCGCACGGCGAGGTAGTCGGCGAGT
Source organism: Gemmata algarum (assembly GCF_034097035.1). Classification (NCBI taxonomy): domain Bacteria; kingdom Pseudomonadati; phylum Planctomycetota; class Planctomycetia; order Gemmatales; family Gemmataceae; genus Gemmata; species Gemmata algarum. The sequence goes on from NZ_JAXBLV010000208.1 coordinate 8,157, forward strand.
TCGGGCCGGTGGTGCCGGAACCGGCCGTTGATGAACACCTTCTCCTTGGGGGCGTACCACGCGATGTAGTTGGCCAGTTCGGTGCTGGCGACGAGCCCGCGGGCGTCGTCCGGCAGCGCGCCGTCGGCGCGCCACGCCTGGAACTGCTCGGCCGCCTGCGCCAGCGCCGGGTCGGGCTCGACCCCCCAGCCCAGCCGCTTCGCGTTCGCCGGGTCGGGCACGTCCGGGTGGACCCACCCGGGGTACGCCAGCACGCCCAGCGCGCACACCGCGACCACGGACAGCACCCGCCCGCCGGACGCCCCGATGACCAGCAGCCGGGTCCGCGGGTCGCCCCACGTCCGGAGCCGCGCGCCGCGGCTGTACGCGTTCAGCTGGGCGGCCACGAGCGGCACCGCGACCAGCGCGAAGAACGGGATCGCGTAAACGCTGAACAGGCTCAGCACCGCCAGCCCGAGCCACAGCGCGACGTGACCGACCCGGATGCGCGCCGGCCCCAGCCCGAAGATCGTTGCGCCGCCGGTGAACAGCACCACGTAGGCGAGCCCGTTCAGGTTGTACCCCCAGGACGCGTTCTTGATGTACTCGCCGTCGGTCGGCGCCATCAGCGCGGCGCGCGTCCGCGGGTCGAGTTCGGCCCCGGGCGCGCCGACCAGCTCGAACGGCAGCTCCCAGACCCGCACGTGGTGCGGGGTCAGCGTGCAGGCCAGCACCCCGACCCCGAGGGCCTTGGCCAGGGTCGCGACGTCCGGCAGCCGGCCCAGGGGCTCGGCGTCCGGGGTGTCGCCCGGCTCGCCGGGGCTGTTGAACAGGTACGTCTGGATCAGTTCGCCGGCGAGCACCAGGGCGAGCGCGAGCGGGCCGATGAAGAACCACTGGTCCGCGTTCGCCCACACCCAGAACGTCACCCCGACGGCGACCAGGAGCCGCTTCGGGTGGGCCGCGCCGCGCGGCATCCGGAACAGGACGAACAGCGTGACCGCGAACAGGAACATGGACGCCACGAGCGGGCGCAGCAGGAACTGCGGCGCGCACGCGAGCACGCCGACGCACGCCAGCGCCGCCCACGGCCAGAGCGCGAAGGCCGGCCGGCGGATCGCGATCAGGAGCCCGAACGCCGCCGCGACGAGCAGCGCCTTGACGGCGACGAGGAGCTGCCCGGCGCCGCCGTAGAGCAGGTACGCGGCGGCGTCGGTGAGCCAACTGTGGTTGATCCACGTGCGGCCCTGGGCCGTGTAGCTGAGCGGGTCGCTGCCGCCGGGGACGTACTCGCCGGCGAACATCCGCTTGCCGGCCGCGAGGTGCAGCCAGGCGTCCGAGTTGCGGGCCACGAACGAGGCGGCGGCGAACGCGAACGCGACGACCAGCCCCGCGAGCGCGGCGTCGATCCCGCTGTACCACGCGGGCCAGGTCAGCGGCTTCGCCGCGGCCGGTGCGACCGCTGGTGCGGCGGGAGGGGTCGGCGGTTCGGCCGCCGGGGACGCGCCGGAGGCGGGGCTGGGCTGTTCGTCCGGGGTGCCGGGCGCGCCGGCACCGGGGTTCCCGTCACTGGGCGGCGGCGGTGGGGGCGGCGGAGCGGACAGCTTCACGGGTCGACCTCGTCACGGCACGAATAACAGGCGCGAGCGTTCAGTCACGCTAGGTTCTCCGGTGAGTACGGTCAAGCCGCGCCGGGTGTTCGGCCCCGGCGCTGGTGGCGGGCGCGCGGGGCGATATACTGGCGCCTGTGAAGGTTTGGGGAGGCACACCAATGCCGCTGCACGACTGGACGCGCGTGGACGCGGGCATCTTCCACGACTTTCACCTCGCCTGGATCGCCGAGATCCGGCGGGAACTGAACGGTGGGCTGCTCCCGTCGGGGTACTACGCGCTCGCCGAACAGGTCGCGGGCGGCGGGAACCCGGACGTGCTGACGCTTCACGAGCCGAACGGTAACGGGCACACATCCGACCAGTTCCCAACCGAAGGCGGCGGGACCGCGCTGCTGACGGCCCCGCCGCAGACCCGGTTGGTCGCAAAGTCGGAGCACGAATTCTACACCGCGAAGCAGCGGCGGATGGTGATCCGTCACACGAGCGGGGACCGGATCGTCGCGATGGTCGAAATCGTTTCGGCCGGGAACAAGGCGAGCGAGTGCGCGTGGCAAACGGCAACCGCCCACGCCCTGGCGGCACTACGCCAGGGCGTCCACCTGCTCGTACTCGACGCGCACCCGCCCACGCCCCGTGATCCGAACGGGTTTCACGGGTCGCTGGGAGAGCAACTCGACGGCACCGCATACGTGCATCCAGGCGACGCCGACCGGACGCTTGCCGCGTACTCGGCCGGATCGGTCAAGACGGCGTACGTCGAGCCGGTAGCGGTCGGGCACGTGCTGCGGAACGTGCCGCTGTTCCTGACGCCCGACGGAACGGGCTCCATCGAGGTGCCGCTCGAACCGACGTACCGGCGGGCGTTCGAGGGCGTGCCGCGCCGCTACCGGGCGGTACTCGAAGCGGCGTGAGGGACACGATGCCGACGCTCCGCAAGCCTTCGCCCGGTGCCGTCCGCGCGTTCATAACCGCGCGGGCGCCTCTGGTGCCGACGTACCCGGACGTCGGGGCCACCGCGACCGGGCCGCCGGCCGGGTACGCCGTCGATCACGCGCGCGGGGCCGTTGGTGAAGGCGAGCGCGCGTTCCGTGCGGCCCGGGCGGCCCTGGGGCGGTGGAAGCAGTTCGACCTCGGGTGGGTCGAGGCGGTGCCGGCGGATACGCCGCTCGCGACCGGCGCGTGCGTCGGGGTGCTGGCGCGCGTCGCGGGCCTCTGGTGGCTCAACGCGTGCCGGATCGTGTACACCGTGGACGAGGTGAGCGACACCGCCGCGCGGTTCGGGTTCGCGTACGGCACCCTTCCCGGGCACGCGGCGTCCGGCGAGGAGCGGTTCCTGATCGAGTGGGACCGGATCGGCGGGTCCGTGAGCTACGACATCGTCGCGTTCTCGCGCCCGACGCACCCCCTGGCCCGGCTGGGCTATCCGCTGATGCGCCGCACGCAGAAGCGGTTCGGGCACGATTCCGTCGCCGCAATGGCGCGCGCCGTCGCAAGCGGCTGAGTGGCGCGTCTCATCCTGTGGTCAGGAGGGGCGCTCAGTCCGCGACAAAGGGGTTCGTGCGCTTCTCGTGCCCGATGGTGGTGACCGGCCCGTGCCCGGGGTACACCACCGCGTCCGCGGGGAGCGGCCACAGCACCCGTTGGATGCCGGCCTTCAGTTGCTCGAAGCTGCCGCCCGGGAAGTCCGTGCGGCCCACGCCCCCGCGGAACAGCACGTCGCCCCCCAGCACCGTAACCGGTCGCGTCTCGCGGATCACGTACACCACGTGCCCCGGCGAGTGCCCCGGCACCTCGAACACCTCCAGCGCGACCCCGGCGACGGTCAGCGTTTCGCCCTCCCCCACCACCCGGTCGGCCGGCGGGCTGAGCACCTCGAAGCCGAACGGGCCGCTCAGGTTCTTGTTCGCGTCGGTCAGCATCGCGGCGTCGCCGGCCCCGATGACGATCGGCACCTCCGGGTGCGCCCGCTTGAGCGCGGCGTTGCCGGCGATGTGGTCGCAGTGCCCGTGCGTGCAGACGAGCGCGACCAGCTTCAGCCCGCGCTCGGCGAGCGCCTCTTCGATCAGTTCGGGCTCGAACCCCGGGTCGATGACGAACGCCTCGGGGCTGCCGTCCTTCCACACGAGGTACGAGTTCTCGGCGAACGGCTGCGACTCGACGGTAAGAATCTGGACCGCCATCGGGGCCTTCCACAATCGGGGACGGGGCGCGTTGACAGCAATCTTACGCGAACTGCTCTTCCCCGATCCGGGCGCGGTTGTTATGTGGCCCGCAAAGTGTCCCGATTCGGTGTCCGCGGGGGGAGCGAACATGCGCGCGAAGGCGTGGCTGGCGGTGGCGTTTGCCGGGGTGCTCGGCGTGGGGGCGGTGGTCGCCCAGCCGCCGAAGGGCGGGGCGCCCAAAACCGAAGCGCCCAAAGCGCCCGAGGGTGCCAAAATCACCGACCCGCTCGCGACCATGATCGCGGAGGCGAAGGGCGCGCTGGGCAAAACCCGCGACTACACCTGCACCTTCACCCGCCAGGAGGTGGTGAAGGGCGCGCTGTCGGCCGAGCAGGTCGCGGAGATGAAGGTGCGGCTGAACCCGGGCGGCGTGTACGTGCGGTTCGCCCGCCCGGACGCGATCGCGGGCATGGAAGTCGCTTACACCGCGGCCCGCAAGAACGACAAGTTCCGGTACCGCCCGGCGGGCGTCGGCGGCGCGAAGGGGTTCCGCACCCTCGACCTGGACGACGCGAAGTTCCTGGCCGAGAACCGGCACCCCGTCTCGGACTGGACGATGTCGGCCGTCGTCGATCGCGTCGCGACCGCCGCGGCCCGCGAGAAGGCGCTGAACAACCCGGTGGAGGTCTACACGGGCGACTTCCAGTTCGCCGGCCGCAACGTGACCCGCTACGAGATCTTCACCCGCCGGCCGCACGCGTTCCGCCACGCCCACCGCACGCTCGTGTACGTCGACAAGGAAACGAAGCTGCCGCTCCGGTACGAGGCCTACGACCAGCCGAAGTCCGGCGCCGCGGTCGGCGACCTGTTCGAGGCGTACAGCTTCAGCGACGTGAAGCGGAACGTGGGGCTGGGCGAAGCCGTGTTCGACCTCTGATCGCGATCGGAACTTGTGCCGGGGCACGACAGTTGCGTAGAATTGGGGTAACCACTCGGAGACGCAGGCATGAGTTACCTCGTTGACGGCTACCACAGTGAACCGGTCGCGGCTGCGGCGCCGAACGTGCGGCTCGCGTTCATCCGCCGCACCTACGCCCACCTGACCGGCGCGATCCTGGCGTTCGTCGGGATCGAGGCCGTTCTGCTCGAGTCGGGCCTCGGCCGGGACATCGTCCGCTCCGTCTTCATGGGCGGCGGGAACATGGCCTGGCTGGGCCTGATGGTGCTGTTCGTGGTCGGCGGGCTGGCGGCGCAGGCGATGGCCCGATCGCGTCAGTCCATCGGGTTGCAGTACGCGGGCCTCACCCTGTACGTGCTGCTCGAGGTGGTGATCTTCCTGCCGATCCTGATCGTGGCGACACAGGCGCCGCAGTACGCGGGCAAGGCGCTGCCCCTCCAGGCCGGGATCGTAACGCTCGCGGCGTTCGCCGGGCTGACGGCCGCGGTGTTCCTGTCTGGTAAGGACTTCTCCTTCCTCGGCCCGATCCTGTGGGTGGGGGCGCTGCTCGCGCTGGGGCTGGTGATCGCGGCGGTGATCGGCGGGTTCAGCCTGGGGCTGGTGTTCGCCGTGGCGATGGTGGCCCTCGCGTGCGGGTTCATCATCTACGACACGTCGAACATCATCCACCACTACGGCACGGACCAGCACGTGTCGGCCTCGCTGCAACTGTTCGCCTCGGTGGCGCTGCTGTTCTGGTACGTGCTCCGCATCTTCATGAGCGTCAGCAACGACGACTGAGCGGGCGGCCGGGGCGGTGACGGTTCGGGAGTCGGCGGCGTGAGCGGCGGGCAAGGTGTGCCGCCGCTCACGCCGCCGGCTCGTTTAGACCAACCGCCCCGTGAACCAGGAGATGTGCCCCCGCACTCCGGCTTGCACTTCTTTCCGCTCTTGCGTATCCCGCCGCCCGGCCCCGGAGCGGGAGGAACGCAACCGATGTCTGTACGCCTCGCCGCTGTCATCGCTCTCGCCGCGACCGTGATCGCGGGCGGGTGCACGTACACCCCGGGGTACTTCCCGTACCTCATCCCGCCGGGGCCGATCCAGCAGACGCACGCCAAGCCGGGCGGGCGCGGGTACTTCCGCGACTTCGACCCCAAGGCGCACCGGCTCGAGGTCAAACCGGGCGGGCTCGTCAACGCCCCGCTCGGGTCGCAGATCGTCCTCGTGGCCACCGTGTACGACAAGGACGGCACGCCGCGCCGCGACCGGCGCGTTGAGTGGATCGTCGAGGGGCCGGGGAACATCATCGAGGCCGACGAGTCCGGGGTCACCCGCGGGCGCGGGTACCTCATCGACAACAAGCGCGCCGTCACGCACACGTCCTACGTCCCCAAAACCATCACCCGGGGCAACGACGACCCGAAGGACGACGTCGCGGTCGAACCGGGGCAAACGTTCGTCGTGCTCAGCTCCGCGATCCCGGGCGAGACGGTCGTGACGGCGTACGCGCCGGAGGTGTTCAACTGGGACAACGGCCGCGTCGTGACGAAGGTGATGTGGGGCGACGCGCGGTTCAAGTTCCCCGAGCCGGTGACCGTGCGGATCGGCGGGGAGACCACGCTCGCGACCAGCATCAACCCGACCGCGACCGACGCCGGCGGCAACTTCCGCGTTCGCTACCGCGTGCTCGAAGGGCCGCCGGCCGCGCTGGTCGCCGCCGGCAACGAAACGGTCGCCCTGTCCGGGTCCGGCGGGAAGGAGGCGGAGGCGAGCCTCGAGGGCAGCAACGAGGCGACCGTGCGGCTCGTCCAGCGCGACCCCAAGGCCGGCAAAACGCGGGTCGCGGTGGAGGTGGTGAAGCCGTCCGAAAGCGGCGTGGGGCCGGGCGCCGTGGTGGGCCGGCGCGAGACCACCATCGAATGGGCCGCGCCCTCGGTGAAGCTCAAAATGACCGCCCCGCCGGTGGCCGGCCCCAACGGGTCGTTCCCGGTCACGGTGACCCTCGAAAACGTGGCCGGTGTGGACAGCCGGGACGCGCGCATCAGCGTCGCGCTTTCGGACGGCGCCACCCTCAAGCGCAGCGACCCGCCCCCGACCGGCCTGGACAAGAGCGGCGCTCTCACGTTCGACCTGCCGCCGGTGAGCGGGAAGGGCAAGCAGCAGGTCACGCTCCAGGTGGTGCCCGCGAAGCTCGGCGCGGTCACCGTTCGCGCCGACGCCGTCACCGGGGACGGGTTACAGGCCGACACCAGCGAAACGGTGCGCGTCGAGCAGGCCAAGCTCCAGGTGCTGACCGAGGCGCCTACGATCGCGCTCGCGGGCGAGATGATCGAGGCCCGGGTCTTGGTCACCAACACCGGAGCGGCGGCGGCGGCAAACGTGACGGTGTGGGCGCGGGCGGACGACGGGTTGGCCCCCGCGGCCGACGGCAAACCGATCGAGCTCCCGGCCGGGACGCTCAGCCCGGGGCAAACGAAGTCGCTCGATCTGCCGCTCCGCGCCAAAGCGGCCGGCAAGTTCGGCGTCCGCGTCAGCGCCACCGGGGACGGGAACCTCTCGGGCACGGCCGAACCGGTGGCGATCGAGGTGCGGCGCGCCGAACTGGCCGTGGCGGTGAGCGGGTCGAAGCTCGCGTACCTCGACCAGAAGGTCTCTTGGACCGTGACCGTGGCGAACCGCGGCGACGCGGCGGTGTCGAACGTGGTCGTCCGCGCCGCCGTGCCGGCGGAGGTGAAGGTAACAGCCGCGGACGGCGGGTCGGTCGGCCCCGGCTCCGTTCAGTGGAAGATCGCAGAACTGGCGCCGGGGGCACAGAAGTCGTTCGCGCTCGACGCCAGCGCGGTCCAGTTGGCGCCGCAGACCGCCGTGACGGTGTCGGCGCTCGGCGACGCGGTCAGCAACGGGAAGGCGGTCGGCGCGCCGGTCGAGGCCCGCGGGGAGGCGGCCGTGGCGATCATCGGGACGGCCGCACTGTCGCTGGAGTTGGCCACGCCCCCGGGCGTCGTCGAAGCCGGTAAACGGGTGAAGTACCAGATCCGCGTCAAAAACCAGGGCACCGTTTCGGCCCGGAACATCGAAGTGTCCGCGACCGCGTCACCCGAACTGAAGTTCGTCCGCGGCACCGGTGCCGCCGAGGGCCACACCGACGCGGACGGGCGCATCACGTTCACCGCCGTCGAGGAACTGTCCCCCGGCCGGGCGCTCACGTTCACGGTCGAAATGGACGCGGGCCAAGCGGGCGACGCACGGTTCAAAGCCGAGGTGAAGGCGGCCCACCTGACGAACCCGTTGCGGGAGGAGCAGGCGACCCGCGTCACCGGACGGTAGCTCGGAAGACCACGGTACGTTCCGAACTCCCGAATCACGCGACTTACGGAACACCTGTCACGTCCCCAGGGCGGTTCGCTCGCCCTAGGTGGTGCTTCCGGCGCCCGATCACGGATCGCCCCCCCGCTGCGCAACCGCTCGACTCGGTTCGCAGGCAGGCCCTGAATTCTCGTGCCGCGCAATGCGGTCCCGCTCACCTTGGCCGCGAGCGCGGCGGAAGGGGGGCAGAAATCGAATCGTGGGGAATTGTTTGGACAGTTAGCGACCGAATAAAAAAGAAGTGGGGCACGGGATTCGGCGGGGGGACTCGCATACCCCCGCTATTCCCGTGCCCATGTTTGGTGGGGAGGATCTTTACTGAGCCGGGACTCGCAATCCGACTCGACACACTAAAAAGCACGCGATGTGCCAATCGCGTTGTGTGAGATTCGTGAACGCCACAACTCGTTAAATATCCACGGCTTATGACGCAAAAATATTGCGTGACCAGCAGTGGAAACGGGATGACCAGCCGTTCTGACCGGCTTTTCGCGTTGTTTCAATACAGGCCGTGTGCGATCCTGCAAATCGATCTCCCAAAACGGAAGAACGTAACGTAAGCGACATGCGACCACTTCTTTTTGGGGGCGGAGGCGTCGTCACTTGGCCTGAGCAATTTCGGGCAAACGGCAATCACCGCACGCCAAGCACAGGGCGAGTGCGTGCCCCGGCCCCGTACTTGGCGTGCGGTGTGGGAAACTGATTGACGATCCGCTTGTTGGTGCCCGCTTGCGACGGATGCCGTTGTGGCGCTGACATTTCTTTCCGTGCTCTCGGAAACAAACACTTTGAACGGTAGGCAGCAGCAACCCGATCCGAATGCCGATGATCGCGCTCACGCCCAGTAGTTCGATCAGTGTGAACCCGTAGCGAGTGCGGCTTGGCGTGAGGCCGCGGGGCGCTCTAACGGCTCGTGTGGGTGGAGGCTCTTGCCGCCGCCCGTTCGCCGCACAAGCGAAAATGCCCATACGCACGCGATGAGGCATCGGGGCGAACAAGCACGGTCCCGCGGCGCCCTTGCGGGTGTTCGCTCATCTCCCACGTTCTGCACCCGCGAGCCGGGTTTGCGGATGCCTCTGCGGCACGGAGGCGTCGGCGGTCTGATCTGGCCATCTGGTTTTCACGTGTGGAAACGAAGCGGCCAGGGCGTTCCGCCGGTTATAACCGTTCCCGGTGCGATCGGCTTCTTTTGCCGGTGCTTTTGTGCCCCCATGCCCTTCGGCACAGCGTTCGCAATGACCGGCGCAAATGCCCCAGCCGGCCCCGCCTCCCGGTGACAAGGGTTTACCACGCCCCACTGCGGAACTCGTGAGAACTAAAGGGTCATGACCGCTCGACACACGCACCGCGGGTTCACACTGATCGAGCTGCTGGTGGTGATCGCCATCATCGCCATTCTGATCGGGCTGCTGCTGCCCGCGGTTCAGAAGGTGCGCGAGGCCGCCGCGCGCATGAGCTGCCAGAACAACCTTAAGCAGATCGGGCTGGCGATGCACAACTACGAGTCCGCGAACGGCGGGCTCCCGCCGCGGCGGAACACCACCACGGGCCAGCGCCGCGGGTGGGGGCCGGCGATCCTCCCCTACGTCGAGCAGGCCGCGCTCGGCGGGAACTACCGGCTCGATAAAGAGTTCTTCGCGCCCGAGAACGCGGCCAACATCATCGTGCCGCTGAAGATCTTCACCTGCCCGTCGGTCCCCAACAACCCGCGCACGGTGACGGTCACGTTCTCCGGAGTGTCCGCGACCGGGGCCGCCGGGGACTACTTCGGGCCGAACAGCTTCCAGTCCACGCTGTACGGCAACCAGAATCTGAGCGGCAACAACACCTGCACCGCGATGAGCGACAACGCGAACCGCAAGTTCACCGACATCACCGACGGCACCTCGAACACGCTCCTGGTGACGGAGCAGGCCGGGCGGCCGGACTTCTACATCCTCGGGGTGAAAAAGGCCAGCAACACCGAGCAAGCCGCCTACAACCAGTGGGGGCCGTGGGCCGCGTATCAGGTGACCCGGCTCCAGCAGTTCGGGTCCGACGGGATCACCGCGGACGGAGACGGCGGCCCGTGTACCATTAACTGCAACAACAGCCAGGGCGTGTACGCCTTCCACAGCGGCGGCGCGCCGGCGGTGTTCTGCGACGGCAGCGTGCGGTTCATGCGCGTGGGCATGAACCCGAACACGCTGTTCGCCGTCGTCACGTGCAACGGCGGCGAGATCCTGTCGGAAGACATCTGATACCGGCTCCAGTAGTTTCAGGTTCCAAGTTCCAAGTGGAGTCGCGAGCGACACGAATCGCCGGCGCTTGTGACGAGCCGGGTTCCGACTTGGAACCTGGAACCTGGAACTACTGGACTTCCTCGCAGGGAACGAGTCATGCGATACGGGCTGAGTCGCACCGAGTTCGCGGTCTCCGCGGTGCTGTGCCTGGCCGCGGCCGGGCTGGTGCTGCCGCGCGTGCAGGCGGCCCGCGCCGACGCGGCCCGCGCGCAGTGCGCCGAGAACCTCCGCAAGCTCGGGCAGGCGTGCCTGGAGTTCGAGAAGGCGCAAGGGGGCCTGCCCCCGCGCCGCGGCGGGTTCAACAACGGCGAGCCGTACAGCGGGTGGGGCGCCGCCATCCTCCCGCACCTCGGCGAAGAGGCGACCGCGAAGAAGTACAACCCCAAGCTCGACTTCTTCGACCCGGCCAACAAGGCGGCCGTCGAGACCCGGGTGAAGCCGTTCCTGTGCCCGGCCGCGCCGGCCGAGCGGGCGGTGCGGATCGAGTCGCAGGCGTCCACCAAGGCCGCCAACCCGGACAAGGACACGGTGTTCACCGTGACGGCCGCGGTCAGCGACTACATCGCCTCCAACGGCGTGCTGCTGCCCCGCGGCGGGTACGCGCTGAACTTCAACGACGCCGGCCAGATGAACGGCAACCAGCGCCAGCCGATGGGCGACAACGACGTGACCCCGCTGTCGAAGATCACCGACGGCACCTCCACCACGCTGCTCCTGATCGAGCAGGCGGGCCGCCCGGCCGTGTGGCGCAACGGCAAGAAGAAGGACAGCGACGGGCAGTTCGGGATGAGCCCGAACGCCCGCGGCGCGTGGGCCGGGTGGGGCTCGATCGCGTTCGGCCCGGCCGACGCCGCGACCGGCGAGAGCCCGGGCCGGGGCGACGCCACCGACTGCGCCGTCAACTGCAACAACTGGTTCGGGGTCTACGGGTTCCACACCGGCGGCGCGAACGTCCTAATGTGCGACGGGTCGGTGAAGTTCGTCGGCCCGAAACTGGACCCGCTCACGTTCGCGTACCTGACGCTCCGCGACGACGGCCACGCGGTCAGCCACAACGACTTTTAGCGGAGTCTCAAGTCACAGGGTCGCAAGTCGTCAAGTCGCAAGTCGCAAGTCGTCAAGACTCACCGGCGAAGGTCGTGCGACTTGGGACTTGCGACTTGCGACCCTGTGACTTGAGACCTTAAGACTTGAGACTTGCGACCCGACCTCAGGGCACACGGAACCCATGCGATACTCCTGCTGTTTGCTCGCCCTCGTCGCCGTGCCGGCCGCGCTGACCGCCGCGCCCCGCGACCCCGCGGCGCTCGCCGCCGTCATCGACGCCCGACTCGCGGCCGAGTGGAAGAAGGCCGGGGTCGCGCCCGCGCCGGCGGTCGACGACGCGACCTTCCTGCGCCGCGCCTCGCTGGACCTCCTGGGGCGCGTCCCCGCCGCCGCGGAGGTGCGCGCGTTCCTCGCCGACGCCGCGCCGGACAAGCGGGCGAAGCTGGTCGCGCGGCTGACCGCCGCGGGCGGGCACACCCGGCACATGGCGACGTTCTGGCGCCGCACCTGGGTGCCGCAGGCCGACACCCCCGAGTTCGCCCGCCTCGCGGACGACTTCGAGGCGTGGGTCGGCGCCCGGCTGCAAGAGGGCGCGCCCTACGACCGCGTGGTGCACGAGCTGCTGACCCAACCCGCCGCCCGCACCGCCCGCGGCCCGGTGAGCCCGGTCGGGTTCTTCGCCGCCAGCGAGAGCAAGCCCGAGAACCTGGCCGCCAGCGCCACCCGCGCGTTCCTCGGGGTGAACCTGGACTGCGCGCAGTGCCACGACCACCCGTTCGCCCGCTGGACCCGCGACCAGTTCTGGCAGACCGCCGCGTTCTTCGCCCCTCCGACGACGGATAAGGCCGGGAAGTCCGTACCGCCCGAACTCACCATCCCGAACACCAAGCGCGCGCTGAGCCCCGAACTGCTCGACGGCACCGCCGTGACGTGGCCGGACGCGCCCGCCCCCGACACGGGCCGCGCGCTGCTCGCGGGCTGGCTCACCGCGAAGGACAACCCGTACTTCGCGCGGAACGCGGTGAACCGGCTGTGGGCGCACCTGTACGGGACCGCGCTGGTGGAGCCGCTCGACGACCTCTCGGGCGACGGGGGCAACACCGGCTACCACGCTGACCTGTTGAAGGAACTCGCGACCGCGTTCGCGGACGGCGGGTTCGACCTGAAGTACCTGACCCGCGCGCTGGTGCTCACGAAGGCGTACCAGTTGTCCGCGGTGGTCGCCGAGGACCAACCCTCCGACCCGCGGCTGTTCGCCCGGATGCCGGTCCGCGGGCTCACCGGCGAACAACTGTACGACAGCCTGCGCACCGCCGCCGGGCTGCCCACCGAGCGCGCCGACACCGACCGCGGGCTGGGCCTGGAGGCCCGCAAGCGGTTCGCGGCGCGGTTCCACGTCGAGCGCCCGGTGACCGCCGAGCGGTCGGTCACGCAGGCGCTGGCGATGATGAACGGGCGGCTCACCAGCGACCTCGCCGACCCCGCGAAGAACCCGACGCTCGGCGGGGTGGTGGGCGCGCCGTTCCTGGACACGAAGGGCAAGGTGGAAACGCTGTTCCTCGCGGCCCTGGGGCGCGCACCGACGGCGAAGGAGCTGCGGACCATGACCGACCACATCGAGGGCGCGTTCGAGGCCGACCGCGACCGCGCGCTGGGGGACGTGTTCTGGGCGCTCGTGAACAGCACCGAGTTCAACACCAACCACTGACGCCGAGGGGCGAGCGCCTGTTTTTTGTGGCACAGACATTCCTGTCTGTGCGGCCTTTACGCGCCGCACAGACAGGAATGTCTGTGCCACAAAGCCAAGATCGGGCAGCACAGCCCGATGCACCGCGCGGATCACACCCCGCGACGCGGGCTCACCCCGAGCCCATGTCCGCCGCTGCTTGCCATCAAGGCCGATCTTTTCCGACCGGGCCGGTGGTGCCGCCGTTGTGCTGGATGCGGCACCCCGGGAGCGCCTTCGCCAGCTCCTTGACGCCCGCCTCCGTGACCGCGCTCTGGATCACCGACAGGTCCGCGAGCCGCTTGAACCCCCGGATGATCGGCACCGCCTTGTCGCACACCGCCGTGCCCGACAGGTTCAGCAGCGTCAGCTCCGTGCAGCCCTTGAGGTGCGCCAGCCCCTCGGTCGTGATGCCGGTCCCGACGAGGTACGCGCCGGTGAGGTGTCGGCACCCGGCGAGCGCCGCCAGGTCTGCGTCCTTCACCGGGGCCGTCAGGAGTACGTCGGTCAGCTCGAACGGCCCTCGCGGCAGCGCGCCCGCCGTCCGGACCTCCTGCCCGTCCCCGTTCACGTGAACGCTCCCGCCCGCGGACAGCACCCACAGCGCGGCGGCGCGGTCCGGGTCCGCGGGGGCGTTGGCCGTCTTCCCGGGCGGGGCCGGGTTCTCGGGGGCGGCCTTCGGTTCGGCTGGCGGTTTCGGCGGCTCTTCGGTGCGGGGCGCGTCGTTCTGCGCGACCGTGCCCGCGGACCCCGGGCCGTCGAACGCGCCCGCGCGCCACGCCACCAGCGGGGCCAGCGCGAGCAGGCACGCGGCGGCGCCGACGGCCCACCGCGTCCCGCGCGCCGGCGGCCGCGCCGGGGCGACGGGGACGGTGGCCGAGTCGCTCGGCTCGGCCGCGGGCGGCAGCAATTGCGGGAGCGAGGTGCTTGCCGCCACGGGCGACAGGCGGGCGCGGATGTCGCGCGCGGCCCGGGCCACCTCGTCGGCCGACCGCGGGCGTGCGTCCGGGTCCTTGCTCAGCAGCCGGTCGATCAGGGCGGCGAGGTCCGGCGGCAGATCCGGGTTGACGGCCCGCGCCGGGGCCGGCGTGTCGGTCGCCAGCGCCACCAGAAATGACAGCGGCGTGTCGCCGCGGAACGGCGGCCGGCCGGTCGCCATCCGGTACAGCACGACGCCCAGGCTGAACAGGTCCGCGCGGGGATCGACCCGCTCGCCGCGGGCCTGCTCGGGCGCCATGTACGCGGGCGTGCCGAGGACCACCCCGCTGCCGGTGATCTGCGCGTCCGTCGCGTCGGCCAGCCGGGCCAGCCCGAAGTCGAGGATCTTGCACCGCCGCGCCTGCTCGGCCGGCTCCGCCGCCGCCGGGTCGCCTTCGAGCCAGATGTTGGCCGGCTTGATGTCGCGGTGGACGAGCCCCTTCTCGTGCGCCGCCGCGAGCCCGCTGGCGACGTGGTCGGCCACCTTGAGAACGAGGTCGAGCGGCACGGCCGGGGCGCGCCGGAGCCGCGCGTCCAGCGACTCGCCGCGGAGGTACGGCATCGCGATGAACGAGGTGCCGTCGGCCGCCTCCCCGATCGCGTAGACGGGCACGATGTTGTCGTGCTCGACGGCCGCCGCGGCCCGGGCCTCGCGCAGGAACCGCTCGCGGTCGGCGGCGCTGGCGGGCAGGTCGCGGCGGAGCGTCTTGAGGGCCACCGGGCGCCCCAGCCGCGGGTCGGTGGCGAGGTACACCACCCCCATCCCGCCCTCGCCCAGCTTCCGGACGATCGCGTAACCGCCGACGCTCTGTTGCGTTTCGTCCACAGTCGTGGCCCCTCTCACGGGTGCGGAACAGCGGGGCGGTGTCATTGTGACGCGACCCGCCGGGGCGGTCAACACAGCGCGAGCCGGCGGCCCGGCGGGGCAGCTCTGGCGCGTTTACCGTTCGCGAACGTTAGCGCGGCGCTCCCGGCGGCCGAGTTTTTGAGGGGCGTGCGGCGCGTACTCGTGGCGGCGGCCCGAACGGGGAGGTAAGATGCAGCGCGGCCCGGCGGCGGGTTCGTAGCGGTCGTGCGGTTCGTCGGCCCCCGGCCGGCGGGCGGCGCGGCGAACTTCGCGGCCCGGGTTTGGTTCGCGGCCCGGGCGGACCGAGACTGAACAGGCACGATCGTATTACACCCCAACCGGCGCATCAACTATGCTAGCCAGTGCCATCACCTCCAGCGCCAGCGGCATCCGGGCGGCGTCGACGTACCTCGACGTGACGAGCAACAACATTGCGAACTCGGACACCCCGGGCTACAAGACGGGCCAGATCACGTTCCAGGACCAGTTGTACCGCACCGCCGACCCGGTCGGCGCGCCCACGACCGGCGTGACCCCGCCCAGCGGCACGCAGATCGGCTCCGGGGTGGCGGTGGACGCCATCAGCGGGAAGTTCACCCAGGGGGCCGCGCTGGAATCGACCGGGCGGTTCGACCTGGCGATCCAGGGCGACGGGTTCTTCCAGGTGATCCTGCCGGACGGGAGCACCGGGTACACGCGGGCCGGCAACTTCGTGACCGACAACACCGGCCAACTGGTGACCCCGCAGGGCTACCGGCTGGTGAGCGACCTGATCGTCCCGGCGAACACCACGGCGATCACGGTCGCGCCGGACGGGACGGTCAGCGCGGCGCTCGACAACGGCACCGCGCAGGTGATCGGGCAGGTCACGCTGACGCGGTTCGTGAACCCGGGCGGGCTGTCGCGGTCCGGCGACAACGTGTACACCGCGACCCCGGCCGCGGGCGACGCCATCACCGGGGCGCCGAACACGAACGGGATCGGCAGCGTGGAGAGCGGCCGGCTGGAGCAGTCGAACGTCGAGCTGTCGAACGAACTCGTCAACCTGATCGTCGCGCAGCAGGCGTTCCGGTTCAACACGCAGGCCCTCCAGCTCGAGAGCCAGGTGCTCCAGGTGACCACGGACCTGATCCGGTAGCCGCCGCCGGGGCGCTCCGGGTAACAGGTCCGGTTGCGGAGTAATCGTCCCGTGCGGTGGGGTTCGGTGCTCGAGTGCGCGTGGCGACCCACCCCCCGGCCCCCTCCCTGCAGGGAGGGGGGTTCTGCGACAGCGCCAAACGAATTGAACGTGCAAAGCGGTTCCGGACTGCTTTGCTCCCCCTCCCTGCAGGGAGGGGGCCAAGGGAGTGGGTCGCCACGCGCACTCGAGTACCGCTCCACATCAACCGGGTTACAGTCGTTTCAAGTTCGCGCCGCGCAGTTCTGCCTTTGAGTGTGGCCCGCTCACTCCGTGAGCGGGCGCTCCGCCCATCCGATTCGCTCCGCGGACTTACCGGCCCCGGTGTTGGACTCCACGCACATCCGAGACCCGGAGCAACCGCTCACGGAGTGAGCGGGCCACACTCAAAACCCGTACACGGCTACGCGGCCCGAACTTGAAACGACCGGATCGAATGAACGTCACGCCTCCGCGAGCAGCGCGTCGCGGGCCAGTTCGCCGAGCGCGCCCTCCAGCGCGTTCGCGACGCTCGCGCGGATCGCGTCGGCGTCCGCGAGCGACAGCCCGCCGCGCTGCACCGTCAGCTCACCGGCCCTCGCCAGGGCGGCCAGCGCCTCGACCAGCGCGGCGCGGTCGCGGGTGCCGTCGAGCAGCGGCAGCAGCCGCGAACTCAGGTCGTCCAGCTTCACCGTTTCGTGCCGCCGGTTCGACACCGACGTGCGCCCGCCGTTCGCCGCCGCCCGCGCGTGAACCAGCGCGACCGGCCGCTCGGGCGGCACCCGCGCGAACCGCACCGGGGCGGCGGACAGCTCGACCAGGTCCGACGACACGTGCGCGTTCAGCACCCCCGCCGCGAGCGCCTGCCGGTCCGCCTCCGACGCCGGCCGCCCCAGCCGCGCCGCGCTCCGGTCGAGCAGCTCGGGGAAGTGGATGGTCCCGGGCCACGCGCCGATGAGTTCCATCATGGCGGCCTTAAAAACGGGGTTGCTCGCGGACAGCACCATCCCGCTGGGGCTCCGGAACTGCATCGGCGCCTTCGTGCCCGGGTCCGTCGCCTTCCCGACCGCCTTCGCCCCGCACGACACGTGCAGGTCGAACACGCGCTCCGGGACCATCTCCCAGTTGGGCACGTTGTCGGCGCGGACGAGCAGCGTCTCGCGGAACGTGCGGTTGCGAACGAAGTCCAGGTACTGTTCGGTCTGGATCTGCCCCGGCGCGAGCTGGGCCAGCGTCTTCTGCACGTCGGGGCCGAAGTTGCCCGTCAACATCGTGTTGACGAGGGCCTCGCCGAGGTACCGCAGCCCGTGCGGCTCGGCCCGGGCGACGAACTGGTGGAAGTACAGCGGCTGGTTGTGCTCCTCGAGCTGCTCGTGGTAGAGGTAGTGGTCGGACTGGTGCTTCAGGAGTTCCAGCTCGGACCGCAGCAGCACGCCGTAGGCGCCGGCCTCTTTCTGCGTCGTCTGGGCGAGGAAATCGAGCAGCGCGCGGGCCTGGCCGACGCGCTCGTCGGGCCGGTCGAACTGGAGCGCGTGGTACCGCATCATGTCGCGAATCATCCCGCGCATGTGCCAGCCGGGGTACGTGTTGTACGACACGAACGCGACCCCGTTGGGCGCCAGGTGCCGCGCGCACGCCGCGAAAATCGCCTCCTGCACCGCCGGCGGCACCCACGAAAACACCCCGTGGCACAGGACGTAATCGAACTCGCCGTCGGAGCCGTCCAGGTCCGTGATGCTGGCGTGTTCGAGGCGCACGTTCGTCAGCCCGCACGCGCGCACCACGGCGGTGCCGTCCGCGATCTGTCTCCCCGAAAGGTCGATCCCCACGAAGGTGCTGTGGGGGAACGCTTCCGCCATCGGGATGATGTTGCCGCCCGCGGCGCAGCCGAGTTCGAGCACGCGGCAGCGGGCCACGTCCGGCGGCGCGAGGCCGAAGAGGGTGGCGACGGTCGCGAGCCGCGCCGGGTGCGTGTGCGGGTACGCGAAGCTGTCGTAGGGGACATCGTCGTAGCTGTTGCCGGGGGTGTCGCTCATGGTGCCCTTACTGTAGCGGGTCGCGCGCCCCGCGGCGGCTTCTCACTCGCCACGCGGCGCCGGAACCGGTATCATCGCGGCATCCCGCCTGATTCACGATCCGGTTGCCGGTGCCTGTTCCTGGTTTCTGTTTCTTGTGGCACAGACATTCCTGTCTGTGCGGCGCACCAGAACCGCACAGACAGGAATGTCTGTGCCACAAGAAGCGGGCACAGCGGACCGGGCACGAGATCCCTCCCGAGGCCCTTCGTATGCAATCTCGACGTCTCACCTGGACGCTCGCGCTCGCCGGGTTCGTGGCCGGTTCGGTCGCGATGCTCTCGACCGAGGGCCGCGTCGCGCGGGCGCAGCCGAAAGCGCCCGTCGTCACCCCCGCGCCACAAGCCCCCACGCTCACGACCCCCGCGAACCTGGGCGCGCGGCCCGGCGACGAGGTGGAGCTCGTCCTCACCGGCACCAACCTCGCCGACCCCGCGGGCGTGCTCCTGAGCTGCCCGGCCCAGGTGAGCGTCCCGGCCGACAACAAGAACGGCACCGACGCCGCGAAGCTGCGCGTGAAGGTGAAGGTGGACCCGCAGTGCCCGCCCGGGCTGTACACCGTGCGGGCGGCGACCAAGCACGGCGCCTCGAACGCCCGCCCGTTCGTGGTGGACCCGCTCCCGCCGGTCGCCGCGAGCGGCGCGAACCGCTCGAAGGACGCCGCGCAGGCGGTGCCGGTGCCGTGCGTGGCCAGCGGCTCCGTCGCGGCCGAAACGTCGGACTTCTACAAGGTGAAGGTGGCCGCCGGGCAGAAGCTCGCGTTCGAGGTGCTGGCCCGGCGCATCGGGTCGCCGCTCGACCCGATCGTCGTGCTCCACGACGCCAAGACGCGGCGCGAGCTGATCGACCTGTACGCCGACGACACGCCCGGGCTCCAGGGCGACTGCCGGCTCGCGCACACGTTCAAAGAGGCGGGCGAGGTGCTCGTGGAGGTGCGCGACACCACGCACCGCGGCGGGGGCGACTACTTCTACCGGCTCCGGATCGGCGACTTCCCCGGCGCCACCACCGCGTTCCCCCTCGCGGCCGAGCGGGGCAAGGAAGCGAAGATCGGGTTCGCCGGCCCCGAAACGATCCCCGCGACGGCCCTCGCGGTGCCGAAGGACGCGGGCGGCGCGGTCTACGCAGTGCCGTCCGCCGGCAAGGACGCGGGCTGGCCGGTCCCGGTGCTGGTCACCGACCACCCGCAGATCACCGAGCAGGAGCCGAACGACGACCGCGCGAAGGCGAACACGCTGCCGGTGCCCGGCGGCGCGTCCGGGCGGTTCGACAAGCCGAACGACGTGGACCACTTCGCCGTGACCGGGAAGAAGGGGCAGAAGCTCGCGGTGTCGGTGTCCACGTTCGAGGTGAACTCGCCGGCCGAGGTGCTGGTGCGGGTGCTCGACGCCAAGGGCGCCGAGGTGGCCCGGAGCAACCCGGCGGCGCCGGCCAACCGGTTCGAGTTCACCCCCGCCGCCGACGGCGAGTACGTGCTCGCCTGCGAGCACCAGAACTTCCTCCACGGCCCGAACGAGGTCTACCTGCTCACGGTCGCGCCCGCCGGTCCGGACTTCGCCGTCGCGCTCGCGCTCGACCGCGCCGAAGCGCCCGCCGGGGGCGCCACCGCGGTGATGGCCACCGTGACCCGCCTCAACGGGTACGCCGGTCCGGTGGACCTGAGCATCGACGGCGGCGCGGTTGCGGGCGGCAAGGCGACGCTCCCCGCGGGGCAGACGGTCGCGTTCGTGCCGCTCGAAGTGAAGGCGGGGACCAAGCCCGGCGCGTACCCGTTCCGGGTGAAGGGCACGATCGCCGCCGACGGCGCGACCGTGACGCGCTACGGCACGCTGACCGACGCGGTGAAGGCGAACCTGGGCGGCATCCCGAACCCGCCGGCCGAGCTGCTCGACCGGTGCGCCGTCGGGGTGACCGACGCGCCGCCGTTCGCGCTCAAGGCGACGTTCGACCCGGCCGCGCTCGAGAAGGGCAAGGCCGGCAAGATCGTTCTGGACGTGACCCGCGGGGCCGGCGCCGACGGCGACATCGCGCTCGCGCCGCTGCTCGTCCCGCCGACGGTGGTGCCCGCCGTGAAGCCGGTCGCGAAGGGGCAGGCCAAGGGCGAGATCGGTTTGACCGTGCAAGCGGGCGCCGCCGCGGGGCCGACGCCGCTGGCGTTCCGCGCGACGACCAAGGTGGGCGGAAAGGACTTCGCGGTCATGCTGCTGGTCACGCTGGACGTGACCGAGCCCAAGAAGGAGGAGCCCAAGAAGCCCGAACCCAAGAAGGAAGAGGCGAAGAAGCCCGAACCCAAGAAGGAAGAGCCCAAGAAAGATAAGAAGTGATGCGAACGGTATGGGCCGGTTCCGACCTCCCGTGTGGCCCGCTCGCCCCGCGAGCGGTGCTTCGCGCCTCGGTGAGCTTTTCATATCGTCACCCGCAGTAACGCGACCGCTCGCGGAGCGAGCGGGCCACACTCAAGACCAGCCCCTTCTGCACACGTCGCCGGTCACTCCTTGCCCAGCACCGAATCGACCACCCAGCACCCGCGGGCGTGGGTGCCGTTGGGGTCGCGACAGTGGTCGAGTACGTCGGCATCATCGCAGCCCGCATCCTGAAGCGCGTCCGCGAGGATCGGCATCGCGCTGAAGTCGTGTGCTTTGTACATCTGACGCGCGATCGCAACTGCGGTGCTGGTGCGCCAGGATGGGCAGAAATTGACCGGGCGAAACGGTAAAGGGCCGACGATGTCGTGCAGCCGGATCGCGTGATGCCGTTCCCGCTCGGCGGCGTCCGGCACCGGCTGCAGGAACTCGCTAAAGCGGAAACGAACGCGCTGGGACAGGTCGGCCCGGACCAGCTCACACGCGTCGAGCCACGTTACCGCCCCGACCGTGACCAGCAGTAGGACCACCTCATCCAAGTTCCGGTATCTCGTATAGACGTTCAGGCCGGGGTGCAGTTCGGCCGGGTGTGGCCCGTCGCCTTGAACCCAGCGGGCGTAATCATCGAGCGGTTCGTGCAGTTCCGGGGTTAGCAACGCGCGTACCCGCTCGGACTCTGCAAAGGCGGCCACAAACGCCGGCACCCGTCGCGTCGCGTACCGCAACTCGCAGGTGAGCAGTTCGAGCATCCGCTGAGCGTCTACCCGGGCCAGCCATTCCGCTTCGGTCATCGCAAGCGCCTCCCGCACCCCGCCATGATCAACCCGCGCCATGTGAACAGTGAACCGCGACCCGGGACACCACGAACGCGGAGGTGGCGGGCGGTCAGCCTAACGAGAGAGGAGGGCTCGGTGCGGCGTCGGGTTCGGCCTGCTCCGAGCGGCCCGCCAGCTCCACCGCCGCGGCGCACGCGGCCGACATGGACGAGGCCAGCGGGACGCCGGGGCAATCCTGGCCGAACCGGTGGCGGATGTACCGCGCTCCGCTGAACCCGTCCTCAATGCCGACCGCCAACCGCACCCCGTCGCGCTCGTGCCGCACCTTCCACTCGGCCAGCTCGAACCGGCTGGTCTGCGCGTACGCCCGGCCCGGCACCGGCACCGCCTCGCGGGCGAGCCAGAACAGGATCACGCCGCACCGGGCGGCCCGGCGCAGGTGGTGGGTCTCCCAGTCCACCTGAGCCGCGTAGTCGAACGGCTGGGACCGGTCGAGCCGGCGGGGCGAGGCGACGGAGAGCCACGGCGCGTGTTCGGTGAACCAGCGGATCGCCTCGGCCTGCCAGTCCGGGGCGCCCTGGATCGGCCCCGCCAGGAACACCAGCGGCCCGTCGATCGGTGTGATCGCCGTCGGGAACAGCACTCGACTCATCCGCGCCGACCTCCAATAGCCGAACCCGTTACGGGCTTCGCCGACCTGTCATCCACAAGCGTTTCCGCTGTTGTAACCAACCGCTGCGGAGCGGCTCGTGTCGCCCCGTCTTCACTCCTTGCCCAGCACCGAATCGACCACCCAGCACCCGCGGGCGTGGGTGCCCTCGGGGTCGCGGCAGTGGTCGAGTACATCGGCGCTGTCGCACCCGGCATCCTGAAGCGCGTCGGCGAGGATCGGCATCGCGCCGAAGTCGCGGGACTCGTACATCTGCTGTGCCAGCGCCACGGCGGTGTCGGTGCGCCAGGAGCGGGAGAAGGCGACCCGGCGGAACGGTAACGGGCCGACCACGTCGCGGAGCCGCGCCAGGACCGCCAGCTTCATGGCGTCGTAGTCCCACTCGCCCGACTTGCGGTGAAGGGCGGCGCTCGGCACGTCGACGGACACCCCGAACGCCCCGTTGACCGCGTTCGCCTCCGCCGCGTCCAGGCACGCGGCCGCGACTTGGATCTTCCCGTACGTTTTTTCGGCCTGGGCGGCGGCCCGGGCCGCGACCCGCGCGGCGGTCAGCGCCTTCTTGGTCGCCGCGCCGTCCGCGAACGCTTCGGCCGTCTCGACGGCCACGCGGTACGGCATCCGGGTGACCAGCGGCCAGATCAGCCGGCAGCAGCCCACCGAAAACAGCCGCACCTTGCGGGCGCTCACCTTCTCACCCGCGAACCGGGCGAGGCGCAGGAAGTCGTCCCCGTCGTCGGTCAGCCACTCCGTTTCCGTCATGCCGCGGGGCTTCATAATCGGCTCGTCGGTGCAGGGTGCGGGGCGTGCGGGTCAAGGGGCCGGGGCGGGCGGTGGCGGCGGCTCCTTCAGCCGGGCGACCGCTTGCGCCGCGGCCCGGGCGATCTCCGGCGGGGCGCCTTCCTGGCACCGCTCCAGGGCCGCGATCGCCCGCTCGCGCCGGGCGGGCACGCGGGCCACGTCGGCCTGGACGGTCGCGATCGCGGCCAGTTGGGCGGCCTTGGTCGGGGTGGTCAGCAGGGCGAGCGCTTGCTCGAACTCCTCGTCGGTGAGGGGCCGGCTCCGGGCCGTGTCCAGCAGCGCCTTCGACGCCTTCATGTCGGGCCGGTTGATGAAGTACGGGTCCGCCCGGAGCCACACCCACAGGGCCACACCGGCGGCGACGAGCAGGAACACGACGGCGACGGACCACAGCCGCGAGCGCCGACGGACGGGCGGTTCCTCATCCGAATCGAACGACATACCCTTGCTCCTGAAAGATCGCCTTCGTGATCGATTCACGATTGGCGTGATAATGAATGTTCATGCAAAAGGTATCCGCCCGTCGTCACCTTCGCAAGCGGCCATCACTCCTTCCCCAGCACCGAATCGACCACCCAGCACCCGCGGACGTGAACGCCCTTCGGGTCGCGGCAGTGGTCGAGCACGTCGGCGTTGTCGCAGCCCGCATCTTGGAGCGCATCCGCGAGGATCGGCATGGCGCCGAAGTCGCGGGACTCGTACATCTGCGCGGCCAGCGTCAGGACAGTGTCGGTGCGCCAGGAGCGGGAGAAGGCAACGGGGCGGAATGGGTTTCCGAAGATGTCGCGGACCACGAGCGCGTCTTCCGGCGGCAGCACCCGATGCCCCGGATCGAACCAAAAGAAGTATCTCTGGTTACGGTCCAGGCAGTATTGAGCGTTGCGCGTGGCGAACGCCCGGTCGAACTCTCCTTGCGCTACCTCATTCTCTTTGCGCACCTGGAGTTCCTCGCGCATGTCCTCCCGCTCCTCTTCGGTCGCTAACCCGTCGGCGACCCGTTCCGCGAGTTCCACCCCTCGCTGCCGGAGTTCGTCCGAGGTGTACCCGGGCTGCCGACGGACAATGGCGCACGCACACAACCGCATCTTTCGGTCGCTTGCCTTGCCCTGCAAAGCAATCAGCAACAGTTTCGGGTCCATGCACGCCAGCCATTCCGCTTCCGTCATCAGGCACCTCTCGCACCCCGCATGGTCGGTTCCGCGTCCCTGGTAAGTGGCGTCGGCGGGCGGTAAGCGCCCCGCTCGCCGGCCCGTCCGGCCGTCAACTGGACGTGGTGTGACTGGTGTGGCCGGCGGTCGCGGCCGCCCGCGCACCGGTCGCCGCCGCGCCCTGCTCGACTAGCACCTGCGAACTCTGCCCGCGCACCGACACGAGCGCCGTCGGCGCGCCGCTCCCGTACCCCCTCATGGGGTTGTTCCACAGCACCCGCCCGGTAAGCGGGTCCAGGCAGAAGATGTACCCGTTCGTGGACACGATCAGTCGGTCCCCGTCCAGCAGCAGGGTCACGTACCCGGACTTCAGTTCGTTGTTGGACCAGACGATTTCGCCGGTCTCGCGGTCCAGTGCCACCGCGTACCCGTTCAGGCCGACGAACACCAGCCGCTCGATGCCCTTCATGATGGCTTCGCTCCTCACAGTCGGTAAACGGTCCGGAACCGGTCGCGGCGCCATTCTCGCTGGCCCCGGCACTCCAGCGGAATGCGCGACCGCCCTGTTATTCGCAACCCGGACGACCAAATCGCGTGTGCGCGAATCCGTTCCGGTACCGGCGTGGGCATTTCGGCGGTCGGGTAACGGGTGTCATGGCGCGGTTCACCTTCTGGTAACGGTCGAAAGTCATTGCGGTATCAGGTTTTAAATCCGATGCCGGGTCGCGGCACTGTCCGGGCATTGACCATTACCGACGGCAGAAGCCGCACAACCGAACTGATCCCCACGCCCAGCGAACGGGTAGCGGATCGGGAGCGAATCGGCAGCGATGGTACCAGCGGGTGTCTCGTCGTGCCCCCGTCGGATGTCTTGTGCCGCGAGCAGAGTAGCCGGCCCGGTTGAAGGGTGCCGGAATCGTCGTTTGCTGGAGCGCGGACCTCCGGCCCGCTTACGGTCGGCGGTTCGGTTCGGCTCCGCGTGGACCCGCGGCACACTCCGGGCGCATACCAGCGGGCCCACGGTCGGTTTTGGCCTTTGCTGGAGCGCGGACGTCTCGCCCGCTTCACGTAAGCGGTTCGGTTCGGCTTCGCGTGGACCCGCAGCTCACTCCCGGCGCATACCAGCGGGCCGGAGGCCCGCGCTCCGGCAAAGGCACGACTCCACCGGCTTCGGTGTAACCCCCGTTACAGCCGCGCGGCGTGCACGCCCCCTATCTCTCTGATGGCACCGCACACCGTGGACGGGCCGAGATGACACCGCATCGAGTCATGGCTCAAGGGCAGACGGAACGACGGCTCCGGTCGGCGCGGGGCTTGCGCGACGTTTGCGCCGTGAGCGCGTCGAACAACTACCTGCCGCCGGGCGCGTTCGCCGGATCGCCCCAACCGCCTTGCAGCAGCTCACGAACCTTCTGGGGGCTGAGTACCCCAGCCCGAAGGTACTGATCGACGACGGTCCACTGGAGGTCGGGACCCGATATCATCGGTGAGGGGGGGCGGCCCGGCTCGGCTTGCTCCAACCCGTTCGTGCCGTGCCTGTCCTTGAAGAACCTGAACGAAGGCATTGTGACGGTCATCGGGATGGCGCCACGGCGTTCGCTCTTGATCTCGTTGCCGCTGGCCCCGAGCTGGTAGAGCGTGGTCCGCGTGCAGTGGAAGGTGACCGATTCCCCGGATTGCAGGTTGTCCCAGAGCGGTTTGAGATGGGCAAGGATGTCGTTCTGAATGAGCCGGGGGTCGTCGTAGGCCGGCAGCGTCGTCGTCTGGTCGCCCACGATCAGGTCATAGGTCCCGGTGGACGGCTTCCCGCGGCGTCCCACACACCAAGTGGCCAACAAACAAAACGCCGTCAGCCCAAGCAGCAGCTTCTTCACGTGAGCGATTTCCCCGTTCGGCGGCCGGGCTGTCGGCGCCCGCTCGGAGTGACGAGCCCCCCGTCGGGCCGGGGCATGTGCGGACGCCGAGCTCACCGACGCCGGTCAAGTATGCCGGGCGGTGAGGCGCGCAGCAAGAGGGGACGCGCCAAGGCGGGTGGTTGATGTCCGCTTTGTTTTTGTCTCCGCGGAGCAGATATGGATTTTGTCAGTTATTATAATTTAGTAACGGATGGAAATAGATGTGTCGCAGGAAGCAGGGACGACCTCCCGGATCGCGACTTGCCGACTTGGGACTTGTGGACTTGCGACTCTCAGCCTCAGCCCACGTACACGCCGCCGTGGATGCGGGTCGGGCCGACGAACATGCTCAGCGGCGGCTCGCCGCCGGCGGCCTCGAACGCGCACAGGTGCGGCCCCGCGCCCGGGCCGGCGCCGGTCAGGATCATCGCCCGCCCGTCGATCTCTTCGACTCCCATCCGCACCCCGCCCACGAACCCCTCCAGGTACGCCAGGAAGCTCCGCTCCAGCCCGCCGCCCCGGCCGCCGTACACGTTCACCACCGGCGGGTCGCCGACCCCGGACCCCGTCACCACCTCGAAGGGAGGGGGTGACGCCGAGAGGAGTGGTCCCGGCGCTGAAGGCGCGCGCGGGGCTTAGCCC
Organism: Gemmata algarum; assembly: GCF_034097035.1. Taxonomy (NCBI): domain Bacteria; kingdom Pseudomonadati; phylum Planctomycetota; class Planctomycetia; order Gemmatales; family Gemmataceae; genus Gemmata; species Gemmata algarum. The sequence goes on from NZ_JAXBLV010000208.1 coordinate 34,620, forward strand.
CCCTCCCTGAAGGGGGGGGAGCGAAACCCGCGCGCACCCGGAGGCGGAATTGGTGCGCGGGGCGAAGACCCACCCCCGGCCCCTCCCTGAAGGGAGGGGTGGCGCCGAGAGGAGTGGCCCCGGGGCGGGAGGAACACGCCATGCTCCGCGGGTGCGTTACCGTCGGCGGTCGCGGTGCTGGAGCGCGGGCGTCCCGCCCGCGCCCGCTCCGCGGGTGCGTTACCGTCGGCGGCCGTACAGTGCCCCTCTGTGGAGCGCGGGCGTCCCGCCCGCCTTCGCTTCGTGCATGTTGCGCCGGAGGCGGGCGTGCGCATCGCGACACGATCCGCGGAGCGGGAGCGGGCGGGACGCCCGCGCTCCAGCCACCCGGCCGCGCCGCTTACGGTGCCAGAGGCGCGGAGCCCCGCGTTCCCTGCCCGCTCCGGGACTAACGCGCGCGGCGCCACCCCCTCCCTTCCCGCCGGCCCACGGAAGCTCCGCTGACCGGGCCGGCGAGCACGACGAGGGGGCCGGGGGGTGGGTTGCCTTTGCTCCCCTCCCTAACCGGGTTCGGCGTCACTTCGGCGGGGTGAAGTCGGCGATGTAGAGCTGCGCCCCCCGCCCGCCCTCGCGGGACGAGGTCCACATCACCTTCGTGCCGTCGGGGCTGAACACCGGGAGCACGTCCTGGCCCGGGGCGAACGTGACGCGGGTCCTCTTGCCGGTCGCGGTGTCCATCCAGTGCAGGTCGTAGTTCGGCGGGGCGACGGGGTTCGAGTGGTCCGCGCCGGTGTAGATGATGTGCCGGCTGTCCTTGTACCAGTACGGCGCCCAGTACACCCACTTGTCGTCGCTCGTGAGCGCCTTCTCCCCGGTGCCGTCGGCGTTGATGACGTAGAGCTGGAGCCGGTCCTTCTCCTTGCGGTCGGCGCGGAACACCACCTTCGTGCCGTCGGGGCTGAAGAACGGGCCGCCGTTGTAGCAGTTGGCCACGTCGGTGAGGCGCTTCACGTCGGTGCCGTCGGCGCGCATGGTGAAGAGCTGCACGTTCCCGGCGTTGCCGGCGCTGTACACGATCCGCTTGCCGTCCGCCGAGTAGCTCCCCTCGGCGGTGTACACCTTGGCGTCCGGGGTGAGGCACTTGAGCCCGGTGCCGTCCAGGTCGGCCTCGTAGATCTTCATGTGCGGGTCGAAGTCCCACGAGTACCGGCGGCGCACGCCGTTCTTCCGGTCCTCCTCGCGCTGCCGCACCTCGGCCTCCTGGTGCTTCCGGGCGTCCGGGTCCGAGTGGCTCGAGGCGAACAGCACCTTCTTGCCGTCCGGGCGGAAGTACCCGCAGGTGGTGCGGCCGACGCCGGGGCTGATGCGGGTCGCTTTGCCGGTCCGCAGGTCCATGATGAAGATCTGGTAGAACGGGTTGCCCGTCCCCTTCTCCTCGGCCTGGAAGATGATCTTGGTCGCGTCCGGCGAGAAGTACCCCTCCCCGGCCCGGACGTAGTCGGTCGTGAGCTGCCGGACGTTCTTCAGGTGCGCGGCCTCGGCCGCCTTCCAGTCGGCGGGGTCGGGCTCGGCGGCGGGCGCGAGGGCGAGCGTGAGCAGAAGCGCGTTCATGGAGCGGGACATCCTCGTTCGTGAGGGAGCGGGCGCGAACCTTTGGTCCCCCAGTGTATCATTCCGGGGGAGCGGTCCGCCAGCACTCCTGAGTGGAAGGGGCGTCCCCCGATGGACGAGCCGAAGCCGACGCCCTGCGGCCTGTGCGGCCGCGGGTTCCCGCCGCGCGACCTGACGCAGCACCACTGCCGCCCCAAGGAGAAGGGCGGGACGGCGGAGGACGTGGCGCTGATCTGCGCGCAGTGCCACGGGATGGTTCACGCGACCTACACGAACGTGACGCTGGCGGCCGTGTACCCGACCATCGAGCAGCTGCGGAAGGCTCCCGAGCTGGCCGGGTTCATCAAGTGGGCGCGGAAGCAGCCGGTCACGCGCAAGAAGAAGAACAAGCCGCGCAAGCGCAAGCTGTAGGGGCGCCGCCCCGCTCACACCCACTCGACGGCCACGCCCGCGCCCTTGCCCATGTGCGTGGCGGCGTTGACGAACCGCGTGCCGCCCGCCTCGGCCCGCCCGGCGGCCTCGTGGATGTGCCCGAACACGTGCAGCCGCGGCTTCAGCTCGTACACGCGGTGCAACAGCGACAGGCTCCCGGCGCGGGTGTCGCGGTTGGTCAGGTCCAGAACGCCGTGCGGCGGGCCGTGGGTGACGAGCACGTCCGTGCCCGCGGGGATCCGCTCCCACGTCTCGAACAGTTCGGCGTCGGGCCGCATGAACGCCCAGTCGAAGAACAGGGGCGTCCACGGGCTGCCGTAGAACGTCAGCCCCGCGACCTCGCACCCCGAATCTTCGAGGTAGACCGCGTTGGTGATCCGCGCCCGGGCCGCCTCGGGCTCCCGCTGGAAGCACCAGTCGTGGTTGCCGCAGATGACGATTTTGTGCCTGTGCGGGAGCGCCCCGAGCCAGCGGTCGAACTCCTCCACGTCCTCCAGCGAGCCGTCCAGCGTCACGTCGCCGGCGTGGACCAAGATGTCGCCGTCGGGCACGCGCGTGAGCTCGTGCCGGCCGTGGGTATCGGACACGCAAACGATTCGCACCGGCGCCTCGGAATCGGGTGTGTTCCTGGTTCACGGCCCGGCGATACGGCCGCGTTCTTGACGAGCCGCGACCGCCCGGGAGCGGGGCACGAACGCGCGACCGGAATGCGAAGGCCATGTTTGACAGGATCGACAGGATGAACAGGATTTAAGATCGATCGGTCTTCTTCCTGTGCATCCTGTCGATCCTGTCAAACACGGCCTTTAGAAGCGTGCGCCCTGCGCGGGTCACCGCACCCGCGCCGCTCAATCAAAGATGGCGACACCGGAGGTGATGCTGCCGTCGGACAGGAGGCCGTCCGGGCCGCCGTCGACCGAGAAGGTGCCGCGCGGCTCGCTGGCCGCGATGTCGGCCCGGCCGTCGTTGTCCAGGTCGGTCGCGGCGATGCCCGTGATCGCGCCGTCCGGGTTGACGACGCTGATGGTCGGCAGCACCACCCCGGTGCGGCCGTCGAACGCCTTCACGTGGCCGTTGAGCGCGGCCCCGGTGATGAGGTCGGCGTACCCGTCGCCGTCCACGTCCCCGGCGGCCAGAAACATCCCGCCGTTGTACCCCTCGTACGCCAGGAACGAGCGGATCAGGGTCCCGGTCGCCCCGCCGAACACCTTCACGTGGCCGTTGATCGCGGCGCCGGTGATGATGTCCGCGCGCCCGTCGCCGTCCACGTCCCCGGCCGCCACGTCCGTGAGCCCCGGCCCGCCCGGGTACGCGAGGAACGACCGCGCCTCGGCCCCGGTCGCCCCGCTGAACACCTTCACGTGGCCGTTGAGCGTGGCCCCGGTGATGAGGTCGGCGTACCCGTCGCCGTCCACGTCCCCGGCCGCCACCCGCACCGCGCCCGTGTACCCGGTGTACGCCAGGAACGAGCGCAGCTCGGCCCCCGTGCGGCCGTCCAGCACCTTCACGTGCCCGTTCGTGGCCGCGGCGATCACGTCCCACGTGCCGTCGCGGTTCACGTCCCCGAGCGCCACGGACACCGCGCCGCCGTACCCGGCGAACGGCACCAGCCGCGGGGTCAGCTCCGCCGGCAGGAGCACCCACCGGTTCGCGCTGGCCAGGCGCACGGAGGTCTCGCCGCCGGGCGCGGCGGGCAGCTCGGCCGACGCCACGAGCGGGGCGTCCCCGTCCACGATCCGGGCGGTCACGGCCCCCCAATCGATCTGCGCGCCGCCGGTCGGGGCGGACATCGTGAGCCTCAGCTCCTCGGTCGATTCGGCCAGCCCGTCGTCGATGATCGGGATCTGGACGGTGGCGACCCGCTGCCCCGGGGCGAACGAGACCGTGTAGTCCCCGCCGACGAAGTCCGCCCCCGCGGTGGCGGTGAGGCCGGTGGCCGTCACCTTGACCGACACCGCGTCGTCCGCCCCGCCGTCGCGGTACACGTTGACGGTGAGCGACGAGCCGGGGGCCTCGAGCGCCCCGAGGGTGCCGAACGGGGACGGGATGGGAGCATCGTTATATTCGAAATGGAGGATCGACGGCCCGGTGGTCGGGGCGGGCACGAACGCGGGTGTGAGCCGGTCCTCCAGCGGCTCGCAGCGGAGGCGGGCGCTCGGGGTCTGCGGGCGGGGCGACGGCATGAGGGCTTCTCCGTGTGCGGCGGGCGGACGCGCTACTGGCGACGTGTCCCCGCGCGCCTGTTCAGTCTGATCGGTTCTGCGCCGCGACCGGCTTCAGTTAGACCGACAGCATTAAATCTGATGCGTGCGTTCGCGCCAAGAGCGGCTCGGACAGACAGACGCGGCCGGGGCGGAGATCGAAGCCGACCGGCGGACGCAAAAGCCGTCGGCTAATGTATTTCCGACATTTTACTGCGTGAGCCGAAACCGCGCGCTGTCGGATGCCGCGTGAGGAGGGGCCGCGGACCTCAAGGCTGTTGCCTCACGCGGCCCGCACGGTTACGGTATTAAAGCGTCGCTCTGGATCCGGGGGAACGTGCGTGCCACGACTGATCGTCATCCGCGGCGTGGACGAGGGCAAGCAGTTCGAGCTGACCAGCCCGTCCGTCACCGTCGGCCGGCACTCCGCCAACGCGGTGCCGCTGCACGACACCCAGGTGTCGCGCCGGCACCTCGAGGTGCGGGCGGTCCCGCACGGGTACGAGCTGCGGGACCTCGGCAGCGGCAACGGCACGCTCCTGAACGGCCAGCCGGTGCAGGTGGCCCCGCTCCGCAGCGGCGACGCCATCACCGTCGGCCAGTCGGTGCTCGTGTTCACCGCCGGGCGCAACGAGTCCCCGGCCGCGGGCGGCGAGCTGACCGAGCGGGTCCGGCTCCACGCCCGCCCCGAGCCGGACCTGAACTCCGCGATCCTGCGCACCGTGGCGGCGGACGCCGGGAGCCAGATCCTGGCCCGCCCGGCGGCGGCGACGGACTGGGTGCGCGCCCGGCTCGCCAGCCTCGCGGCGCTGTACGAGACCGCCGCGGTCATCAGCCACATCCTCGACGTGGACCAGCTCCTCGACGCCGTCATGGACCTCGTGTTCAAGTCGGTGGAGGCGGACCACGGGTGCTTCGTGCTCCGCGACGAGTCCGGGCGGCTGGTGCCCAAGGCGGTCCGCTACCGCGAGGGGACGAACCGGCAGGAGGAGCTGGCGGTCAGCCGCACCGTCGTCGAGCACGTGATGCGCGCGGCGCAGGGGGTGCTCGTGTCGGACGTCCACTCCGACGACCGGTTCCGCGCGGTCGAGAGCCTGCACCGGCACAACATCCGCGAGGCGATCTGCGTCCCCATGAAGGGGCGGCGCGAGGTGGTGGGGGTGCTGTTCCTCGACACCCAGTCGTCCCTCAAGCGGGTGATGAGCCGCGGGCTGGAGGCGACCACGTTCACCGAGGACCACCTGCACCTGGCCAGCGCGATCGCGCACCAGGCCGCCATCGCGGTGGAGGAGAGCCGCTACCACCAGGCCCTCGTGAACGCCGAGCGGCTCGCCGCCGTGGGGCAGACGATCGCCGCCCTGTCGCACCACATCAAGAACATCATGCAGGGCGTGCGGTTCGGGGCCGACATGGTGCGCACCGCCATGAAGGAGTCCGACCCGGACCTGCTCGGCAAGGGGTGGAAGCTCGTCGAGCGGAACCAGAACCGCATCGACGACCTGATCCTGGACATGCTGAGCTACTCGAAGGAGCGCGAGCCGGTCGTCGAGCCGACGGACCTGAACCACCTGTGCGCGGACGTGCTCGAGCTGGTGCGGGGGCGGGCCGCGGACCGCGGCGTCGCCATCGACTGGCGCCCCGGCGCCGGCGTGTCGGCGGTGCCGTGCGACGCCGAGGGCATCCACCGGGCCGTGCTGAACCTCGCGGGCAACGCGCTCGACGCCCTGGCGGACCGGCCCGGCGCGAAGCTCTCCGTTCAGGCGCTGCTGGAGCCCGACGGGGACTGGGCGAAGGTGATCGTCATGGACAACGGCCCGGGCATCCCGGCGGACAAGCTCGAGGACATCTTCAAGCCCTTCGTCAGCACCAAGGGGAGCCGCGGGACGGGGCTGGGGCTGCCGGTGAGCCGCAAGATCGTGCGCGAGCACGGCGGCGACATCCTCGTGCAGAGCGTCCCCGACAAGGGGAGCAAGTTCACCGTCCGCTTGCCGATGAAGTCCGCGTTCGCCGGCGACGCCACCGGCCTGCACCACATGCCCCTGCCGCCGCCCGAGGAGTGATACGGAATCCAGTAGTTTCCAGTTGGTGTAGCAGACCCATCCACAGGCCGTTGAGTGTGGTCCGCTCACTCCGTGAGCGGTCGCTCCGGGTATCGGATGCGCGTGGCACGCAACGACCGAGCCGGCACGCCCACGGAGCGAATCGGACGCGCGGAGCGACCGCTCACGGAGTGAGCGGACCACACTCCAAAACCAGAACCGCGCTGCGCGAACTTGAAACGACTGGAATCCGATGAGTCGGTATCCAGGCTGTGTTCCGGAGCCGGCCTCTGTGACAGGGCCGTTCCGTGTATGTACCTGAGCGGGCTACGAAGACCCCTCCCCAACCCCTCCCCCACGGGGAGAGGGGCTTAAAAACACCGGCGCGTTGAGCCCCGCTTCCATTGGGGGAGGGGGCTTGCTCCGACAACCCGGACCCAAACACGGAACAGCCCTGTCGCAGAGGCCGGCTCCAGAATACGGCCTGGATACCGACTCATCGGGTTCGGCGTTACCCGCCCGCCCGGACAGCCCGCCGGCCGCACATCTTACCCACGCCGAACGCCTTCGCCGACCGGACGCCGTTCGCTGCGTGGTACGGGTGGAACAATTCGCTCCACTTCATCCGGTAAAAATTACACGGCGCAATTTCACCTCAACTGACCGTGACTGAGAATAGAGGTACGCCCGCGGCGCGGCGATTCGCGACAACCGTCGTGAACGCACCCGGCCGGTGAGGTTCACCATGTTTGCGCACCTGCTGACATCGACACCCCTTCGCACGGTTGCCGCGCTCGCCTGGGCCGCAACGGCGGGGCAACTGTTCGCCGCGGACCCGCTCCCGCCCGCGGCCCCGGTGGTCAAGACGGTCACGCTCGCCGAGCTGACGCTGGGCAGCGCGATCCAGGTGGCGTTCGACGCCGACCCGGTGCTCCGCAACGTGCCGATCGTGGTGAGCGTCGTGGACCGGGGCGCGGTGATCGGCGGGCCGGTCGCCAGCGCGGAGGTCATGCGGCGCGCCGAGGCGGTGGCCCGGGCGGTCCCCGGGGTCGAGTCGGTGAAGAACACCTGCTTCGTGGACGCGGCCCCCGACCCGCTGCTGCGGGCGCTCGCGAGCCAAATGAAGCCGGGCAACCGGCCCGCCGGGGCGGCGCTGCCGGGCGTCGTGGTGCCGCCGGCCGCCCCCGCCGGGTTCGCCCCCAATGCGCCGCTGCCGCCGTCCGCCGAGCTCGTGGCGGCCGAGCCGGGCAAGACGGTCGTCGTGCAGCACCCGAGCACGCTGAACGCCCCGGTCAACATCCTGGGCGCCCCGGTGCTGCCCCGCGCGAGCGGCGCGCCGGACCTGCCGCCCGGCGGGTTCACCGCCCCCGGCGCGCTGACCGGCACCGGCCCGAAGCCCGCCGACGTGCTGGCCGCGGTGGCCGCCATCCGCGCCGCCGACCCGCGGTTCGCGAAGCTGACGGCCGAACTGAAGCCGGGCGGCGCCGTGCTCGTGTCCGGGTCGGTCCCGCGGGCCGCGGACGTCTGGGACTTCGCCGGGGCCGTGCGGAAGGTGCCGGGCGTCACCCGCGTCACGCTCGATCCGAACACGATGAGGTGAGCACGGGCGGAAGCCGGAAGGCGGAAGGCGGAAGAGGATTGGCCGCAAAAAAGCACAAAGGGCACAAAAGAAAACCTAAGACGAAGAGAAGTGTTTTAAAACAACTCTACTGCCTTCGTCTTATGTCCCCTTTTGTGCCCTTTGTGCTTTTTTGCGGCCAATCCTCTTCCGCCTTCGTCTTAGGTTCCCTTTTGTGCCTTTTGTGCTTTTTTGCGGCCAATCCTCTGCTGCCTTCGTCTTTTGTGCGTTTTTGTGGCCACTCCTCTTCCGGCTCCCGCCCGTCGCTTCCCGCCCCGCGTTCGTGCCCTAGAATTCGCGACAGGGGGCCGACGCATGCGCGTGCTGGTGGTCGCGGACATTCACGGGAACCGGGCCGCGCTCGAAGCCGTCCGCGAGCCGTTCGACCTGTGCCTGTGCGTCGGCGATCTGGTCGATTACGGCCCCGAGCCGGCGTGGTGCGTGGACTGGGTGCGCCGCCACGCCGCCCACTGCGTCCGCGGGAACCACGACCACGGGGCGGCGCAGAACGTCGAGATCCAGGGGGCCGGCGGGTTCCGGTTCCTCACCGCCGTCACCCGCCCGCTCTCGGTCGCGGCCCTCTCGCCGGTGCAGCGGCGGTACCTGGCCGAGCTCCCCACGTCGCGGATGTTCACCCTGAGCGGCAAGCGGTTCCTGATGGTCCACGCGACCCCGCGGGACCCGATGGACGAGTACGCCCCGCCCGACCCGGCGTTCTGGAAGCCCCGGCTCGCGGGGCTGAAGGTGGACTACCTGCTCGCGGGCCACACCCACATCCCGTACACCCTTCAGGTGGGCGCGACGCTGGTCGTGAACCCGGGCAGCGTCGGGATCGGGCGCGACGGCAACCCGCTGGCGTCGTACGCGGTGATCGACGGCGACGAGGTGCAACTGAAGCGGGTCGGGTACCCGGTCGAACAGACGGTCGCCGCGATGGAGGCGACGGTGCGCGACGCCACCGCCCGCCAGATGCTGACGGACGTGTTCCGCACCGGCGGCCTGCCCGCCCGCTGGCTCCGGAACGGGGCCAGCGGCCCGGGGTGAGGCCGCATCCGGCCGAAGTGGGCCTGGATGCGGCTCCCGGCACCGCACCAGCTCGGAACGACAGAATACGGTGTCAGGTCTTGGGGTTCGCGGCTTCGGCCCCGCCGGCTTCCCCTTCGACCTCGATGTCGTGCTGGATCTCGCGCACCTCGGCCCGCATCCGCAGGAACACCAGGTAGCCGGTGAGGGCGATGAGCCACTCCACGAGCCGGAGCGAGAGCCGGGCGATGATGCCCCGCCTTTCGGGGCGATCGGACAGCTTGTAGAGCCACGCGAACACGCCCTCGGCCACGCCCACCGCGCCCGGGGTGATCGGGATCGCCTGGGCGATGAACCCGATCGGCGCGATCACCATGTGCTCGGACGCGCTGGCCAGTTCCGCGGCCGGGTCCGCCGGCGGGAACACCCGGGACGCGCAGTGGAAGGCGAACACCAGCCCGAAGTGCGACACCGCCGACAGCAGCACCCCGACCGCCACCACCCTCAACCGCTTCCGGTACTCCCACACCGCGTACCACATCTCCGCCAGCGCGGCCCCGAGCTTCGGGACCCACTTCAGGCGCCCGGCGAACCGGTCCACGCGGTGCGCCGGCAACAGCCCCAGGAGCAGGAACCCGAGCACGCTCCCGGACGCGATCGCGGCCATGAGCTTCACGATCTTCTGGAGGTCCGGGTTCCGGGAGATGCGCGGGTCGCCGGTCGCCCAGGCCACGGACCCCAGCACGGCGACGAACAGGATGAGCCCGAACAGCCCGAGCGCGCGGTCCGCGATGACCGACGCCACGGCCCGCGACTTCCGCTCCGGGTGGGCGTGCGCGATGAAGTACGCCTTCACGAGGTCGCCGCCGACCGAGCCGGGGATGAACGTGTTGTAGAAGATCCCCACGAGGCTGAGCCGGTAGGCGTTCCGCACGCCGAAGGGCAGGTCGAGCGCGCGAACCAGCAGGTACCAGCGGTAAATTTGCAGCGCCGCGGCCACGACCATCAGCAGGGCGGCGCCGGCCAGCCACTCGAACGCGATGGGGCCTTGAATCATTTCCCCGATGCCGGGCGTGACGAGGACGGTTTCCACCCCGGTTTGGGGATCGACCTTGACGGTCGTCTTCGGCTCCCAGTACCGCGAAATGACATACGCGAGCAGGGCGAACCCGACGCCGTATTTCAGGAACGGAACGACCCACTTCGCCGCGTGCTTCTTCACCACTCGCCTCCGGTCCGCGTCGGGAACTGGGATGATTGTGCGGCCGGGAGGTGTTCGCGTCTAGTTCAACGACTCGCGGCGGTAGAGGGTTGACGCCGCCCCGTTCCGCCACTAGGTTAATTTCAGCCGAGGGGGTGTAGCTCAGTTGGTAGAGCGCTTGAATGGCATTCAAGAGGTCAGGAGTTCAACTCTCCTCACCTCCACCTCGCGAAAGCCCTGGGAAACCAGGGCTTTCTTCGTTTTCCAGGGGTAGGCAGAAACGAGCCAAAGTCACGTCAGTGACGGGAGCTGAGGAGTTCAACTCCCCACCGCTCGGCCGTTGCAACCGACGTGCTTTCGGGTTATGCCCTTTGGGGCGTGGTACAAACGCCTTCCCAAAAAAGCGCGGCCGTCGCCGTTGCCAGCACAAAGCGCGCAATTCCTTTTCGATGCCGTCCCGTCAGCCAAGTGCCAAACGGTTCACGGTGCATGACATGGACGGCACATCATCAGCTATTCAGACACCCGGAGAGCCCCCGGTGTCTCGATTGAAGGATGGGCACTCCGGCGGGTGAAACTTCACTCAGCGGTTCACGGTCCAAGCTCGGGTGTAAGCCGCTCGTCATTCCCGGATGGTGGCGCGAGCGGCCGGCGCCCCGGTTAAGGCTTTTCCTGAACGCGAATCAGCGTCTCCACCTGGCCGCGGTTGGTGATCACAATCTCATTATCAGCAATCTTAATGGCGGTGTACGTCATGTCCTTTTTACCATCAGCCGTGGTCGCAACTATTTTATTATTGTCAACCTTATACGATCGCTCGTGGGCATCGGGCTCCAGCTTGACCCCATCAGCGGTTATCCTCATTTTGCCGTCCTTGCCAAATTCAACCTCGGCCCCGGGCTTTTCCTTTATCTGCCACTTGCCGATCAGTTTTTCGGCGTCGATCTTCTCCACTTTCTCATCGGCATTAACGGCCACGCCGGCGAAGGCCGCTAATGCGAAAACCAAAATCAGTCTCATTGACTACTCCGCGGCCTGATACAGTCACTCACGTATTGGCGTGTCGCCACTTGCAAACGCCCAAATTACGTAGTGTTACTGTACCAGTCCATCGGCTACAGAGCCACTGGAAGCAACGCTGCGGCTACGATGAGGGCCGAAGGGCGGCTCACGGGACGTTCACCAGGCGCTTCTGCTCCCGCCCGACGCCGCAGTAGCGGACGCCGTCGATCGTGAAGACCCAGTACTCGCCCGGCGTGGTGAGCGGGGGGAACGCATCCAGGTCGGTGTCGCCGACCCGGCACAAACGGACGGAGGTCCACATGCTCAGCCCGACCCGGTCCGGATCGGGGTGCTGAACGAGGACCTGTTTCGGGCAGGTGCCGTCGAGCCCTGACCCGCTCGGGCGGGCGCCCCAACCGATCACCGCGCCGGCGCCGAACACAATGAGCAGTGAAACAATCTTCATGATCTGCACCCCATTGGCTCACGTCCGATCTTCGTCCGTCCTTCTGCGGCTCCGCAAATTAAAAACCCCTGACACAAATGCGCGGTAACGAACGCGGGCTTCATTTGGTGGAACATCCCGTGCCGAAGTGCTCGCGCACGTGGATGAAACGGCCCCTCCGGTCTATTCCGAGACGAGCGCCGGCGAACAGGTTCGCGCCCGCCGCGGGGCCGGCGGGGGTGATGGTAGCCCGAAGGGGCGTCCCGTACCATCACGGTTGGCGCGACCGCGACCGCCCCGCCGCGGCGGTCACGGCCGGCACCCCGGACGGTCTCACAATGAACACGCTCTTGATGCACGACCTGGCGGCCCTCGTCGAGCGCCTGAACGAGTGGCGGGGGACGACGGTCGAGGTGGTCGAACAAATCACCCGCTCACCGGGCAGCCTGAACCGGCACGCCACCACCTACTCGTCGTTCGTGATGCGGCTGGAGTTCGTCGGCGTCGCGTTCAGCGGGGCGACGCTGATGGTGCTGGGAAAGGCGCTCGGCCGGGACGCCGGGTACCAGGCCTCCTGCGACCTCCTCGAACGGCTGTCCGTGGGGGCCGATGAGGTCACGCTCGTGGAGCGGTTCGCGAAGGCGGCCGAGCGGCACACGGCGATCAAGCGACTGAACGCGGTTTGCGACCCCGGGCCGGGCGGCGCCCCGGGCGCGTAGGCCTTATACATGAACCCACCTGCGGCGCCGCTGTTGTTGACGAGCCGCGACCGCCCGGGAGCGGGGCACGAACGCGCGATAGCGATGCGAAGGCAATGTTTGACAGGATCGACAGGATGAACAGGATTTAAAATCGATCGGTCTTCATCCTGTTCATCCTGTCGATCCTGTCAAACATTGCCTTTAGAAGCGTGCGCCCCGCGCGGGCCGTAAAAAGCCACCCGTGCTCGGACACGTGACCGGTG